>JAGAKR010000020.1 GCA_017625535.1 Bacteroidales bacterium | reverse complement strand
TAATGGTGGTAATAGCGACGGGGATCCACCTCTACCCATTCCGAACAGAGAAGTTAAGCCCGTTAGCGCCGATGGTACTGCTATACCAAGTGGGAGAGTAGGTAGCCGCCAACTTTCAGGACCTTCAATCAGAAATGATTGAAGGTCTTTTTTTTATGCGGCTATTGCTCTTTTTGTTATATTTGCACCTGATTATAAACCATTTATTATGACTAAAACCAAATCACTATTTCTTTTTTTGCTGGCATTTCTGCTCGCATTACCTGTTTTTGCACAGGATGGTACTTCGTACAAGATAACAAATAAAGGTGTTGTAAAGAGTGTTGTTGAGAATGGAGAGAGCACACAGTATAATGTATTAAAACCAATAATGATTTTAAAGACCAGGTATGAATTAGGTACTGAAGAGGGTTATTCAAGATTTTCAGTAAAGAATGCCAGACTTGGAGTTCAGGGCGATGCTTCAAAAGTTTTCTCGTACCGCTTTATGGTAGATTTTTCTGCTGAGAACAAGCTGAGTGTTCTTGACCTTTATGCTGTTGTAAAACCCTCTAAGAGGCTTCAGTTTACTATTGGACAGCACGGACTTTCATTGTTCAATCCTTGGACAGTCTCTCCTAACAGTTTGGATTATGTAAACAGACCATTTGTTGGAAAGTACTTCATTTCAAGCAGGGATATCGGAGTTACAATGAAATATGCCCTTAAGAAAGAGGGATTCCCTATCAATGCTGAATTGGGTGTTTACAATGGTGCAGGCATAAACAATCCTACCTGGACTAAATCTGTTGCTGTAGGTGGACGTCTTGAGTTCGGTTCAACAAAAGAGGGTTTCAGGGCTTCTGCAAAATTCTATAACCACAGGAACGACGGTTATACAGATTTGTATGTAGGTGGAGATGTAAGATACGCAAATTCTGACTTCAAGATTGAGGCTGAGTATATGGTAAAGAATTTCGGCCAGGAGACAGAGGCTGCCTACAATCCTGATTATCTCTCTGCTGCATATCTTGAGGGTATGTATAAAATAAAGGTTGACAACCCTACTGTAAAGAGGGTTGAGCCTGTACTTAGATGGGATGCTATGGGTTATGACCTTACAGACAGAGGCTTTGGAGTAAACAGGATTACTGCAGGTGCTAATGTTGTCTTCAATACAGGTGCACTTACAAGTATGCTAAGACTTAACTATGAGCACTATTTCAACTCCACGATGGATCTTTCAAAATTGTTCAAGAACGCTCACTACAATGAAGACAAACTTTCATTGGAGTTTCTGCTTTTCTTCTAGAAACTTGATTTGAGATAAGATATATATAATAAAAGGTGGCTGTAAAGCCACCTTTTATTATATATGGAGCATCAATTATTTCTCCAATTTGTGGATTGCAAGACCGCTCTGGAGTTTAGGCTCAAACCAAGTGGTTTTAGGAGGCATGATATTGCCTGTATCTGCAATGTCAATCAACTGCTTCATTGAAACTGGATACAATGCAAATGCTGCAACCATCTCACCTGAATCAACTCTCTTCTTAAGCTCGCCAAGACCGCGGATACCGCCTACAAAGTCAATTCTCTTTGAAGTTCTGAGGTCTTTGATGTCCAGGAGTTTGTCAAATACAAGGTTAGAACATACTGTTACATCCAATACACCGATTGGGTCAGCATCGTCGTATGTGCCCTCTTTAGCCTGGAGTGAGTACCACTCGCCGCCAATGTACATTGAGAAGTTGTGCAGTCCTGAAGGTGCGTAGATCTCAGTACCTTTCTTTTCAACAATGAAGTCTTGGTTCAATTTCTCTATGAACTGCTCCTGAGTCATTCCATTAAGGTCTTTTACAACGCGGTTGTAGTCAATGATCTTAAGGTGGCTCTCTGGGAATACTACAGCCATAAAGTAGTTGTACTCCTCTTCACCTGTATGGTTAGGGTTGTTGCGTTTTTTCTCCTCGCCTACAAGAGCGGCAGCTGCTGTCCTGTGGTGGCCGTCAGCAACGTAGAATGCAGGGATCCCAGCAAAGATGTTTGTGATTGCCGCAATGTCCTCTTCGTTGTCGATCACCCAGAATTTGTGGCCGAAACCGTCAACAGGAGCAATGTAGTCGTACTCAATCTCCTTTGTCTTGATGGTCCTTTCAACTATCTCATTAATCTGTGCGTTGTCAGGGTAAGCGAAGAATACAGGCTCAAGATTTGCGTTCTGATTCCTTACGTGAATCATACGGTCCTCTTCTTTATCTTTTCTGGTAAGTTCGTGTTTCTTGATCTTACCGGTCATATAATCCTCTACATTGGCGCATACAACAAGGCCGTACTGGGTTCTGCCGTCCATTGTCTGTGCATAAACATAGTAGTTCTCTTTAGGATCCTGTACAAGCCATCCTCTCTCCTGCCATAGTTTGAAGTTCTCTACGGCTTTGTCATAAGCTGCCTGGCCGTGCTCATCAGCAATCGGATCAAAATCAATCTCAGGTTTGATGATGTGCAGAAGTGATTTCTCACCAGCCTCTGCTTTTGCCTCTACAGAGTTAAGTACGTCGTAAGGGCGTGATGCTACCTCTGCTGCAATTGCTTTTGGTGGGCGGATAGCTGCAAATGGTTTAACTTTTACCATAGTTTATGTAAGTTTTAAATGGTTTCTATTTGTTTACCTGGAATCTCTTGTTACCTGTAGTGAAGAAGTCTACAATCTGGTTTGCTGCTGCAAGACCTGCGTTTACGTTAGCCTCTGCAGTCTCAGCACCCATTTTCTTAGGTGTACCATATACGCGTTTGCCGAACTCCTCTGCTATTGCAGCGTGGTTTGCAGTTGCAACGTCTGTAATGTATTTGAGGTCCTCTCTCTCTCTGAGAACTTTGATAAGCTCTTCCTCATTGATAACCTCTTTTCTTGCAGTGTTTACAAGACATCCGCCTTTAGGCATTCTTGAAAGGAGATTGTAGCCGATAGAGTTCTTTGTCTGCTCGGTTGCAGGGATATGCAATGATACGAAGTGTGAGTTCTCGTAAAGGTCCTCAAGTGATTTTGCAACAATCACACCTTCTTTCTCCATAGCCTCTGCAGGAACGAATGGATCAAATGCCATAATGTTCATGCCAAAGCCTCTTGCGTGGCTTGCTACAAGTCTTCCTACGTTGCCGTAAGCCTGGATACCCAAAGTTTTGCCTTTAAGTTCAGAACCGGTACCTGCTGTAAGCTGGTTTCTGCTCATATAGATCATAAAACAGAGTGCCAGCTCTGCAACTGCGTTTGAGTTCTGGCCAGGAGTGTTCATTGCAACAATGCCTTTCTCTGTACAAGCTGCAAGGTCGAGGTTGTCGAATCCTGCACCTGCCCTTACAACAATCTTAAGGTTCTTTGCAGCCTCTACAACTTCTCTTGTAACTTTGTCTGAGCGTACGATAAGAGCGTCAACATCTGCAACTGCAGCAAGAAGTTCTGCTGGTGAAGTGTATTTCTCAAGGGTTGCAAACTCATAGCCTGCAGCCTCAACTATTTTTCTTATACCGTCTACCGCTACTTTTGAGAACGGTTTCTCGGTTGCTACCAATACTTTCATTTCTATAGTGTTTTTTAAGTTTCTGATAAAAAGATATGGGGGCATCAGCAATGTGCAGATGCTCCCATATGTATTTTGAAATTATTTGTGAAGCTGCTCAAACTCCTGCATGCATGCTACCAATGCCTCAACTGCCTCTTTTGGACAAGCATTGTAGATTGATGCACGGAAACCGCCTACTGAACGGTGACCTTTGATACCAACCATACCGCGCTCTTTGGCGAATTTGAAGAACTCATCCTGCAACTCCTCTTTGCCAGGAGCCATTACGAAACATACGTTCATAAGTGAACGGTCCTCTTTTGCAGCTGTTCCTACGAACAATGAGTTTCTGTCAATCTCGTTGTAAAGAAGCTCCGCTTTCTCTTTGTTGATTTTGTACATGGCCTCAACACCACCCATCTCTTTAACCCATTTGAGGGTCTCGTGCATTACGAAGATAGGGAATACAGGAGGTGTGTTGAACATAGAACGGTTTTTAGCCTCATCTGTATAGTGTGTGCGGTAGTCAACCATAGTCTGGATAGGACGGTCAACTTTGCCAAGAAGGTCTCTGCGTACGATAACGAAAGTTACACCTGCAGGACCTACGTTCTTCTGTGCACCACCGTAAATCATACCGTATTTCTTTACGTCTACTGGACGGCTCATAATGTCTGAAGACATATCAGCAACCAAAGTTACAGGAGAATCAATATCCTCGTGGATCTCTGTTCCGTAGATTGTGTTGTTGGTTGTGATGTGGAAATAGTCTACATCTGTAGGGATGGTGTATCCTTTTGGAATGTATGAGTAGGTCTTGTCCTCAGAAGAAGCTACAACCTGTACCTCACCGTAGAATTTTGCCTCTTTTACAGCTTTCTTTGCCCAAACACCTGTCTGAAGGTATGCAGCTTTGGTTTTTAGAAGGTTTGCAGGAACCTCAAAGAACTGGGTTGAAGCACCGCCGCCAAGGAACATTACAGCGTAATCTTCAGGAATGTTCAAAAGCTCTCTCCACAACTGCTCAGTCTCAGCCATGATTCTCTCCCAACCTGGAGTACGGTGTGAAATCTCAAGGATACCGATACCTGTGTTGTCAAAATCTCTGATAGCCTCAATAGCGGACTCGATTGCCTGTTTTGGAAGTACGCAAGGGCCTGCGTTAAAGTTATATGCTTTCATAATGCTTTATATTTATTTGATTTTTAATGTTTGTCAATATTTTTCAAAGATATGAAAATTTCAGTAACAAATAGGAATAAAAAACCTAATTCTCTGTTATAATCTTTAAATTGTCGGAACTGGTGTTCTTCTCGCAGTAGTGGCAGCGGAGTTTCAGTTCTGAATTTTCATATGCAGTGCTGAACTTTGTTGGTACAGGCTGGTGATTTGTGATGCATTTAGGGTTTGCACATTTCACTATTCCCACAATTTCGTCGGGAACACGGAGAACTTTTTTCTCCACCACCTCAAAATTCTTTATTATGTTGATTTTTGCTTCCGGTGCAACAAGGGCCACCTTGTTGATCTCGGTCTCTTCAAAGAACCTGTCGGCAACTTTTATGATGGCTTTTTTGCCCAGCAGTTTGCTGTCAAGATTCATTCCGAATGTAATCTGGTTGCGGCAGTCCTTGAGCCCCAGGATGCTTATTACCTTGAACAGCTGGCTGGCAGGTATATGGTCCAATACTGTGCCGTTCTTTATGGCACTTACTTTCAATTCTTTTCCACCTTTTTCCATGATTCCAATTTTTTTAATCCCGATAGACAATTATTTGTAACCCAACAGATAGGCAATGATTGCCATCCTTACATATACACCGTTCTCTGCCTGTTTGAAATAATAGGCATGAGGGGTATCATCCACATCCTGGGCAATTTCAGTAATCCTTGGGAGCGGATGGAGGATTTTCATATTTTCCTTTGCCCCCTGGAGCATGGAAGCGGTAAGATTGTATGTGTTCTTCACTTTTTCGTATTCCATAGGGTCTGTGAAGCGCTCCTGCTGTACGCGGGTCATATAGAGTATGTCGCATTCATTCAGGTTGCCCTCCAACTCGCGGGTTTCTGTGTATGGAATCCCTTTTGAGTTGAGGAAGTCCTTGTACTCCTGCGGCATCTTGAGTTCGTCGGGAGCAGTGAATGTGAAATATGGATTGAAGTGGGACATTGCCTGCAGCAGCGAGTGTACTGTGCGTCCGTACTTGAGGTCTCCCACCATATTTATCTTTATGTCTGTAAGTCTCCCCTGGGTCTGCCTTATGGTGTAGAGATCCAGCATTGTCTGTGACGGATGCTGGTTTGCACCGTCTCCTGCGTTTATTACAGGAACTGAAGCAACCTCAGAGGCATATCTTGCGGCACCTTCCAGAGGGTGTCTCATTACAATGAGGTCTACATAGTTGGAAACCATCTTTATGGTATCCTTGAGTGTTTCTCCTTTGCTTACGCTTGTATTTCCGGCATCGGAGAAGCCTATTACCCTTGCACCAAGCCTGTTTGATGCCGTCTCAAAACTTAGGCGGGTTCTGGTTGACGGTTCAAAAAACAGTGTTGCAATAACCTTGTCATGCAGGAGTGTCTGAACCTTGTTCTTCTCAAACTCCTGTGCCACATCCAAAACGTGCAGCATCTCTTCCTTTGTGAAATCGTGAATGGAAATTAGACTCTTAGGCATATTTTTAATGTTTAAATGTTTTCGTCTTCTTGTGTTTCAGCCTCAACCTTCTCTATCCTGCAGCCCTCTAGTTTGTAAAAACTTTCAAGGAATGAAGGGATGAGGGCCAGCCTTACATCAACCCGAAGTGAACAGCTGAGGTTGAACTGCTGGTCTGTAGGGGTGAGCCCCAGATCCTTGAGCCGCTTCATTACGGAGTTCATCTGCAGGTAATCAAATATGATGCGGTACGGCTCTGTGGCAATTTTCTCAATGATTGTGGCATTCGCTATGGCATCGGCGGTGGAAGTTTTGTAAGCCCTTATGAGCCCTGGAACGCCCAATTTTATACCTCCGAAATACCTTACAACCACAACAAGAATGTCGCTCAGTTCTGCGGAGAGTATCTGGCCGTATATGGGCCTGCCGGCGGTGGATGAGGGTTCCCCGTCATCATTCATCCTCCAGATGGCTCCTGTATGCCCCAGTCTGTATGCGTAACAGTGGTGGCGTGCATCATAATACTCTTTCTTGAGCCCCTGGATTATCCCCTTTATCTCCTCCTCTGTGGTTACCGGATATGCAAATGCCAGAAACTTGCTTCCATTATCCTTGAACAGGCCGGTAGAAAGCGTTGCAATGCTTTTGAAGCAATCGGAAACTGTGGTATTCTTGCTATCCATACTAATCCGTAAAGATACATAAAAAATCGGGAAGGAGAACCTTAATTCCGCAACATAATTGATAATTATTTTTATAAGTTCCTGGGCAACATTTTGTTGCCCAGGTTTTTGCCATGTCAGCGTTTTCACTTACCTTAGTGTTGCGAATCCAAAGACTAAGAAAACCGTAACAGGCATGAC
>JAGAKR010000001.1 GCA_017625535.1 Bacteroidales bacterium | reverse complement strand
TATGTGAATCCTGGAACGGCGTAAGCAATCATTGCAGATGAGCCTGCAGGCTCAGGCCTGTTTGAGCCAACTTCAGTTGGCGAGTTCCTGAGCCAGGCTCAGATGCAATAGATTGCAAGCCTGGTGGAAGGCTGAACATAGCACCTATATTTCTGCAAATGGAATATGCCGGATAAAAGGTTCAATTAATATGGCAGCCGCAAGAGGTTAAGCGGGGCAAAGTGCCATACAGAGCATCTGGGGCAGATTTGCATGCTTAACCTATATGAAGTGATGCAGGTTAGGAGAGCCAGTAGGGCCTATACGTTCTGTAGGGCACATTATGAAACTTAACCTCTTGGCCACACGTTTGTGGCACCGCAGTTCTGGGGGAAAAAAGAGTATTTCCCAGTGCTGGAAGCCAACTCCGGGCAGAATCCGGAGCAAAAAGGGGTACTTTTCTGCACCGGGAATATACTGTCGGGAAGAAAAAAGGCGCCCCGGTAGGGACGCCTCAATGTTACAGGATTACAACCTCATCATATGATGAGCATTGCATCTCCGTATGTGCCGAACTGGTACCCTTCCTTAAGGGCAACCTTATATGCATTCATTACATTCTCAAAACCTCCGAATGCCGCAACCGACATAAGCATAGTAGAGAGAGGCATATGGAAGTTGGTTACAAGAGCATCGGCAACCGAGAACTGGTATGGAGGGAAAATGAACTTATTGGTCCAGCCTACATACGGTTTCACCTCAGCCTTGGTTGTTACAGGAGTCTCCAGGGCCCTTATCACTGTAATGCCAACAGCAAAAACTTTATGGCCTGCTGCTTTGGTTGAATTGATGAGGTTTGCAGTCTCCTCTGTAATGGTCATCTGCTCAGAATCCATCTTATGTTTGCTCAAATCCTCAACATCAACTTTCCTGAAGTGGCCTAGTCCCATATGCAATGTAAGGTAAGTGGAGTTCACATCCCTTATCTCCATTCTCTTGAAAAGTTCCCTGCTGAAGTGGAGGCCCGCAGCAGGAGTTGCCACAGCACCCTCATTCTTTGCAAAAATTGTATGGAAACGCTCATTGTCTATCTCCTCAGGCTTGGTCCTTATCCATTTTGGAATTGGAAGTTCACCCACTGAAAACAGTGCATCGCGGAACTCCTCGTAACTTCCGTCATAAAGGAACCTAAGTGTCCTGCCCCTTGATGTTGTATTGTCAATCACCTCAGCCACAAGCGAGTCATCCTCACCAAAATACAGTTTGTTGCCAATCCTTATCTTCCTGGCAGGATCTACAAGCACATCCCAAAGACGCTGCTCCTTATTGAGCTCCCTCAAAAGGAACACTTCAATCTCCGCTCCGGTCTTCTCCTTGTTTCCGTTAAGCCTTGCCTTGAACACTTTTGTATCATTGAACACAAAAGTATCTCCGGCATTCATATAATTGATGATATCTTTAAACAACTTGTGCTCAATCTCCCCTGTATCCTTATGCAGTACCAGCATCCTTGACTCGTCCCTGAATTTTGCAGGATATTTTGCAATCTGTTCTGCTGTAAGGGGAAAATTAAATTGTGATAGTTTCATGATATTATTGTTTACAAAAGTCAAAAGTACAAGTTATACGAAAAAAAACAGGGAAAGTTTCATTTCCCCTGCTTTTTTACATTTATTTTTGGATCATCGCTTCATAACCTGGTCCAGGTCCTCCATTTTCAGAGCCTTCCCTATCCCGAATCCTCCCGACAAAGTCCTTGTCAGTCCGGTCAGATGCCCTCCGCTTTCAAGAGCGGCACCAACATCCCTTGCAAGTGAGCGGATATATGTCCCTTTGCTGCACTCAACCCTCAATACAAGTTTTGGCAAAGAGAACTCCAATATCTCAAGATTGTAAATTGTTATCCTTGCTGGTTTCATCACAACCTCCTCACCTGCCCTTGCCATCTCATAAGCACGTGTACCGTCAATAAGTTTTGCAGAAAAAATTGGGGGTACCTGGTCCTGTTCTCCTATGAACCGGGGAATCATCTGCTCCACCATCTCCCTTGTTATATGTTCGTATGGGTATCTCTTGTCTATCTCCTTTTCAAGATCGAAACAAGGGGTTGTAGCACCAAGTTCAATCTCTGCAATGTACTCCTTCCTCTCCGCCTGGAGCGCTTCCGCCTGCTTGGTGGCTTTCCCTATGCACACCAGAAGGATGCCTGTTGCCAGCGGATCAAGGGTACCTGCGTGTCCCACCTTAAGGTTCTTCTTGTGGAAATGCTTCTGGGCAATGAACTTCACCTTCCTTACAACATCCGCAGATGTCCATCTGTAAGGCTTGTCTATAGGAATCACAATGCCGCAGGGATAATCATCAATGTTTCCCTGCAGCATCTGGATTGAGTCTTTGTCTATGGTCAGGAATTTCTCTTCCATCAAAAATTATTTACAAGCAATTTTCTCCACTCTCCTCTGGTGTCTTCCTCCCTCAAACTCAGCTGCAAAATAAGCCTTCACTATCTCTTTTGCCTCATCCTGTGAGATAAACCTTGCAGGAAGCGAAAGGATATTTGCATCGTTGTGCTGTCTTGCCAAAGAAGCAAGTTCAGGATTCCAGCAGATTGCTGCCCTTATTCCCTGGTGCTTGTTCAATGTCATGCTTATGCCGTTTGCAGAACCGCACATTGCAACACCGCAGCATACCTCACCATTCTCAATTGCCTCTGCAAGGGGATGTGCAACATCAGGATAATCCATACTCTCAACAGAGTGTGTTCCAAAATCCTTTACCTCAAAACCCAACTCATTCAGAAGGGGTTTCAAAGCCTCTTTCAATTCATAGCCTGCATGGTCTGCCGCCATTCCAATAATTTTTGCCATAATTCAAGTTATTTTAAGTGTTTCTATTTTTCCTTTTCAAGTTCCTTAACCTTGTCCACCACATTGTCAATCCTCAGGATATAAGGATAGAATGCATTGTCGTCCAAAATGGTATATCTTCCGAACAATCCGCACAGCTGCAGCAATATAACCTCTTTGGACTCATTCCAATCATTTCCTTTTGGCACAACCCCGTTCTGTCTGGCAAATGCAAGGAACCCTCCCTCCATATCTATAGTGGCTATCAGTTTCTCCAGATCCTCAAAACTCTCCACATCCCTCAACTGCGCCCTGTATTTGTCAGCAAGCACATTGCTGTACTTCACAATAAGGCTCTTCCTGTTGGATGCAATGAGAAAATCGGTTACACCAACTGTATCTATAGGCACAAAGACATCTGGAATAATTCCTCCACCGCCATACACAATCTTCCCTTTTGGGGTAACATACTTGAGGGAATCAACCCTCTTTATGCTGTCGGCAGAAACCATCTCCCCGTGTCTGTACCTCTCAAGTATATCCATCTGATAATCATCTGAATATGGCTTCTGTATACATCTCCCTGTTGGAGTATAGAACCTGGCTACGGTAAGTCTTATGCCCGATTTGTCCGTAAAATATATCGGCTCCTGCACCAGTCCCTTGCCATATGAACGCCTACCCACAATGGTTCCTCTGTCATTGTCCTGGATTGCTCCGGCAAAAATCTCAGAAGATGATGCAGAATTCTCATTTATGAGCACATACAGGTCTATATCCTGCAACAGTCCGCTTCCATCAGCCTTGAACTCCTGCCTCTCCCTGTGCAGACCCTCCATATACACTATATCCTCTCCGCTTCTGAGGAACTCCTTCGACAACAGCAATGCCTGGTCAAGATATCCTCCGGTATTGTCCCTCAGGTCAAAAATCAGGGATTCCACCCCTGCGGCAACAAGAGGTATCATTGCCGTCATAAACTCCCTGTAACTTGTCTTGCTGAACTTTGAAAGTTTCACATATCCAAGCTTGTTGTCCAACATAAGGGAAACATCAACACTCTTTACCGGAATCTTATCCCTTATTATATCAAACGGCACAAGTTCCTTAAGGTTATCCCTCTTCACCTCCAGATGCACCTTGGAACCCTGAGGCCCCTTGAGCAGTTTCACAAGGGAATCCTGGTTCATCTTCACACCTGCCACCGTCCTGCCATCAACCTTCACAATCCTGTCTCCCGACAGCAGGCCCGCCTTTTCCGACGGTCCCCCTCCAATCACACTTATCACAATGGCAGTATCTGCAGGAACATTGAACTGTATGCCGATACCGCTGAAATTACCCTCAAGCGACTCATCTGCAGCCTCAAGTTCTGTTGGCGGAAGATAAAGCGAATGCGGGTCCAGATTCTCCATAAGAGCAGGTATCACCTTCTCCATAACCGCATTATAATCTATAGAATCCACATAATTGCGGTCTATCTGCTCCAGTACAAGCAACAGTTTGTCCCACTTGTGGTTATCTACGGCCAATTCCATCCTCCCTTTGTTGCATTTCCCCACATACATGCTGCATACCAGCAGCACAAGGAATGCCCACAGGAGCATTATCCATTTTCTCCTTTTTGTCTCTTCCATAACCTCTCCAGTTAATCCTCCTCCAGCATCGAAGCCTCAATCTGCTCCACCTTAACACCTGCCCTCACAAGCAGATCCAGACCGTCAGTAACTCTATATGCATCCCTATATACAACCCTCGAAATGCCTGATTGTATTATAAGTTTCGCACACTCCATACAAGGAGCTGCCGTAACATACAAAGTTGCCCCCAAACTGCTGTTGTTCGACTTAGCCATCTTGGTAATGGCATTCGCCTCAGCATGCAGCACATACGGCTTGGTACATCCCTGCTCATCCTCACAGACATTCTCAAACCCGCAAGGGGTGCCGTTATATCCGTCTGAAATGATGCTCCTGTCCTTTACAATCAGAGCACCAACCTGTCTGCGCACACAATATGAGTTCTTTGCCCATATGCCTGCCATCTTAAGGTAACTCTTGTCAAACTGCAACTGTTTGGAATCCATATCTAACTGTTTTGCTGATACATATACCTCTTTATACTCTTCTTTGGAGTCTTCTCAAACTCTTCAGGAACCACCCTCACCCCTGCTATCTTTGAATAATTCGGCATATCCACATTAACTGCCGCAATATTCTCCTCCATCTTCTTAAGGATATCATTCTTGTCAAGCCCCTCTTTGCCGGCAAGTTCCATATCGGGATAAACAAGTGCTATCAGTTTTCCGTTCGAATCCACTACAAGGGATTCAATCACATACGGCATATTGTTTATCACGGTCTCAATCTCCTCAGGATAAATGTTCTGTCCCGAAGGGCCCAGAATCATACTCTTGCACCTTCCTTTTATAAACAGATAACCATCCTCATCAATTATACCCATATCGCCGGTCCTCATCCATCCGTCACTGGTAAAGGACTCTGCAGTCGCCTCTTCGTTCTTGTAATATCCCAACATCACATTGGCACCCCTCACCTGAATCTCTCCCGGAATCTTTCCCGGATCCGCAGAAGCAATCCTTATCTCCATCCTTGGCGCAGGTTTGCCGCAAGAGAACAATTTGGTCTTGTTCCACGGCGCATACGAAATTATAGGGGCACACTCTGTCATACCATACCCTACGGTATAAGGGAAACCTATCTTGTTGAAGAACTCATCCGCCTCCTTATTGAACGCTGCACCTCCAATTATTATCTGCTGGAAATTTCCGCCAAAAGTCTTTACCAGCTCATCCTTTATCCTGGCCTGCATCATCTGGTCTATTACAGGCAGTTTCAGCAGAACCTTCATGCTGGTCTTGTTTATGATAGGCTGCAGTTTCTGCTTGTATATTTTCTCAATTATAAGCGGAACAGAAATGATTACATCCGGCTTTATAGTGGCAAATGCCTCCATAATTATCCTTGGACTCGGAATTCTGGTAAGGAAATGCACGTGGGCACCTACAGCCATCTCAAACAGGAACTCAAACATCATTCCATACATATGGGCTGTAGGGAGCATAGAAACAATATTGGACTTGTTATTTATATTTGGCATAACCTCTTTGGCAAAAAGGACATTGGAAAGCAAAGCCCTATAAGGGAGCATCACACCCTTTGAGAACCCCGAAGTTCCGCTGGTATAATTTATCATTGCCAGTTCCTCACCACTGTCCTCCTCATGGTAATTGATATCTCCCGGGCCGAAACTCTTCGGATACTTCTTCCCGAACATCTCGTTCAGCCTCTCCCTTGTATCTGTAATCTGCTCGCTCCTTGACATAAGGAGAGAGAAATCATCAATAAGGATAATGGCTTCAAGATTAGGCATCTCACTCTCAGAAAGATTCTCCCACACCATATTTCCCACAAACAGCACCCTTGAATCGGAGTGGTTTACAATATGGTGCACATTACCCGGCTTGAACTCGTGAAGGATTGGTACTGGAACTGCTCCATATGTCAGTGAAGCCAGGAACACAACTCCCCAGTTAGCCTGATTCCTGGAACATATTGCAATCCTGTCCCCTTTCTGCACTCCGCAGATATTGAATATGATATGCAATTTCTCTATTCTCCTTGCCACATCCCTGTAATGAAGGGTAATGCCTTTAAAATCAGACAGGGCTGCCTTGTCCCAGTTTTTCCTGAAACTCTCTTCCAAAATTTTATTCAAGGATCTCTCCATAGTATATAAGTTTTTTATTTTCTATTTGTAATTCTGCAACTGGCACAAATGCGAATACATTCCGCCTGCACCAATAAGTGTATCGTGTGTTCCCCTCTCAATTATCTCACCCTCCTTAAGCACCACAATCTCATCCGCATTCCTTATGGTAGACAACCTGTGGGCAATGACAATTGATGTCCTGTTCTTCATAAGGTTTGTAAGGGCATCCTGAACAAGCCTCTCGCTCTCTGTATCCAATGCAGAAGTGGCCTCATCAAGGATAAGCACCGGAGGGTTCTTCAGTACCGCACGGGCAATTGAAAGCCTCTGCCTCTGTCCTCCCGACAACTTGGCTCCCCTGTCACCTATATTGGTCTGGTACCCCTGCTCCATCTGCATCACAAAATCGTGCGCATTGGCAATCTTGGCAGCCCTTATCACATCCTCCTCAGTAACATCCTCCATACCGAAAGCAATGTTGTTGTACACCGTATCATTAAACAGGATAGCCTCCTGGGTAACAATACCCATAACAGAAATGAGGCTCTCCAGTTTATAATCCTTTATATTCTTTCCATCAAGAAGTATCTCCCCGTCCACAATATCATAGAACCTCGGCAACAAATCCGCCATAGTGGATTTTCCTCCTCCCGACGGACCTACAATTGCAACCATCTTCCCCTTCTTTATCTCCAGGTTTATATTCTTGAGCACAGGCTCCTGACCATATGCAAAATTCACATTCCTGAACTCAATGCTATCATTGAAACCCTCAAGTGCAACAGCCCCCTCAGACTCCTTTATAGGGTTCTCCACATCCAGGATTGCAAAAAGCCTCCTTCCTGAAACCATACCCCTCTGAATGCTGGCATAAGCATTGGACATAGCCTTGGCCGGCTCAAGCACCCTCCAGTAGAAACCGATATAAACCACAAAGGCAGGCATATCCATACCCAACTGTCCGTTCAACTGCAGCCATCCCCCATAGAACAATACGGCAGCCGCAACTGTAATTCCAAGGAACTCGGAAAGCGGAGATGCCATCTCCTGTTTGTTGAACATATTCCTGCTGCTCCTCTTGTGCTTCTGGTTGGTATCCTCAAAACTCTCCCTCACATACTTCTGGGCATTGAAAGCCTTTATGATCCTTATTCCAGATATCGCCTCCTCAAAATGGCTCACAATCCTTCCCATCAGAGACTGGGTATCCGCTGCCTTCCTCTTCAACGAACGGCTTATACTTCCAATCACAATTGCAGAAAAAGGAAGGGTAAGGAGAGTAACCATAGTAAGTTTCGGAGACATATAGAAAAGACCCGCAAGGAAACCTATAATGAGCAGCGGCTCCCTGAACAATACGTGGAAACTGTTGGCCACACCATTCTGCACCTCGGTAACATCATTGGAAATGGAAGAGAGGATGTCACCCTTCTTCTGATCGTGGAAATACCCCACATTGAGATCCGAAATCTTCCTGAACAGGTCCCTCCTTATGTTCTGCATTATGTAGGTCCTCATATTCACAAGAATCCTCTGTGAAAGGTACCTTGTAATGTTGGAGAGCAGAGATGCAACCACAAAGAATGCACACACAAACATAAGCCCCTTCAACATTCCGCTCGCACTCATCACCTTTGTAAGATAATAAGAAAACAGCGCCTCAAAATAAGCAGGATCAAGTGCAAACTCAGGCTTCACCAACTGCTCACTTATTGTATCAGGCTGGAACAGCACTGTAAGGAGCGGATCAATGAGCGCATAGTTTACAACACCAAATATTACAGACAAAATGGACAGGACAAGATATCCCGGCCAGAATCTCCTGTACGGCTTAGCGTACGCCAATAGTCTTTTGAAATCTTCCATTATTCCTCAAAATCTACATATTCCCCTATCTCCTTGTCTATCACCTTATCCTTCTTGGGAATATCAGTAATTACCACTTTTCCCTCTTCCTTCTTCTCTTCCCGTGCCTGCTGGGACTGTCCGCCACCAAACCCGGTGCTCCAGAAACCGAAACCGCCCGGGCCGGCAAATCCTCCGCCGTTTGTTCCCCCCTTCTGCAGCTTCCTCTTTATCACCCACGCCAGAAGCAGCGGGAACACCCTTTTCATCACCCACAGGAACAGGGCAAAAAAGAGCAGAAACGTTATAAATCCTTCCATCAATTATTCCATTTTTTAATCTTGCCGGTCTCCAGGTTCCAATTGTACTCCTTGCCGTCTGTACATTTAACCCTAATCACCCCATTCTCCACAAAAACCGGTTCACAATCCCTATCTATCTTTTTCTTCTTGTCGGCCATCTCAATCCTCTTGCCCTCAATGGTGTAAAGCAGCAATTGGGAAGGAGCCCTAAGAATCCAGTACCTCACACCTCCCAAGTCTGCAATCTGCGGGAGCTCCTTAATGAACTCTGGGGCAACAATATCGCTCCAACCAGCCACAGGCTTGCCTGAAATATCATACCATGAAACCGAGTTGTCCGCATTCAGAACAACAACCGAGTATTTCACACCATTAATCCCCTCAACAAGTTCAGGCCCCATCACAACCTCCTTTGGCAATTTCGCAGGATATCCATATACAAAGCGTCCCACCCTGTCCAGCAGATACATCTTATTGCCCGATATGAACAGCATCTGCAGGCGGCCGTTGTCATAGAGGTCAACCTGCTCCACATATCCGCAGATAGGGGTATCAAATGGGATTGCCCATACTCCCCTCCTGTTTGCATCCATATACCTGAGCCTCATATTCGGCAACTGCTCCAGCCATGCATCACTCTTCTTGGCCACATCCCACACTTTGAAAGGGCCCTCAGGCAGATGTATTGTACTGTCTATCTGGAAACTCACCTGTCCACTCTCCTCCCTCTCCCTTGGAACCGGCAACTGCTCCATAACTGAAGCATAAAATCCTACCTCAACAACAGGTTCACCTGCCGCTTCCTTCATATCCATTGTAAGGAACTCAAAATTGTTCCTGTCCAACTGGTTTTTCAGACACTCCCTGGCATATGGCTTGAACACCTGCAACAGGGAATCCCCCGCCTCCTTCACATTCACCACCATCTTTACAGATGCCTCCTTTGAAAGATAACCCTCCACAGGAGTCTGGCCAAGATAATGTTCCAGATTGTAGAAATATGCATTACCGTTGGCAAACTCATCCAGAATCTTCTGCGGTCCAAGAATTGTCCATCCGCCAACCTTGCATACTGCCTCCTCATTGCAATGAGAAAACAGTTCCCCAAAAACAGAAGCAAGATACCCTTTATACTGGAATGGCTGTGGCGTTTCAACCTTTTCCCCTTCAACCACAGCAGAAATGACATTGTTAAGGCCAAACGGCTGTTTCCCTTTAATGAAAGTAAGCCATTCACACTTCTCCCCAAATCTGCAGAAGGCACTCACAAGTTCTTCAACCTCAAGTGAATCCACCCATTTTAGCGGATCTGTGGCATTGGTGCCCCTGGCCATCTTCTGCATATATGCAAAAGATCCCTGTTTTTTCTGCATCTCAAGGTAAAGGCCATGGGCCTTCAGATACTCCTGTACTCCCGACAAAGGGATGGATACGGCAAAAAGTGTGGATGCAGGGAGAATCTTCCCCATTGCACTCCTCTTCGGATGCTGGGAAAGAATGATATTTGAGAAACGGGCATCATCACCTGCGTTCTCCATAACCCCGGAAAGTTCCAGTTTGCCCGGTTCAACAACCGCATCCAGCCTGCTCCAGGATGTGAATTTCATTACAAAGTCCGAATATCCCAGAAAGCCCCTCTCCACAATGCCGGAGAACAATTTTCCAATTTGGTTATGGTTCACGAACACTCCTGTTGCATCTCCATATACAGAAAGCAGGTCTGCAAATTGGCCGTTATCGAGAATTGATGTACTGTTCTCAAGATGTCTGATGGAACTCTCAAGCAAATAGGAAGATGAACTTGCCAGAAGCAGATTGTTGTGCAACGCTGCAACAATGCTATAAGGCAAAGAGTATATGTTCACCCCATTATACTTCTTCTCCCTCTCCCCACCAAGAAGCAGTCTTGTAACATCATCCTGATTAACACTCTTAAGGTCAACCACCTGCAGGAATGAAACATTGTTCTTGGAAGAATAATGCAGGGAATAGACAAACGGAACCGAAGAAATGGCATCAATATCCAGAAGATCCTTCTGGAGCCTTACCAGTCCGCTCTCCTCATTGAAAATCTTGTACGCAAATGACGCAGTATCCTCCAGCATAGGCCTGTACTCTGCCAAAGTCTTGAAATCCAATACCACCACAGCATCACTTGGAATACCGTCATACACAGAAATGCTCCCCTCGGAAACGGCAAAGCCAGACCGGCGTTGTCCGGAAGAGAGGTTAAGAAAAAGAAAAATTATCACTGCTGCAAGGATGGCAACCGCAATTGCACCCCACAGAAACAGTCTTTTATTATTATTCATCAATTGCCAATCTTACTGATTTGCAAATATACTAAAAATAACAGCCGGTCTCCAAATTTTGCATTGCATCAAAACTGGAAACCGGCGTGTACTCAAAAATCAGGTCCTAGAACGGAAGGTCGCCCCCGTCATCCTCTGTCTGGATACTCATAAAAGGATCTGCCTGCGGCGGCATCTGTGCCCCTTCAACAGCATCCCTCTGTATTCTCCATGCCCTCACATCTGTATACCAGCGGCCGTTGAACTCTCTGGATTCAATATTTATGGAAACTGTAAGCATCTCACCTGCATTGAAAGATGCAAGTTCATTCACCTTGTCCTGTCCCCATACATTCATACAAATCTTCCTTGGATACTGCTCCAGGGTCTCCACTATAAAATCCTGTTTGCACCAAGGGCCTCTTGCACTGGTACCGTTCTGGACAACAAGTTTGTCCAGAAGCCTGCATTTAATCTCCAAAGCCATACCCAACCCTTATTTATCCTTCTTCTCAGCAGCCTTTGAAACCTTCAGCAGTTCCACCTCAAAAATAAGTGTAGAATAGCCTGGCAACTCAGCGCTCATCTGTCTTGGGCCATAACCCAACTCATATGGGATCCACAAAGTGAGTTTGCCGCCTTCACCAACCAACTGGAGGCCCTCAGTCCAACCGGCAATAACCCTGTCAAGAGGGAATGTTGCAGGCTCTCCCCTGTCGTATGAAGAATCAAAAACGGTACCGTCAAGCAAAGTACCCTTATAATGTACCTCAACAGTATCAGTTGCTGTTGCCCTTACATCATTACCTGGATTCTCAATCTTGTACTGCAATCCGCTCTCAGTCTCCTGAACACCCTCTTTCTCCTTGTTTGCAGCAAGGAACTCTGCCTGCTCTTTCTCCTTCTGCTTGCCAATTGCACTCTGTACTTTTGTCATGTAGGTATTGATTACAAGACCAGCCTTCATAGGGTCAATTTTAGGCTCTTTACCATCAGCAACAGCCTTCATTGCCTCCATAACTTTAGAATAGTCAAGTCCCTCAATGTTAGATCCCTTGATCATCTGACCGAATGAGGTTCCTACCGCATAACTTACAGAATCAACCTCTGCTTTTGTAATGCCCTCATACAAAGGCTGTGTGTTTGAGCCGCAAGAGGCAAACATAATGCCTGCCAATAGTCCGGCTGCCAAAAATTTCAATGTTTTCATCTCTTTATAAATTTTAATGTTGTAATTATTCCCCTTTATCAGGCTTTGATGTAAGGTAAACCGCAAGGCATCCCACAAGCGCCGCTACAAGCGATGTCCCAAGGATTGCAGCCTTGCCTATATTTATGAGCCTTTCACTCTCAAAAGCCAGGCCATCAATGAAGATGGACATGGTAAATCCAATTCCCGCAATTATTCCAAGAGCAAAAATCTGTTTCCATTGTGTTCCCGACGGAAGTTGGGCAATACGCATCTTCACCGCCGCAAAACTGAAAAGGAAAATTCCTATAGGTTTCCCCAGCAGCAATCCAAAGAAGATGCCCGTTGCCACTGCAGGTACCGGGAGCTGGAACAGGTCACCTGTAAGGGCAACACCTGCATTAGCCAATGCAAACACCGGCATTATGAAATATGTAACCCAAGGATGCAGCCCAGCCTCAAACTTGTGCATCAGAGGATTTATATTCTGCACATTCCTGCCTATCTGATGTATTATATGCTGCTGCTCAGAATTTGCCAGAACTTCTACCTCACTGTTGCTCACACTCTTGAACTTCTCAAGCCAATACTTCAGGCTCACACTGAACCTCACCTCGTTTATTACGGTTTTGGAAGGTATTGTAAGAGCCAGCAGCACACCCGCAATTGTAGCGTGTATTCCCGACATAAATACAAAATACCACAGGAAGAGACCCGGCACAACATACAGAAGCGGATTGTTCACCTTGCTTCTGTTGAAAGTGAGCAGAAGCAGCATTATTATTGCCGCATAAACCAGCATGTCAAAATGAAGTGCGTGTGTAGGATAGAACACCGCCAGAACTATAATCGCCCCCAGATCATCCACAATTGCCAGGGCTGTAAGGAAGACCTTGAGACCCAGAGGAACCCTCTTGCCAAGGAGAGAAAGCACACCCAATGCAAAAGCGATGTCCGTTGCCATAGGTATTCCCCATCCTTGCAAACTCTCAGCATCCTGGAAATTGAATATGGTATAGATGATTGCAGGAACAACCATTCCACCCACAGCGGCAAGTATCGGGAGGGCAGCCTGCCTTATTGATGAAAGTTCCCCCACCATCATCTCCCTCTTTATCTCAAGCCCCACCACAAAGAAGAAGATTGCCATAAGGAAGTCATTAATCCACAGTTCAAGGGACATTTCAAGCCTGAAACTGCCCAAACTTATTGAAAACGGAGTTTCCCACAAATCGTGCAGGAAAGAGAGTTGCGGAATATTGGCACACATAAGGGCTATTACCGCACATATCATAAGAAGAATGCCTCCTACCGACTCATTGTGCAGGAAAGCATTGAAGAAATTTCTGGCAGCAATGCTGCCTGTAAGAATCTTGTTTTTAACAGCCATTTGTCCTATCTTATAAAGTAAAGAAGGCAAATATAACATAATTTTTAAAACCCAGTTACACTATACCTTCCCTCAACACATCATGGATATGTATCAGGCCCACATACCTGCCCTCATCCAGAACCACTACTGATGTTATCTTGTTTTTCTCCATAATGCTGAACGCGTTCACAGCAAGTTCCCTGCGCTCAATCACCTTAGGATTACGGCTCATTATATCCTTGGCACTCAAAGTATCAAGCGGCCTCCCCTTCTCCACCATCCTCCTTACATCACCGTCTGTAATGATACCCAACAGCATATCCTCATTGTCCAGAACAACAGTTGCACCCAATCTGTTCTGCGAAATGTTGATTATTGTATTCTGTATGGATTCGTCGGGAGAAACATATGGCCTCACCTCCTTGTCAAACACATCATCAACCCTAAGGTACAGCCTCTTGCCCAGTGAACCTCCCGGATGGTACTTTGCAAAATCCTCCGGTGAAAATCCCCTCATCTTAAGGAGGCATACCGCAATGGCATCACCCATTACAAGTTGGGTTGTGGTGCTTGATGTAGGGGCCAGATTGTTGGGACAGGCCTCCGCATCAACCGTTGCCCTTACAATATAATCCGAATGCTGCGCAAGATACGACTCTACATTGGACACCATTGCAATCAGTTTGTTGCCCATCCTCTTTATAAGCGGCACAAGCACTTTTATCTCCGGTGTATTGCCGCTCTTTGAGATGCACATAACAACATCATCCGGCTGCACAATACCCAGGTCACCGTGTATGGCATCTGCAGCATGCATAAAGATGGAAGGTGTGCCTGTAGAGTTGAGAGTTGCAACAATCTTGTTCCCGATAATGGCGCTTTTCCCTATTCCGGTAATCACCAGACGCCCTTTTGAGCCATAAATGAGATGCAATACCTGAATGAACGAATCATCCACATATGGCTTCAAATTTTCAACAGCTCTTGCCTCTTTGTCTATGACACTTACAGCCAAATCCTTCAAATCCATTTGCCCGTTCTCCATAAAAAAAATTTTGTAGAAAATAAACTTATCGGTAACTTAGAGCCACAAAGGTAACGAAAAAAGAGACTTCACCCTATTATTTTTTGTATTTGTATGCAGGTAACATCGGAAATCCTACACGGCAAACTCAAAGAGTTTTTCGGCTTTGATTCCTTCAAGGGAGAACAGGAGGCTGTCATCAGACATCTTATACAAGGGAACAACACATTTGTACTTATGCCTACAGGCGGAGGCAAGTCTTTGTGCTACCAATTGCCGGCACTGGTGATGCCGGGCACAGCCATTGTCATATCCCCTCTGATTGCACTTATGAAGAACCAGGTAGACGCAATCCGCGGCTTTGTGGCCAACAAGGACGGCATTGCACACTTCCTGAACTCTTCCCTCAACAAAGCACAACTTCAGGAGGTGAAGGAAGATCTGCTCAGTGGCGTTACCAAACTGCTGTATGTTGCACCGGAATCCCTCACAAAGGAGGAGAACATCCAGTTGCTCAGGCAATGCAAGATCTCTTTCTATGCTGTGGATGAGGCTCACTGCATCTCGGAGTGGGGGCACGACTTCAGACCTGAATACAGGAAGATACACCCTATTGTAAATGAAATAGGGAAAGCACCTATCATTGCCCTTACAGCCACTGCAACACCCAAGGTACAGTCAGACATCCAGAAGAACCTGGGAATGTCAGATGCCAAAGTCTTCAAATCTTCATTCAACAGGGAGAACCTTTATTATGAGATAAGGCCAAAGGTAAATGCAGAGAAAGAGATAATCAAGTTCATAAAGAACAATCCGGGCAAATCGGGAATCATATATTGCCTCAGCCGCAAGAAAGTTGAAGAATTGGCTGAACTTCTGAATGTGAACGGCATAAAGGCACGCCCTTACCACGCAGGGCTTGATGCGGCCACCAGATCAACCAACCAGGACCTTTTCCTTATGGAGGAGGTTGATGTGATAGTTGCAACTATAGCATTCGGTATGGGTATAGACAAACCTGATGTAAGGTTCGTTATCCATTACAATATTCCCAAGAGCCTCGAAGGCTACTATCAGGAGACAGGCCGTGCCGGTAGGGACGGCGGTGAAGGGCAATGCATCACATTCTACAGTTACAAGGACATACAGAAACTGGAGAAGTTCATGCAGAGCAAGCCTGTGGCCGAACAGGAAATTGGCAAGCAGCTCATAAATGACACCATAGCATATGCAGAATCCAACCAGTGCAGGAGAAAAACTCTCCTCAACTATTTTGGAGAACAGTATACTAAAGAAAGCTGCGGCAATTGCGACAACTGCCTCTACCCTAAAAAACAGTTTGAAGGCAAGGAATACCTTTCAATTGTATTTGAGCTCATCCTTGGAATAAAGGAGAACTTCAAGGCTGAACACCTTGCCAATATACTTGGGGGAGTGAACAACTCCATAATAAAGTCATACAACCACACAGATCTGGAGTGGTTCGGCATCATCCCAGACAAAGACCACAGATTCTGGCTGGCAGTAATAAGGCAGGCACTTGTAATGCAGTTCCTGTACAAAGATGTGGAGAAATACGGTCTCATCTCGGCAACGGACAAGGCTGTTGAATTCCTGAAGGCCCCATATTCTGTAATGCTTACAGAAGACAGGGAATTTGTAAATACCGACGATGACGACGATATTGCAACCATAGGATCCGCCAAACACCAGAGCGGAGGAGGGGATCCTGTACTGCTTGCAATGCTTAAGGATGTAAGGCACTCCATGTCCAAGAAACTGAAACTTCCTGCATTTGTAATATTCGGCGATCCTTCCCTTGAGGATATGTCAATCATGTACCCGACAACCATAGAGGAACTCAAGAACTGTCAGGGTGTAGGTGAAGGGAAAGCCAGGAAATACGGCAGGGAATTTCTCAGCCTCATTGCAAAATACGTGGAGGAGAACGAGATTGAACGCCCTACAGATTTTGTTGTAAAGACTGTTGCCAACAAATCCCTGAACAAAGTGTACATCATACAGAGTGTAGACAAGAAGATACCTCTGGATGAAATTGCAGATGCCAAGAATATGGAGCTTGAACAGGTTTATGATGAACTTGAGGCAATTGTAGGGGCCGGAACCAAAATAAACATAGACTATTACATAAGGATGATCATAGATGAAGACAAAGTGGATGACATCTATGAGTATTTCAAGGAAGAGGCCACATCAGATTCTGTAAATGAGGCAATGAAGGCTTTAGGCCCCGACTATACGGAAGAAGAGGTAAGGCTCATAAGGATAAAGTTCCTCTCGGAACTCGGCAATTGAAAAAAGAAGGGATCTGTATGGTCCCTTCTTCTTTTTCATATCATAATCCACTCTATCTCCTTGTCACGTCCCCAATAGGTCAACTGTTTCTTTGCATAATGCCTCGAATTCCTCTTTATCAGTTCCACGGCCGTCTCAAGTGAATGCTTTCCATCCATATATTCAAAAATCTCCCTGTAACCTACAGTCTTCAGGGCAGGCAGATCCTTGTATTGCACCAATGATTCCACCTCCGCCAGCAACCCCTCTTCCATCATCATATCCACCCTCCTGTTTATCCTTTCATATAACTCTTCCCTCTCCCTGTTGAGCCCCAGCTTCCTTATGGCAAACGGGCGCACTTTCTTTGGAGCACTTTTCCAGTCGGAAAATTTGCGTCCGGTCTGCAGGGTAACCTCCAATGCCCTCACAACCCTCTGCGGATTGGCAATGTCAATTGTATCATAAGAAACCCTGTCCAGAACCCTGAGTTCATTTCTCAGGCTCCCAATCCCCTCCTCCTGCAATCTTTTCATAAGGCTGTCCCTCAATTTGAGGTCTGCCGGGGGAAAATCATCCAGTCCGTTGCACAACGCATCTATATACATCCCGCTTCCCCCAACCATCACAAGGCGGTTGTGTGTCTTGAAAAGCTGCTCAAGGAGTTCCATGGCCTCCAGTTCATAAAGTCCTGCCGTATAGTATTGTACAACACTGTGGGTATGGATAAAATAATGCCGCACCTGCTCCAGTTGCCAGGCACTGGGAGATGCGGTTCCTATATTCATTTCCTTGTATATTTGTCGGGAGTCACAATTTATTATGGGCGACCCGTACTCCTTGGCCAAATCAATGGAAAAATCGGTCTTGCCTACACCTGTAGGTCCCAATATAATTGTAAGTTCCTTCTGCATAGGCACTACTCTTCCCCTTCCGGAAGTTCATCATCCATAAAAGATACTTCATCCTCCCTGTCAACGATAGGTTCAGAATACTGGTCCAAATCGTCATATCCGTTGGCAAACTGCTCGGGATTCCTCCCCTTCTCTGCCACAAGCCTTGGATATGAAGCCCTTGGAGACTCTGCAACCTCCCCAATCAGGGCCAATTTTATAACTCTGTCCTTCCTGATGTCAAATACATAAAGCAGGCTCTCCTCTCCTTTCTTTATGGTCTGACCTACAGTAACCATATCCATAGACCCGTCCCCCATATCAAAGAGCCCGTATTCACTTGCTGTCTTGCCGTTGGCATCCAGCCCTCTGAAAGCAACCATCTGGTCAGGTGAAAAATCAAGGTCATTTACAAGGAAATCATGCAGCCTGTAAAGTGATGTCTCCCCCTTTATCTCATATTCCCTCATAAATACCTTACTTCCGGGAATTGAAGCTTTATACTTGTAAACCATATCTTGTCCTTTTTGGAGTTGTCATTCCAAAGATACAATATTTTTCAATTCCACAAGCTGTTTTTCCCACTCCCACGCATCCCCAGAGCGGAAAAAAGTACTGCCGGCATTTTTTTGGAACAAGGCCGGACATTCTTGTTCTCCCTTAAATCCGCAACTCCATTCCCGAAGTGCTACCTACATAAAGAGGAATGGACTTTTGATTCGTAAGACAGCCATTAAGTCCTCGCATCCGTTTCAATGCGCATACTATCCCCTTACCCCACAAAGCGACTTGAGGCAAT
>JAGAKR010000019.1 GCA_017625535.1 Bacteroidales bacterium | reverse complement strand
AATATCATCCAAATCCTTGGTGAATTTACGCAATTCTATGAAAATTATGGTGTATTTTTCACTTAATGTTGCGTTTGTTTCCAGTTCCTTGAACCTGAAGGCTGAAACGGGTTTGTCTTGCCCATTCAGTTCCTGAAGGTTGAAGTTAAGGATGTTTATTACATATACCGCATTGAAGGTGTATTTGCGGCTCCCTTTTTCAACCTGGTTCTGTATGGGAAATGCACTGTAGTATATTGCCCTGTCAACATAGTCGAGCTGTGGCTTGTTTTGCAGTTCTACAACTATCCTGCTTCCATCTTACGTTTCGCAGTAGAGGTCAAATACGCTCCCTTTTCTTTCCGGGTCTGATGGTATCTGCTCATTGCGGATATGTCTGAGGTCAACAATAACCCTGTCTGGGATGATTTCGTTCAGCAACGCAATGAGAATGTCTTTGTTTGCATCCCTTCCAAAAACGTGTTTGAATCCCTGGTCGTTCAACAAGTCTACGAATTCCGGCAGTTCACCTTGGTAGAAGTGTTCCGGTTCCTGCAGCAAAGTGCAGTAAAAGTTACCTGAATATTCCATAATAAATTTGTTTTGAGGGAACTCTTGCAGGAGCTTCCTCAAAACAAGTCTCTCGCCACAATCCTTCCCGGTTAGTATTCTTCTGCCACAATATTGTAAATAATTTTTGAAACACCTGTCCAAAAAAAGAAAAACTTGAGGAAAGGAGCGTAAATTTACGTTTTACGCAGGTTTTTATTTGGTGAAGTCCTATGTTTGTGGGCGTTAACCAATAAAACACGGTGTTATATGAATATTCGTTATATTTGCTAAAAGAAATGCAGGCCGGTATGAAAACAATAGATCAATTGAAGCAGGAGATAGCCAATACAACACTTCCACAAGAGACCAAGGAAGTGTTCTATTGAGTTCTGGATACAGCAGATATAGGTTCTCTTTCAGAGAAGGACCAGATGCGTTATGAGAGTGCTCTCAAGAACTATCTGGATACAATGAGTTGTATTGAGTATGCTACAGTTAAGGTGAGGGAAGAAGGTAAAGCAGAAGGAAAAGCAGAAGGTGAATTCGAGGCTAAAGTTTCAATTGCCAAATCAATGAAGGATAAAGGTTTGGACAATAAGATTATTGTAGAGTGCACCGGTCTATCGGTTGAGCAGATAGATGCTCTACAGGAATCATAAATGTTTTTGTTCGGGAATCCCACCTGTTTTCAGAACAGATTGCAGAAAATATGATACTCCGTTCGGGAAAACACATCATTTTCCGGACGGAGTGTTTTTTGCGGCCTTGCGTTTGGCCTTTTCCTGTTTTTCGTATGCCTTCTGGGCTTTTGATTTGCCGCGGAGGAGGCTCTTGAATGAGTTGAATTCTTTTTGGTAAACAATACCAATGCCGCTCCTCTGGCTGTTGTTGTTATCGTTGTAGGAAGAGTATTGGTCTTCTGCATGGGAGAATAAATCAAGGCGCACGTTGCCAGTGTTGTTGAGTTTTACCTCCACATCAATGTTGCCTATTACATCCCTGTTGTTGTTTCCGTAAGGGTCATTTCCAATATTGCCGTTTATCACCACCCTGTTGTTGAACAATTGTGTTGATACCGCTACATCAAAGATATCCGTTCCCCTCTCTCCCGGCTGGTAGTTCAATCCAAGGTCCAAAGGTATGCCCAACTGCTGGAAGATATTGTTTATCTGGTTGCTCAATATCTCAGAGGCGTTTGAATACAGGATTGAGGAGTTGTTGGCAATTCCGCTCTGTTCGTCGGGAATAAAACCGCCTGATACCAGGAGGGCCATAAACTGTTTCTGAATCTTGCCCTGGGTGTTGAGTGCCCCCTCAACCCTTATTTTGGTGGTAGGGTCAAGGTCTGGGATATCTATTTTGAAGTTTAGTTCAGGGTTCATCATTTTTCCCTGCATTCCAATTATACAGTCTACGCTTCTTCTGGTTGAAACGCTACTGGTATCTGCAATGAGGGTGTTTATTGAGGCTTTTGTGTGGTATACGGCATCCAGATCCAGGGTGGTGTTGGAGATGTCGCCGTTGAAGTTGATTGTACCTCCCGGCTGGAGTGTAAAGTCTTTTGCCGCAAAACCTGCAAGCACAAACTTGTAACTTCCGGTATTCACGTGGTAGTCACCAAAAATGTCAAACACCTCTTTTGAAGGGTTTATGTCCATATTTATGAGGCCGTTGCCGTTTGCCTTTATCACATCTCCCACTGATTTGTTTATCTCAATCATAATGTCTGCCTGAGGTGTAAGGTTTGCCCTCAATTGTACATCCATCTGGGTAGGGGCCTTTACAGCCGCCTTGTTGAAAGAGAGGGTATCATAAGGGTCTATCCACACCTGAGGTTCAACAAAAGTGAGCAGGTTGGTCTGTGATGCTGTTGCGGAACTTGAAAGCGGGATATGGATTGCTGTCCTGGAATTTGAAAGGACATTTATATCCATATCTATCTTCTCAAGAGGTCCTTTTATAACAACAGAACCGGTGGCAAAGGCATCTCCATAGAAGAACTCATTGTCCTTCTCTGTGGTGTTCAGGCACTGCATATTGGTAAAATCTACTTTGGCATCTACCGCAACATCACTGAAATAATTGTATGTAAGTGCCCCGTTTACAACACCTTTCCCCTTGAACATATCATAAATAGGGAGGTTCTTGAAGAAGACACCCCTTTCATTGAGGGTCACAGGCCCTTCAACCCTGTATGGGACCTGGGTGAAATCAAGTGTGAACCTGAAATCCTTGAACCTGCAGTCCTTTCCTGTAAGGGCAAGTTTGTTCAGAGGTCCGTCCAAAGACAATTCTCCCGACAGGCTTCCGCTGGATTTTGAGATGAGACCTGAAAGGAACGGTTCAAAATAACTTACAGAAAGATCCTCGAGTGAGGCTCCCAGGTTCAGCCAGGCACTGTCGGGCATATAATAGCCTGTGGCTGTAAAGTTGGGGTTGCCTCTGAGATTGGATTTTACAAGAAGGTTCAGCCTCTTGGCATCATCATCCCATTTGCTCATCAACTTAAGTTTGCCTACTTCACTGTTATATACATATACGGAATCACCGGTAATGTCAAAGAATACTTTAGGTGCTCTGTATATGTCTGAAATAACTCCGTTTCCGGAGAATAGCCCCTGGAAGTTGAATGATTTTGAGAGGAAGAAGTTTACAATTCCTATGTCAAAATCCTTAAGTCTGAAGTTGAGTGTGTCTGGCTCATATCTTGAAACATTGCCATTCAAAGAGAAACTTTGGGCACCGTTGTGCAGGTTGAAATCAGACACTGCTATGAGTGAATCTGTAAGGAATACATTTGCCGGGTTAAATCTCCATCTTTCCCCCTCAAGTGTAATTCCAGAACCTTCCAATAAATTGAATGACACTTTTTTGCCTGGCAGGAGTGAGGTTCTGGTAAGGATCTCTGCCTTGTTTTCCTCCGTAGAATCATTCCTGAACCTATAACTGGCATCTATAGTGTTCCTGTCTGCCTTAAATGAGAATCTGCTGCTGTCCATACGCATCCCGGCAAACCTTATGTTTTTTGAGAAGAGTTCTGCCAGGGCTGCTTTCCCGCTCTGGACTTCAAGTTTCAGATTAAGGTCTTTCAGATAATTGGCATTCATTGCAAGCCTGCCGGAGTTCAATGAAGCGGAAAGTTTGTCATTCCTGTCTATATTCACATTAACTCTTGTGCTGTCCATTATATACAGCCCCGGTACCAGCATCTGGCAGATGCTCATTGTATTGAAGGTCTCCAGACGGAAACGGTAATTCCCTTTGTTGTACCTTATGGTTGTATCCCTTTCAAAGAAGTTGTCTGTATGCCTGAAGAATGCCATATCGGCCACCTTCTCTATAAACAGGTTCAATGGTGCAGGGCCGGAATAAGTGGCCCTTGCAAATGGTGCTGTAAGTGAAGTGGTATATACATTGTTTGACTGCAATGCCTGTACGGTTATTGTACCAATCTTGAAGTTTCCCTGGCTGTTCCTGTAGGAAGCATTCTTTACATCCACCCGTCCGTTGAAGTAATTGCCGCTCATTGTGGCAAATTTGGCCGATGTTGAGAGGCTCAACTCAGAAATGTTGCCTCTGGTATCTATGTTCAGGGCTGCAAGATTGGCATAAGGGACATATGCCTGGAAGTCATATCTGTTACCTGAGCCTTTGGCAAAGGAGAAGAGTCCCTGGAAAATGAAATCCAGATTAGGGTCGTGGCAAATCAGGCTTCCGTTGAAGTTTTTGTCTGTATACCTTCCGGTTGCATAGATGTTGGAGTAATCATATCCGTTGAGTCCCAGTCTGCTTACCCTCACACTGTCTATCTTTACATCCATACCGGAACCGTTCTTCTTGAATAGGGCATTCACACCGGCATTCAGGCTAAGTTCTCCAAGAAGGTCATTGGAGAGAATTTGTCCAAGATGCAGCCCCTCGCTCTTCAGACCTCCGTCAAAACGGACACCAACACCTGTCTCATTCCTGAAAAGGAGGTCCAGATCAATCCTTCCCACAGAAGAGAGTATTGTGCCGTCAGCAACAAAATCGTCAAGCAGACCCATAAGGTCTCCGGTAAAGCGGTATTTTACAAAAGGTGAAAGTCCGGCAAGGAACTCATTCCTTGGGGTATTGTTGATTGAGGCCACAATGTTGGCAATGTCACGGCAGGTGGTTGAACTGCTCTTAACCTCTGCCACTGCCATTGTGCGTGACACATCCGGCAAGCCCATAATCCTTGCTCCAAGTTCAATGAAGGTCTGTCCCGATTCTGAAACTGCAACAAGCCTGTTTGTCCTTATATTGTTTACAGTTCCGCTTGCCTCACCATCAAGGTGGAATGCAAGAGTGCTCTTGTACAGAGAAGGGGCAATCCTTCCTATTGTCTTGAAACTCAAATAGGAATCCTTTAGGCTTATCCCCAAATTGACTTTATGGGTGAAATCTGCAAAATCCCTTGGCGAATCATATTTCATATAGAAATACTGGGCATTCAGGGTTGTATAGTTGTCTGCAATGTACAAATCGCTCACAAGTGTCTCTGTACCGCTCACCCTGGCCTTTCCATTAAGCCCTTTAAGTGCAAATCCGCTCTTGTCCTTTCCGCTTATGTTGTTTATACTTGCATAAATGGTGTCTGATTTAAGATGCACATCACTGATATTTACAAAGATGTCACTCACATACAGATTGGAGAAATTGATTATGCTGTCACCTCTGCTCTGAGCCCTTTCAGGGTTGTTGAGCGTAAATCTGAAATCCTCAATCCTCAGTGCGTTGGCAAGAAGTTCTGGCGATCCTTTTCTGGTTGTATCTTTTGGGGCATCCTTTCTCAGCCTGAAAATGCGGTCCAAGTTTGTGTACTTCTCCTTCTCTGTCTGCAGGTTGAACTCACCTCCGCTCAAAGAAATTGTATTGAGTTTAAGTTTGAACTTCAAAAGTTCCACTGGTTTAAGGGTAACCGAAAGTTTCTTGCAGTAAAGCAGGGTGTCGCTCTGGCCATAGTTTGCCTTTAGGGAATCCAGCAGAGGCGATTTCTCTGTAGACACAATGGCAATATCGTTCACAATCACCCTGTTGAAGAAAACCAGATATATTTTCCCTATAGAAATTTCCCCATTAATTTTGTCAGATACCGAATCTACAGCCTTCTTCCCGATATATGTCTGCACCGATGGAATCTGCAGCACAATGAAGCAGGCCGCCTGCAAACAGAGCAGCGCCACAAAGAGAGCGACAATTATTTTCAGAAACTTTTTGATAAAAAACTCCTTTTAGTATCTACAAACAACAAATTTAATCAAAAATCTGAGTAGATTTGCATCAATATAAACAATCTTTATGAGTCTTTTGATTTTAGGTATAGAATCATCTTGTGATGATACATCGGCTGCAGTAATCAGGGATGAACTGCTCCTTTCAAATGTAATGGCCAGCCAGGACGTGCACAGGAATTACGGCGGCGTAATTCCGGAACTCGCTTCAAGGGCACACCAGCAGAATATATTGCCGGTGGTTGACCAGGCACTGAAACAGGCCGGTGTAACAATGGCCGATATTGATGCCATTGCCTTTACCAGAGGGCCGGGACTCCTTGGCTCCCTTCTTGTGGGTACATCATTTGCAAAAGGGCTCTCAATCTCTACTGGCAAACCTCTTGTGGAGGTGAACCATCTCCAGGGGCACATCCTTTCCCACTTCATAAGACAGGAGGGGAAGGAATACAGGGCTCCACAGTTCCCGTTCCTCTCATTGTTGGTATCGGGAGGACATACACAGATTGTAAAGGTTACAGACTACCTCAATTTTGAGGTAATAGGCCATACTATAGATGATGCAGTTGGTGAGGCTTTTGACAAGTGTGCAAAAATGATGGGTCTCGGTTATCCTGGCGGCCCTATTGTAGACAAACTTGCCAAAGAGGGGGATGAGAACAAGTTCAAGTTCTCCAAACCGCACATCCAGGGACTGGATTACAGTTTCAGCGGCATAAAGACATCGCTTCTCTATTTTCTGAGGGACCAGTTGAAGGAGAATGAGAACTTTATGGAGGAGAACAAGGCAGACATCTGTGCCTCATTCCAGAAACATCTGATTGATATCCTTATGGACAAACTCATAAAGGCTGTAAAACAGACCGGAATAAAACAGATAACAATAGGTGGGGGCGTTTCTGCAAACTCAGGATTGAGGGAGAGGATTTACAATGAGGGTGTAAAGAGGGGATGGGAAACATTCATCCCGGAGTTCAAGTTCACTACAGACAATGCTGCAATGATTGCAATGAGCGGATTGTGCAAGTTCCGCCTTGGCATGACTTGTCCAATTGATGCAGCTCCTATTTCCAGAGCGGCAGATATGTTATAAAACTGGAACTTGATACACGGGTTTACGGAGTGAATCCCGTGTATCAAGTTTTACCGATTTGAGAATTAGTATGAAAGAAGTAGAAGTTGTTTTCCCGGCCAATGCAGCCCCATCTGAAAAAGAGATTGTCTCTGCCTGTGAAAGGAGTCTCCGAGTACGTCCCGCTACCATAAACAGCCACGAGATAAGGAAAAGGTCGCTTGATGCCAGAGGCGGTGAAATAAAGTTCCGCTACAGGGTGAATGTAACCTTTAAGGGGGAACAGCCTATACAGCCATATAAACTGCAGGAGTTCCAGAATGTAAAGGATGCTGAACCGGTTATTGTTGTAGGTTGCGGACCTGCAGGCCTTTTTGCTGCGCTCAAACTGCTCCAGGTGGGGCTCAAGCCAATTATTCTGGAGCGGGGCAAGGATGTGCACCAGCGCAAGTTTGATATGGCTAAACTCTCAAAGGAGCAGCAGGTAAACCCAAATTCCAACTACTGTTTTGGTGAGGGTGGAGCAGGCACATTTTCAGACGGCAAACTTTACACCCGCTCAACCAAGAAAGGGGATATAAGGGAGATTCTCCATATGTTTGTACATTTTGGGGCAGATCCTGCAATTCTAATTGAGTCACACGCCCATATTGGGAGCGACAAACTTCCAAGGGTAATTGAGAATATGCGCAACTGCATCATCGGGCACGGTGGGGAGGTACATTTCAATTCCTGGGCAACAGATTTCCAGAGAACCTCATCGGGGTGGGATGTTGTGGTGGAGGAATTGGATCTTCCCGATAATTTGTCGGGAAGAAAAATATATTCTGCAAACAACATTATCCTTGCAACAGGACACTCTGCAAGGGATATTTATGAACTTTTCAATGCAAAGGGGTGGACCATTGAACCCAAAGGCTTTGCTCTTGGGGTGAGGGTGGAACATCCGCAGCACCTTATAAACAATATACAGTACCACGGCAAATATCAGCCATATCTTCCAACTGCCGAGTATTCACTTGTAACCCAGGTGGATGGGAGGGGAGTGTTTTCTTTCTGCATGTGTCCTGGAGGAATACTTGTTCCTGCAGCCACAGGAGAGGGGGAAATGGTGCTCAACGGTATGAGCAACTCTGCAAGAAACTCCAAATGGGCCAATGCGGGAGTTGTTGTACAAGTTAATCCGGAGGATGTTCCTGAGTATGCACACCACGGGCCGTTGCAGGTGCTCAGGTTCCAGCAGGATGTTGAGAAGAAAATGTTTGCAGCAAGCGGCAGCATAAAGGCTCCGGCGCAGAGGATGGAGGATTTCAGCAGGGGAGTTGTTTCAAAAGACCTGCCTGAGACATCTTACAAGCCGGGTGCATATCCTGCACCGCTCCACGAGCTGCTGCCACCTTTTGTGGCTTCAAGGCTCCAGAAGGCATTTCCTGAGTTCAACAAGAAGATGAGGGGATATTTTACCAATAAGGCACTGTTGCTGGCTGTTGAATCAAGGACCTCTTCCCCTGTAAGGATTCCAAGGGACAAAGAGACTCTGCAGCACGTTTCACTTCCTGGCATTTACCCTTGCGGAGAGGGGGCCGGATATGCCGGTGGAATTGTCTCTTCTGCACTTGATGGCGTCAATTGTGCATTAAAAATAAAAGGCATCCTTTAAGAGATGCCTTTTTTCTGCTGTAGTTGTGTCAATTAGTGGCAGCCGCCGCAACCGCAAGATGAGCAGTCAGAACCGCAGCTGTCGCCGCAAGAGTGCTGTACCTTCTCATTGAAAAGGCCGTTTGTAAGTTCGGTCTCAGTTGCCTCCCTTATATCCTCAACTTTACCTGTAAAGTGAAGTGCTGCACCTGCAAGAGGGTGGTTGAAGTTCATTACAACTGTCTCATCCTTAACCTCGTCAATAGCACCATTAAGTCTGTTGCCCTCTGAATCCATCATAGGAAGCACGTTTCCAACTGTAAGGAGACCGTCCTCAATCTTGCCCTCTACCTCAAACAATTTCTTAGGAAGCTCTACAATTGCATCCGGATTAACTTTGCCGTAACCCTCATCCTCTGTTAGGGTGAACTCAAATGTGTCACCAACTTTCTTGCCTGCAATGTACTCCTCAAATTTTGGAAGAAGGTAGCCGGTTCCAAAGATGAACATCATAGGCTTCTGTGCCGATACTGTCTCAATAACGTCGCCATCAACTTCCAATGTATATGATAACGAAACTACTTTGTTAAGATTTATTTCCATTTCTATTTTTGTGTTTATTGTTTATATGCAAATTTGATTCAAATTTTCCATTATCCCAAATTACTTCTTATCCTCTTTGCCGTTTACCGGTTTTCCCCATCTTGTTACCTTGTAACCAATTGCTGCAAATGCAATGGTAACAATTGGTGAGAGAATATTTAGGAAGCAGTAAGGCAGATATGTAAGTGTAGGGATACCCAATACGCTGCTCTGCATTGCGGCACAGGAGTTCCAAGGGATAAGTACAGATGTTACTGTAGCAGAATCCTGGAGCGAGCGGCTGAGCAGTTCAGGGGCATAACCCTCTTTTTTGTATATGTCTGCAAACATCTTTCCAGGAATGATGATAGACATATACTGGTCTGAAAGGGTAAGGTTGCTTATGATGCAGGTACCTACTGTACTGCCCACAAGGCTTGTGCGTGATTTTATAACTTTTGTCATTGCCTCTGTAATGGCACCTATGTATCCGCCTGCTTCCATTACTCCGCCGAATGCGCATACACACATTATGAGCCATACGGTATTGAGCATACCTGCCATTCCGCTGGTACTTGCAAGTTCTGTAAGCATAGGGCTCTCTGTAACCACCTCAATTGGCATTGAGAGCACTTTAAGCGGGGCAATGATGAATGTCTGTGCAACTGTTGCACCTTCCGGTACTATCTGTGCAATGATCTGAGGCTGTGCAAATACTGCAACAATTGAACTGAGGATTGCAGAGATGAACAATGTAAGGAATGCAGGAACCTTTTTGTACATCATGAATATGGTTGAAGCAGGAATCAGCAGCAGCCACAATGAGATATTGAAGGTTGATGCAATCTGGGCACTCTCTGCTGCAACATCAAGGTTTGCATTTGAAGGGATGAGGAACCCGGCAACTGTAAAAATTATTCCTGTCAATACCAGCAGTGGAATGTTGGTGGTAAGGAGATATTTTACGTGTTTGTAAAGGTCTACCCCAGCTATTCCCGATGAAAGATATGTTGTATCTGATAGAGGGGAAACCTTGTCTCCGAAGTATGCTCCCGATATGATTGCGCCTGCAAGCCATCCGCTGTCGAAACCCATAATTTCACCTGCACTGAGCATTGCAATTCCAATGGTGCCTATTGTGGTCCAGGAACTTCCCAATATCAATGAGATAAGGGCGGTGAAAATGAAGATTACCAACAGGAAGATGGACGGATTTATAAGTTTGAGGCCATAATATATGAGTGTAGGCACTACTCCCGATATCATCCAAGATGAGGTGATTGCTCCAATTGCCAGAAGAATGAAGAACACTCCTCCAGATTTGCTGAAATTGTCCGCTATTCCCTCTTCCAGTTTCTCCCAGGAGATTTTCTGGCGGAACATTGCAATTAGTGCCCCTACCACTGTAGCAACAAGAAGTGCTATCTGTGAAGGACCTGAAGTGAGGTCATCTCCAAAAAGGATTGAGCCCACAACTATGAGTATTACCAATACGCTTACCGGTATTAAGGCAAGCCAGCCTGTCATTTTTTTCATGATCAAATTCCTGTAAATTCCACGTTTTCAAATGCGAGGGAAGGGATGAGCCACCTTGAGCAGGTTCTGGCATCATTTCCAACCATTGCCAAATTGCGCCACAAAGATACTATATTGCCGCTGATATTCATCTCCCTTACTGGAAATAATATCTCACCCCCCTCAAAGTAGAATCCCTCTATTCCGTATGAGAAATCTCCTGTGAGTCCGTTGCAGTTTCCTCCGTTGAATCCGGTTACAAGTATACCTTTCTCCATTATCTTCATCATCTCTGTATGGGTAAGGTTCCTCATATCTTCAGGGAATTCATCCAATGAGAAATGTGGCACAGATGCGCTTTCAACTGTAGGGGCACAACCCATCTTGTTGGCAGAGTATGTGTTTATGAAGTAGGTTTGCACAACTCCGTTACGGATAATGTCCATAGGGCGTGTGGCAATGCCGTCTCCGTCAAAATAGCGGCTGCCGCTCATTCCTCTCCAGTGGGGGTTATCCAGCAGTGTGAATTTGTGTGAGAATACCTTTTCCCCCTTCTTGTTAAGTAGGAATGAATTCTGCTGCTGAATGTTGCTTCCGTTTAGGGCCTGGAAAATAGGGGAGATTACTCTGCTTGAACAGGTGTTGTCCACTATCATGTTCATACATCCACCTTCCATATCCTTTGGGTTCAGTTTGTCAAGCGCCCTCTTGAGGGCTTTTGTACCGCAGCCGGCAGGGTTGAATTTGTTGTAGTGGAGGGCAGATTCGTACCACCATCCCTCACTTCTGGCGTTGCCGCGTCCTTTTACGGAGCACTCTGCACTTACGGTAAAGTTGCTCTGCAGCGAGTCTCCTTCAAACCCTTGGGAATCTACCATATACTGGTATTCAAGCATATCCCCGTATTCTGTGTTTACAGAGACAATCTTCTTGTTTTTACCGTATATCTCTTCCATCACTTCAAAGGCAATCTCTTTTTTGCGCTGGGGAGGCATCTCCTTTATGTATGGGTCATATTGCTCCAGGGCATCTTCATTTCCGAACCAGCAGATCTCTTTTGGAGGGAGTGTCCTGCATTCGTCGGGAGTGAGATATGAGGTTGTGTGCATTGCCTGGGATATGAATTTTTCCAGTTCCTCTTTGTTCAGGCGGTTTGTGGAGTAAGCTCCATATCTGCCGTTTGAGATAATCTGTATATAGAGGTTGCGGTCATTTGCATTCTGCAGGTTCTCCAGTTTGCCGTCCAATGCCGAGAATGAGTTCTGGATACCGAAGTTCATGGTTATCCTGCAAGCCTGAGCCCCCTGCTTCATTACCATATCCAGGGCCATTTGGGCCGATTCTACCTCAAATTTATTGTCTATCTTGTTTGTTTTCATACACTGCCTCCTACTACAAGTTTTTTTACAAGGATGCTTGGCATTCCGCAGGATACCGGAACGTATTGTCCTTTTCCGCAGGTCCAGGTGGCATTTTCCATACGGCCGTTGTTGGCAACATCAACTATATCTTCAAGGGCTTTAGGGCCGTTGCCGATTATGTTAACATCTTTGATTGGCTGGGTGAGTTTCCCTTTTTCAATGAGCCATCCGCTCTTTACGTAAAAAGTAAAGTCTCCTGCTCCAATCTGCACCTGGCCGTTGCTGAAGTTGTCTACATAAATGCCTTTCTTAACCTGTGAAATCAGTTCCTCTTCGGTAACTGTTCCGTTTTCCATATAGGTTGCCCTCATCCTTGGGATTGGCATATAGCGGAATGATTCCCTGCGTCCGTTGCCGGTAGGGGATACCCCGTACCATTTGGCGCTTATGCGGTCGTGCAGGTAAGAATTAAGGATTCCGTCCTTTACAAGATATGTCTTCTGCCCGGGGATTCCCTCATCATCGTAGTTGCAGGTTCCGCGGTTGCCCGGAATTGTTCCGTCATCAACTATGCTTATATTGGAATTGCATACCTGCTGTCCCATCATATCTGAAAAGATTGAAGTTCCTTTGCGGTTGAAATCTGCCTCAAATGCGTGTCCTACAGCCTCGTGAAGCAGGATTCCGCTTCCTCCTGCCCCCATTACAACCGGCATTGATCCCCCTTTCGGCTGGGATGCGTTGAACAGGAATGATGTCTTCTCCACCAGTTCTGTTGCAATCTCCTCCATAAGTTCATCCGTAAGGAGTTCAAACCCCATCCTGTAACTTCTGGACACCCCCTGTGTCTCCGATCTTCCGTTGGAATCTGTCATAACACAGTTGGCAACCACATTTATCATAGGCCTTTCATCTGTAAAGGCCTCCCCAAGGGAGTTGTAGAACAGGACAAGTGTATTGGAATCTGCAATCTTCCCGATAACTTTTACTGTTCTGCTGTCTTTGGAGAAAATCTTCTCATTGAGCTTTTCAAGGTAAGGAATCTTATATGCAATCCCGGTATCTTCCCAGTTCTTTCCAATAGGATAGAGGTTTTCACCCTTGAGGAGTTTGAACTTGCCTGTTACATCAACAGAAGCAGTATCCTGGTCTGCAATCTGTGCTGCAGTAAGGGCTGCTTTCCTCATAAGGGGCATTGTGGTAATCTCTGAATAGGCATAACCTGTCTTTTCCCCTTTCACTACCCTTATACCTACACCGTAATCTATATGCGTACCGGCGGCATTCACCTCACCGTCCCGCAGTGTAAGTTCATTTATTACAGAGTGTTCAAAGAAGAGGTCTGCATATTCACCCCCTTTTGAGAGGGCAATTCCAATAAGTTCCTGAAGGTTCTCCTGAGTTACTCCAAAGAAGTTCAAGTATTTGTTCCAGTTGTACATTATTTCAGTTTCAATAGGATGTTGTCTACAAGTTCACCCTCTTTTGCTGTAAGGGTGAATTTTATCTTGTTTCCACCGTTGTGCTTTATCTCTCCAATCTTTATCCACTCGTTCTCATCAGGGTTGCTTATGGTCTTGTTCTCTCCAACTGCCCATTTGTAAACCTCGTAAGTGCCGCTTGGAAGATCAACTCCCTCTTTTGTGCCGTTGTAGGTGTATTTTACTTTTGCTCCATCCTTGCCGGCCTTCAGGTAACTCTTTCCAAAGTAGAATTTGCTGTTGTCAGTCATTTTCTGGAAACCTGTGGCCTGCTCAGGTTCTGCAATGTTTATCCTGTATGGTGCTCCCTCTCCAAGGTAATCTCCAAGTGCATAGACATTGTAGTCTGCAAATTTCTGAAGGTTCTCTATAGATACCCACTCACCATCCTTGTTCTGGCTGTAGTATGTGTATGGGGTTTCAAAGGTTACTGCCAGGGTTTTCTCTCCGGCATTGTTCCAGAACCATCCCTCACAATATCTGCTGCCCATCTTTGAGAAACAGAGGTCCTTCTTTGAGAAGTAAGGGTTGTCATTTATGGTAAGGTTTGCCAGAAGCATAAGGTTCTTGTAGAAGTAGTCAGATGATGTTTCTGCGGTATGTACCCAGTATGTTGCCTGGTGCATGCTCTGCGAGTGCATGTTCAGGAATACATCAACGCCCCCTTTTGCAAGGAGTGACTGCAGGAATGCCCTCATATTCTTAACCTCCTGAGTTGTAACCTCCTCAGGGTCATCCCAGTTCACCTCCATATTAACACCGTTTGAGTTTGAGCGGCTCATACCCTCAACCACACCATCGGGGTTTGTGAACGGAAGAATGTAGTAGATTACATTCTCTCTGAGTGCGTGGCCGTATGGGGTGTCTGATGTAAGGACATCAATCATCCTCTCAAGATGCCAGGTGCCAGGGGTTTCGCTTGTATGTACACGGCCGTGGATGTAAACCACTTTCTTATTGGTTTTACCGTTCCTGTTGGTGATGGTGAGCAATGGCATATTGCGGCCGTGCTCACTTTTGCCTATGCTGCTAAGGTCTGTCCAGTCATTGTTTACCCATCCAATGATTTTATTGAGCAGGCGGGTGTATGTGTATGGGATGTAGTATGCAATATATACCTCATCCTGGTCATACTTCTTTATGATTGTCTTCTCGTCGGGAGACTCCTGTGCCGAGAATCTTGTCCAGTTCTTGTTGTCATAACTGTAGTACGGCCTTCTGGCATCTGAGTTCTTTATGTTAAGGATAACCTCCTTGTCCTTTGTGCCGGTCATCTTGAAATAATACCATCTTGCACTTGGGGCAAGTGAAGGGCGAGCCGGATTAACCGGGTCAAAACGGCTGTAGAAATCATATGTGATTGTCTCCATACCGTTCTTGGTCTCCTGAGATACCAATACTGCCTTTTCCATTGATCCGCTCTCAAAATCTGCCGAGAACTCGATCTGCGCCTGTGCTGCAGTTGCCAGGAGCACCATTACTGCAATTGTAAAAAATCTTTTCATATAAATTAAGTATTATTAATCTGTTTTGCGTTCGGGAAATCAACCTTTTTCCCGAACAGTGGCGGCGTAGGCGAATAGGGCAAAGTCCCCTTTGCAGGGATCACCGGGGAAGGCATCCCGCAGGAAGGCGGTAATTTCACCGGCAGTTACTATGTCTGCCCCTTTCCGGGCGGTAACCCCCAGATTCAAGGCACTCCTGTGCACGTGCACATCAAGTGGAATCACCAGGTTGGCAGGGGAAATGCTTTTCCACAGCCCCAGGTCCACAATGCCGTCATTACGCACCATCCATCTGCGGAGCATATGTATCTTCTTGTTGGCCGCCTTTGGGTCGCTCTTCTGGCCGTAAATTTTAACGCGCATTTCGTCGGGAGTAAGAATCTCCAGGCTGGGGCTGCTGCTGTAGAACTCCTTCAGCCTGCGGCATATTCCTGCAAACTCACTCCATTTTATGGTCCGGTGCAGGCTTGCATCCTCATCCCTGTACTTTCCGGCCATTATATAATTGTATGGCTCCCAACCCATTTCATCAAATGCCCTCTTGCAGTCCCTCACAATCATATCCCTCCGGCCCCAGGCCAGATGTGCAGCAACAACAGCCGCAATCTCCACATCCTGCAGGGTATATTTCCTTCCCGACAGGCCCCTGGCCTCCGCACCACAGGCACTCTCCCCAGCCGGGCAGCCGCCCATTCCGGGCAATCCCTCTTTCCCCTGCATCAGCCTTGCAAAATGCTTGGGGAAAATGATGGGATCTCCTGTAAAATACTCCTCCTTGTTATATTGTTCCGCAAGTGCGCGGACAATTTCAATCTCCTTTTTCATAACTTGCAAATATACACCAAATTGCTTTGTAGACCAATTTAATCTGCCCCACACTTGTCTGCAGGCATAATTATTGTTATCTTGCATCTGAAACAATTTAACCCAAGATTTTATGAGACCGTTTGATTTTATGAAACCTTCCGTTTTATTGCTGTCAATCATTTCATTTTCAGCATCTGTATTTGCAATTTCCCCCGGAAATTTTCCCCAAAAAGATTCTTTGCTAAAAAGATATGAGAGCCTGTATCTGACCAATCATGCCACAAAACTGATAAATAATGGAGATACCAAGTCTGCTGCAACTCTTTTGCTGAAGGCTTTGCCAGAGGATTTGAACAATCCCAACAAGCCTCTTCTAAAGGAGCCTCTACACAAACTATATGAAATATATTATAATCATGACATTAAAGAAGAAATATTGTCAGACAGTTTTAAAGGCCATTCTTCTGCCTTTACCCCGGACAATAAGTTTGTAATCACCTTAAGCGGCAATAGAGTCCATTTATGGGAATCGGCAAGTGGAATAAACTTTGCAACAATAAACTGCAAGGCAACTATAGTCTCTGCGGATATTTCCCCTTCCGGCGGTATCATTTATTTTGCACATTTAAATGGAGAGATAAGTAAGCTTGATTTTGCAACTGGAAATATGGTGCCGCTCCCTTTCAAACACCGTTCAACGGTCCATTTCATTAAAGTTTCTCCAGACGGCAAACAGATTGTTACTGTTGGGGACGGCGTTGCGCAAGTGTGGAATCTGGATTCCGGAACACCTGCAGGGGATGTTATTCTGGATGTTATAAGGGCTGACTTCTCCCCAAAAGGGGACAAATTGCTGGTTGTAACAACAAAAAGCAAGGTAAATGAGATAGACCTTGCCACATGGGGGCGCAGGAATCTGGACAATATACCCAAGGCTGCAATTGCAGTATACAGCAAGTGCGGCAACTATATTGCAAAAGTCCCTTTTACAGGCAGTCTAGCTATTGATATATATGATGCAGAAGGTGTAAATTATCTGGAAAGAAGACTTGTAAAGGAGGGTATTGTAAATGTGTCGTTCAGTGAAGACGGGCAGAAAATTTATGTACATACCAAAAGCAAGCTCCGTACAGTGGGAGGTGTCCCTGAATTTGTGCGAATGACACATTCAGGACAGCTTTTGGATGTGAAGATAAGTAAAGACAACAGGTATATTGCTACAGCCTCATTTGACCATTTTGCAAGAATATGGGATGCATCTACAGGAAAACTTGTTGTGCCGCCGTTGCGCCATAAAGAAAAACATGTATCCCTGGTGAATTTCAGTCCTTGCGGTAACTGGCTCATTTCGTTTGGCCGGGATTCAGACAAGATAAACGTATGGGATGTAAAGACAGGCAAAAAGCTCCCAATGGACTTTTCTGTATCTGGAGAGAAAATTACTGCAGCGGAGTTCAGTCCTTGCGGAAAATATTTGATTACAGGTACTCATATGCTTACGGCCTATATCTGGGATTTCAAAGAGGGGAAGCTGGCATTCCCAGAACTGGCACATACTAGCAGTGTGTCGGCTGTAAAATTCAGCAATGACGGGAAAAATGTCCTTACAGCAGACAGGGCAGGCCAGGTAAGAATATGGGACATTGCAGGATGGAAAGGGGAGCCAAGGGTAAGGGTTTCCTCATTGATCCGCCACAATGCAGCAGTGTCAGGGGCAATTTTTTCTCCCGACAGCAAACTGACTCTTTCCTACAGCACAGATTCTACAGCAAAAGTGATGGATGTTCTGTCGGGAAAACAGCTTGGAAAAGATATGAAACATAAAGGGAGGATCTTTGGTGGTGTGTTCAGTTCCAACAGCAGGATGGTTGCTACATATTCCAATGATTCTACTGTTGTTGTGTGGGATGCCCGTTCTGGCAAACCTGTTATGGGACCTTTGAAACATAAAGGCTATACTGGAGGTGCTGCATTCCTTCATAATGACAAATATATTGCTGTTGCCTGTTGGGATGGCAATGTGTATGTGTATGATATTTCTACAGGGGAACAGGTTCTTCCTGCAATGAAGCACAAAAAGCGTGTGCAGCATCTGGAAGTTTCTCCAAATGGGAAATTTATGGTTTCAGGCTCACTGGATTTTACATCCAAGGTCTGGAGTCTCATTCCACCAGATTCATTGCTGAAGAATTCATTTGCTGCAATTTCTCCAATTGAAGAACCGGCCAAAGAGCTGTTTATCTCTGCATCTGGTGATACAGACCTTGCAAAATCTCATTGGATTGCATCTGAAGCGGAAATATATCTGAAAAAGAAAGATACACTTGAAGCAGCTTTTTTGCTTCTGGATGGGTTGCCTGTGAATGTGGAGAACCCTGAAAAGAGTTATGCAGATGAAACAATGCAGCTTCTTGTAGACATTTACAATTCCTCATACGGAAAAATGCAGGAGCTGGATTATTCAAATGTTTTAACTGTACAGTATTCTCCGGACGGGAAACTCTTGTCTGTTGGAACAACTGATGGCTACCTTTATATACTTGACAGTGATACCCGCTCTCTTGTGCAGGTATTCAAACTTACCGGCAAAGTAAATGATATTAGGATAAGCGGTGATTCCAAAACTATTGCAGCAATATCAAATTTGAATCATATTAATGTAATGGATATTAGAACCGGCAAACATTTGGTTGAAAATATCATTCATCCGCGTGCAAACAGGCTCCTTTTTGATTCTGATGCAAAAAGGCTTGTAAGCTATAAATATACATTTGGAGACTTTTCTACAAATACAGAATCAGCTGAGCATACATTAAAGGTATGGAACCTTAGGGATGGCTCGCTTATATCCGAATCATTGCCGTACAAGAATTCATTCTCTACAGTATGTTTCAGCAATGACGGCAAATCCCTGCTCATGACATCTCCGGGTTCTTCAGCCAGGCTTCTGGATGCAGACAATCTTAAAAAACAGATTGTATCTGTTGCCCCTTCAACCTATTTCCCTCACGGAGAGATTTCCCGTGATGACAAAAACATCATAACCATATTTGAAAACCAGATAAGGGTTTCAGATGCAAAGGATGGCTATCTGAAGTATGACCCTATTGAGTTCCCTGATGGAGTATTCAAAGTTGTATTGTCTTCCGACGGCAAATTCATTGCAGCTTTTAACCTGGGAGCGGAAAAAGTGAAGTCACAGGTGAGATTTTATGATATAGAAACAGGGAAAGAGATATTCAGCCCCATTTTCTTCAATTATAAATTATATGATGCATTCATTTCCCCTTGCAGCAGGTATATTACACTCAACGGAGAAGTAATCCAGAAATGGGATATAACCACAGGAAAACCTGCAAGTGCACCTGAGCCTTATTCACAGGAAGGTTACACAACAGTATTCAGACCTGGTTCCAATGATTTTGTAAAAGTAAGGAGAGGAAAACTCTATCTTGACAAATTGGTAACTTTCCAGGAGATTCTGGATTTTTACAGAAACATGTGGTAAGTTTTATTGAAGCAGATAAAACGAAAAAGCCGGCTGGATCATTTCCAACCGGCTTTTCTCTTCTGCCATATACAGAATTATTTCTTTTTGTAACGGCTGTAGAACTTGTCAACTCTACCTGCAGTGTCTACAAGTTTCATCTTACCAGTGTAGAATGGGTGAGAAGTGTTTGAGATCTCAAGTTTCATTACTGGGTAAGTAACGCCATCAATATCAATTGTCTCTTTAGTGTTTACACATGAGCGTGTAATGAATACAACGTCGTTTGACATATCCTTGAAGGCTACAAGACGGTAGCTATCGGGATGAATACCTTTTTTCATTTCTTTATTGTGTTTAAATGTTAATTTTCAGCGCGCAAATGTAGCAATTCAATTTGTGATTACAAAATTTATTGCGTTTAAAATCATACTTTTTTCACCTTTGTGCTTCCCTTTGTGCAGGATTGTGGCGCCTGCTGCACAATCTTCACTTCCGCGTCCAACTTTGTGCAGGATTGTGGCGCCTGCTGCACAATCTTCACCTCTGCGTCCAATTTTGTGCAGGATTGTGGCGCCTGCTGCACAATCTTCACCTCTGCGTCCAACTTTGTGCAGGATTGTGGGGCCTGCTGCACAATCTTCACTTCCGCGTACAACTTTGTGCAGAATTGTGGGGCCTGCTGCACAATCTTCACTTCCGCGTACAACTTTGTGCAGAATTGTGGGGCCTGCTGCACAATCTTCGCTTCCGAGTATAACTTTGTGCAGGATTGTGGGGCCTGCTGCACAATCTTCACCTCCGCGTTCAACTTTGTGCAGGATTGTGGGGCGTGCTGCACAATTACACGCTTTTGTTTTCTTAAAAAGAGATATTCTTTGTGTTTACTGCAAATGTTTTTCCTTTTTTGAACACCCTTTCACATTCTGTATTTTATCTTGCTCAAAAAAATACTATGGACAACAATTGGAATTATGTTAGTTTTGATGAGGAACAGTTTTGGCATTTATGTACTCCAGGTGATTCGTCGGGAATACTCTTCTGGATTAAGGAAGATTATATTTATGGGATGAATATGGTTGGTGTTACTGCTGCAAAATTCAAGGATGAGGTAGAGATATTTACTTTCCAATTGATGAGCAATCATCTTCATTTTGTATTAAGAGGAAGTAAAGAGAATGTAATTTCTTTTTATAATGATCTTATCCAGAGATTGAGAAGGTACCTTTTAAAACAGAATAGATTATTTGATATAAAGAATATTACTTTCAACGTGTATAATGTAAAAGATCTCGGATATTTGAGAAATCTCATTGCATATGTAAACAGAAACGGATACCTTGTAAACAAATCATACACTCCATTTTCATATCCATGGGGAGCAAACCGGTATTATTTTTCCAATTTGGGAGAAATGGAGACAAAAATTACTTTACACAAAACTCCCAATAGAACAAAAATGGAGATGTTCCATACAAGGGATATTTGTTTTCCCGACAATTATTATCTGACAAATGGCTACATTTCACCATACTGCTACTGCAGAATAGAATCTGGTGAGAAATTGTTCAAGGATGCCCACCATTATTTTTCATTAGTCTCCCGACGGGTGGAGACATTCTCTGACATTGCACGTGATATTGGAGATACAATTACATATACAGATGAAGAAATGTTTGTTGCGGTTATACATTTGATTCGTAAAAAGTATGATAAGGATAACATTACTGCACTGTCTAAAATTGAGAAAATTGAAGTGGCAAAGAATATGCACTTTGAGTATAATGCTTCAAATAAACAGATAAGCCGCATCCTTAAACTTGATGTTACTGCGGTTAATGCACTCTTCCCAATTGCCATAGGTTGATAGGTGCAGACATAAAGAATGTGCAGAAATCACAGTATTTCTGCACATTCTTCACTTTCGCGCCCAATTTTGTGCAGAATTGTGGCGCCTGCTGCACAATCTTGACCTCTGCACTCAACTTTGTGCAGGATTATGGGGCCTGCTGCACAATTTCTGCGCAATGAGGGGAGGTTTATTCCCTGTTGGCAAATTTTGCCAGGAGTTTGAGGAGTTCAAGGTAGAGCCATACGAGGGTTACTGTAAGGCCGAATGCTCCGTACCACTCCATATATTTTGGTGCACCGGCGTATGATGCCTGACGGATGAACTCGTAGTCCATAAGGAGGCTGAATGCTGCAACTGCCACAATTACAAGGCTTATGCCAATGCTCAACGGGCTGCTGTTGTGCAACATACTTAGGTTTACACCAAAGAGTGAGACAATCCAGGTACTAATGTAGAATACCATAATGGAGATGAGGGCAATTGAGAGCACTTTCATGAATGTGCCGTTAACCTTAATGAGCCCGCTCCTGTATACGGTAAGCATTACCAGTGCTGTAACCAGTGTAAGTGATACTGCGTGAATAACAATGTTTGGTGCGGTTAGGGCAAACTGCTCATTGAAGATTGCCGAAATGCCGCCCAATGCCAATCCTTCACCTGCAGCGTAGATAGGGGAGAGGAACTGCGCGGTCTTTGGCTTGAATGAGATGATCATTGCCAAAATGAATGCCACAATGAGTCCACCGAACATCCATCCAGTAATGGACTGAGGGTTAATTGCATTGTAATAGAGTTTCCAGGTGTATGCTGCACCTGCAATTACCATAAGAAGGAGCAGCAGTGTCTTGGTTGCTGTTCCGCCAATTGTCATCACACCAGTTTTGCCGTATGTATAGGCCTGGTTCCTGAAAATGTTTTCGTTCAATACGGGATTTGCCATAATTCTTTCCTTTTAAAAATTTGTCGGGAAGCAGATTATTTTATCCTGAACAACTGTTCCTCTTCATAAAGCAATGCCTTTTTGGCCTTGCGGATCCATTTCTGCTCCTCTACCTTTATATGCTCTTTAATATCGTGCCAATCTCCATTTCCTGCCACAAAGTCAATGAGATCTTTGTCTCCAAGGAGCAATTCTATTGCTGTGCGGTCATTTCCAGCCTCATATTTGCCCGGGCGGAACTGGAACTCTGCACAATTGTCATGCAGGAACCTCATTACCCTTAGATTGTGAGAAAGGGCGTGGTACTGCATATTTGGGTTTGGAATGAACTGGAATCCGAAACAGCACTCATCCTTCCATTTGTGGAATGTAGGGATGAACCTCAGCCACCTTACCCAAACTCCTTCATCTGCAATTGGGGAGTTCTTGTCATTCCAACCCTCCAGATTGTGCTCTTTGCAGTATGTTGCCAACTGCTCCATATATGGGGCGCCAAACATCTCAAACGGACGGGTTGTACCCCTTCCCTCACTCACATTTGTACCCTCCCAAAGGCACTGCCCGCTGTAGAAATGGGCGGTAAACAACCCCGGGAAATTGGGAGAAGGGGGGATGCTCCAAGGCATAAGCTCCCTGTTTACTGCTGATGCCTTATATGAAATTATATGCAGCGGAAACTTGGCATTAATCTCATTGTAAAGCATATAGGAAATCTCACCTATTGTAAGACCGTGGCGGTGTACAATTCCCTCAATTCCAATGAATGAGCGGTATCCGGCACGCAATGCCGTACCTTCAACCTGCCTTCCAGCAGGATTTATGCGGTCTATTATATATACCGGCAAATCAATCTCATTGGCCTTAAGCACCTTAAACAGATTGAAAATTGTAGAGAGGTATGTATAATACCTGCAGCCCACATCCTGCAGCTCAACCACAAGCGCATCTATTTCTGTAAGGTCCTTGAGGCTTGCAGAAAGCGACTCCTCGCTGTTGCCGTAAAGGGAAATGAACTCCACCCCCTCAAGCAGCTTGCTGTAACCGCTTCCGCTGTTCAGTTTGACCTGATCCTGCAGCTCCCCAAACAACCCATGCTCAGGCATAAATACCTTGGCAAGCCTGCCTCTCTTTGCAATAGTCTCAAACAAATACTCGCCACGCTCCGGGCACCAGGCAGTCTGGTTGCACAACACACCCAAACGCCCCCTCTGCAGCACAAGATCCGGCTGCTCAAAAAATGAAGTTGTTCTGAATGAAAACATCTCTTCTCCTTATCTTTTTTCTTCCCGACAAATTACTCAATAATCGCACCACAATCCTTCAGTTTCCAAATCCACAACCCCGCATCTTTGGTTGCAGTCTCTGCAGAAATTCCATATCGGGAAACAAGGAACTGCGCTGCATCCTCTGCAGTAAAATCCTTATTTGTAAAATTCTCCCAAAGTGCCGCCGCACTCTCATTGAAAGAGATGATTTTTGTCATATCCACGCCGTGTGTCCCCTGCTTAACCACAATCTTTTCACCGGCTATCTCCCTTAAAATATAATTGTTGCTCAATTTCATAACATCATGCTTTAGTTTATGACAAAGTTACTTATTCCTGCCGAATTTTCATTATTGTATAGCATATAGCGGGTAACATGTCATTTGTTCCTGTTCAATATACGGTTTCATTGAATATCTAATTGCATGGAGCTCCGGCGTTTGCTTAAGAAGATTACTAAGTGAGTTTGCTCTCACATTCCCTTCTGCTTTTACTTCAATTGGTAAAAGTTTGCCCTCTCTCTGTATCATAAAGTCAATCTCCAGTCTAGTCCCATCTTCAGCTTTGTAGTAGAAGATATTTTCTTCGCCGTTACTCTTCATTTCTTCAAGTACAAACTGTTCAGTCATACCCCCTTTATATTCTGTGAATATGTCGTTCTTTATAAGTACTTGTCCTGCTTCAGTGCCAACCATAGCCCCCAGTAATCCAAGATCCAGGGTGAATAACTTGAATGCTGTAGTGTCTTCGTATACTTTCAGAGGAAGTTTTACCTCCTTACATAGAGGAACTTTATAAACAAGTCCGGCATCTGCAAGCCACTGGATAGCAATCTCAAAGTCTTTTGCACGTGCGCCATGCTTCATTGACCCGTAAATGAATTTTTTATTCTCTTTAAATAACTGGGACGGGAGTGTCTGCCACACAAGTCTGATTCTCGCAACCTGTTCTTTAGGAGCGTGTTTTGAGAAGTCTTTCTCATATCCATTTAAAATAGACTTTTGTACTTTACGCACAGCCTTTAGACCGTCGGTCTCTATAAAAACCTTCACAGCCTCTGGCATTCCGCCAACATAATAATATTGTCTGAGCAAGTCTGTGTACTTTTCATGTATCAGATTTATAGTGCTGAAATCTTTGTTTTTTAGAAGATTGTATGCTTCTGTCTCTCCTTTGGCCAAAAGGAATTCAGCAAAGTTCAGAGGGTAGACATTAATCTCATCAACTTTGCCTACCGGATATGATACATCCTTATGCAGAGATATTCCCAACAGCGACCCTGCTACTGCAATATGGTACTCTGGAGCTTCCTCGCTGAAATACTTCAATGATTCTATGGCTTCCGGAATATCTTGTACCTCATCAAGAACAATAAGAGTATCCCCAGGAGTAATGTCAACCCCCGACAACGCTCTAAGAGCTCTGAGTATTCTGTCTGTATTAAAATCTAGAGAAAACACATCCTTTAAAGTCTGGTTCTTACGGCAGACCAGATATGCAACTTTATCATAGTGCTTATCCCCTAATTCTTTTAACAGCCATGTTTTGCCAACCTGTCTGGCACCATTAAGGATTAAAGGCTTTCTGCCTGTGTTGTTTTTCCATTCAATAAGCCTTTGAAATACAATTCTATACATATATATTATTACATTATTCAGCAGATATTTCAGTTGTAAATTTACATTTTTTAGCAGATATTACAAAGGATGAACAACATATTTTAGCATTTGATTATAACCAACAGCCGCCATTACCGGGCAAATCCCTGATAATGGCGGCCATTTTTTTAGACGATTCATTATTATTTCACAACGATAATAATCCTTTAATTGAGTTGAGCCCTTATGAAGCAGCAAATCCCTGCTCAACAGCAACCTCAAGCAACTCAACCTGAGGAGCCTCATAATTCATAGTGTTTTCCATAATCAAAAAGTTTTAGAATTCCACACCTTTGTTGAATAAAAATATACATGTACCATACGGCGTTACAAATGTAGCAAATATTCTTATAATTCAAACAATTGAAAGATTTCCATCCCGACAGATTTCTGTCTGGTCCAGGACCCGCACGAATTATTGGACTACGCAGACCTATATATTGAAAAGAATACTTATGTAAAAAGCCGCCATTACCGGATTAAACCTGATAATGGCGGCTCATTCAGTTCAATATGTAATTCTCAAGTTTACATATAATATTCAGACTAATTATTTTCTGCAGCAGAGACAGTAAATACTTTTATATCATTTTCTGTTGTTTCAGCCGATGTATATCCTGTATTCAGATATGTCTGCTCAGTTCCATTTCCTACGGCAGGATTCATTCTGTAGAATTTTCCGCCTTTTACAAAAATCTTCTGGTTGCTGCCAAATGAGTTTAAATAGTTTAGAATATGGTTATAGCCTGTAGTCTGTTCCTGTTGGACGCAATAGAAATTACCTCCATTTATGGTTACATTTCCATTTTCATTTGATACATAAATAGTGGCCATACAATCATCGGTATATGTAGCCGTAGTATTCCAACTGTTACCTTTATAGGTTCCATCAGTTATGGTAACTGTTGCGGACTCACTACCTCTTACCCAGATTGCCCCCATTTTTTTATGTTCAGCAGTTCCTTGAGTTTCAATGGTTCCGCCCTTAATTGTTACGTCACCTTTCAAAACAATAATTGCAGCCGACCAACTATCTGCATCCAGTATTTCTGCAGTTTTTAAAGTCTTATTATTGAGGTCTATTGTAAATGTTTCACCAGTGGAAATTTCAACAGGTTCGTTTATTGTTACATTATCAACCAGTTTTATTGTATTTCCTTCTTTGGCTTCTTCAATTAGTTCATCTAATGTTGAAGCACTATAGTAATTATCATTACCTTGGGGTAAGATGGCTTTAACGTCTTCTATGCTAAGTTGAGCCGGATTTGAACTTATAATTTCTACATCATTCAAACTCGAAGCATATGAAACGTTGTATGTTTCGTCTATCTGAGTACCACCAATGTTGAAGTTACAATTCTGTACTGAGACTTCAGATCCTGAAAGGAAAGTTGAGTTACCAGCATTGTATGAGCCTACAGTAATTGTTGAATATCCTTCACCGGCATTATCGTCAATTGTTGAAAGAGTTGATTCAGAAACAGTCATAGTGGTATTTTCTGCTCCTACATTGATTGTGTTTTTACCCGTCAGTGTTGATTTATTGATTGTAACTATTGAACCTGGAGCAGAGGCTGCTACGTTAACTGTGTAATTTGTTGATGTTGCAGTAACATTCTCTATTGTAACATTATGACTTCCTTGAATCAAATTAATAGCTCTTTGACCACTTGCCTCAATTTCGAGGTTCTTTATGGTAACATTAAGGTTTCCGCAACCAGATTCACCTACATTTATTGCTCTACCATTACTACCATTCATTGTAGATGTTAGAGTGTAACCATTACCATCCAGTACAAAGTTCTTGTTGATTGTCAAAATATCAGACAATGTAACATTGCCAGTAAGAGTATGAGTATTGACAGTGTTATCATTAATGGCTTTAATCAATTCATGCTCTGCGTATGTACGTTTAGTAAAATCTGTATTTTCATCTGGAATAGTTCCTCCGTTATCAATTATCACAATTTCTTCAGTACTGTCATTCTCAAACTGTGTAACAGTTGCCCCTTCATTAACCTGGACATTGCCTTGATTTACCGTTACTTTCTGTGCTGTCACACCTTTACCCAGAATCAATGTGTTTGATGCAGTTGTTGAGTTAATATTTGTATAAGTTGATGTTCCGGTAAGGTTAACTGTTGCATTAGGAAGATTGATATTCAAGTCGTTATCTATAGTAAGCCCGTCAATCATTATATTAACTATACCGTCAATAATTGTATATTGATCTGCAGGTTCAATGGTTATATCCCAAGCATGATTACCACCGTCTTTATAAATTATTAATGTGAGTTCTTTACCATTGTTCTCAGTTAGCGATATTGTACCTGATTCAGCAATGATAGTTTCGGTTATAACACTTCTTTGTGTCCAGTGGATTGTATTCCTTACAGCCTCAAGAGCTTTAGGAGAGATGAGGATTACTTCTGAACCGGCATCATTTTTAGCCTTTACTGTCAAATCAGAGTAACTTCCTGCAAATACAGGGAAATATACTGTTTGGTCTGCAGAGGTGCCTTCAAAAGTAATTGTTTTACCTGTACCTGTCAAAGTTGGTACAGGAATGCCATTTTCATCAAATGAAAGCGAATACTCTCCCTGTAGACCGCTTGTTGCTGATGACAATTCTATCTTGTTGTAGCCGTTCGGAACATTACTTGTGGATATTTGTACCAATGCTCCTACATTTTTGAAAGATAGGTTGCTGCCATTGGCTTTTGCAGCCATTGGGCCAACTTTCTCTGTTTGAGAGTATGTATAACTATCAGTTGTGCTGAGCCCGGAAACTGAACCATCAGCATAAACAGCATCTTCATCATACGGATATACTGCTGCAAGAATTGTAGCATCAGCAGCGATTTCAAAATTAGGTTCTGCTTTAACGAAAACTCCTTCAGTAGTCCCATCACCCTCGTTCAATTCGTATTTTACATTGTAAACGGTGTTTTCTTGCTCTATAAATACAGATATAGGGTCATCTTCTTCCCACAATACAACATTGTTATTAGTTCCATCCTGTAATGTGGCTTTTGTATCAGTAGTTGACTCTATTGTTGCAGTTATTGTATCCAATCCAGATCCAATAACTATAGCCTCTTCTTTTTCACAACTGGTAAGGACCAGAGCGAAGAGAGATATAATTGCAAATATTTTTTTCATAGTATAAATGTTTTGAATGTTTGAAAAAATTTATTGCCATTCCTGTTGATTATAATCTTCGGATCCGGCAGAACCGTTGCTGTTTGCAAACCCTTTTTCAACTTCAACCTCAATGTACTCTACAAGAGGAGAGTCGTAAAGCAATTTTTTCTGTTCCATAATTTTAAGGTGTGTTTGTTAGTTAGTATTTATGATTTAATAGTAGACGAAGTGTATACATGTAGCCAATACGCTACAAATATAATTAAGTTTCTTTCTTTTACAAATCCCTGAACCTCAAAAATTTTAATTTTGTTTTATAAATTTTTCATTGCAATATTTATTTATCTTTGTCCAGCAATATTCAAGTGTATGATTTTACAGAGAGGAGAACAGATGCTTTTTGCCCTTTTGAGGAGTTCGCTGCATGGTGTGGAGCCGGAGGTGGGGCTGTTTGAAGGGGCTGAGGAACAGGACTGGAAGATGTGTTTTAATGCAGCATCCCGACAGGGGGTGCTGGCATTGGCGTGGGAAGGGGTGCTGCAGTTGGAGCAGAGTCTGCATCCTCCAAAAGGGCTGAAGTTCCAGTGGGGAATCTCGGTAGAGAAGTATGAGCAGAAGCACCGGAGGTATTGTGAGGCTGCGCAGGAACTGCAGCAGTTTTACAGGGAAAATGGTATTGTTGCGGTGCAGATGAAGGGTGTGGGTTTTTCTGCCAATTATAATGTCCCTGCCCATAGGGAAGGGGGCGACATTGACATCTATACTTACTCTGCAGATGAAAAGGCAATTGGCCATCGGGAAGCAAATCTCCTGTCAGACAGGCTTGTGGGGGAGAAGGGGATTGAGGTTGACCATTCGCATTCTTATAAACACAGCAATTTTTATTTCAAGGGGATTCCAATAGAGAACCACAAGTTTTTTCTAAATGTAAAGACTTATCCAAAGTTTCTGGGGAGTTTGAATGAGGTGCTCTGGAGGTGCCTTAACCCTGTGGAGGTTTCTTTTTATGAGGGCAAGTACAGGATTCTTGTACCTTCGCCGCAGTTCAATATGCTGTTTATAAGCTGCCACGCCTTCCAGCATTATGGGAGCGGCATTGCCCTGCATCACCTGTATGATTGGGCAGCACTTTTAAAGAAGAATAATCTTGTTATTCCTTGCGAAGTTAAGGAAACCAATTTCCTCCGTGCCTTGGCAGCATTTACCCATTTGGCAAACAAGTACCTGGGGACAGAGCAGGATATAAGCTTTTTACCGCAGGATTATACCGCCTTGGCGGATGAGATGCTGGAGGAGATGCTGTACCCGAAATTTGATTCTGTAGTGCCCCACAGCAATCCGTTGGCAGTAATTTTCTATAAATTCCGCAGGGTGTTGAGAAGTGCAAAACTTTCATACGATGTATTGGGCGCATCTCCTGTAAGGAGGTTCCTTTCTTCGGTTGTGGCACATATAAAGGCCCCGGATATGATTTTAAACAGGGGGGAGAAGTGATGTTCAGAAGGATAATAAATTTGTTGCAGCCGCAGGAGAAGAGGCAGGGGTTGAAGGTTGTGTGTACTGTCTTCTTTAATTCCTTGCTTGATTTTGTGGGGCTGGCCTCTTTGCTCCCGGTTCTGTATTATCTGCTTGAGGGTGGTGAGAACAGGAGTGCTGCAATTTATTTTTCTCTTCTGGCTTTTGCCCTTATTGCAACCAAAGGGATTTTCTCAACATTGTTTACCAGATACCAGAGCCGTTATCTGCTGGCTTTGTACAAGAGGCTGAGTTCCAGCCTTTATGAGAGATATTACAATAACGGCCTGCTTTTTATAAGGGATAAAGGGTACAGCAATCTGGGACATTCAGTGAATTTCATCTGCTATACTTTCAGCGACCGTATCCTTATGCCCCTTTTGCGTATGGCAGGGGAGGGGCTGCTTATTGTTCTGGTTTCCGTTGCATTGCTTATATATGACTGGAGGTCTGTTGTTGTGCTGTATATCTGTTTTATACCGTTCATGTTGCTGTATCTTTTTTTCATAAGGAAAAAGGTGAAGGAGTACGGACGTGCAGATTTTGAGGCAAAACGTTCCCAGGCCAGGCTTGTTACAGATACTTTCAGAGGTTATACGGAACTTGAGATTAACGGGGCGTTTCCCAAGTTGCAGGATTCTTTCCTTAAAGGGGTTGATATAGTGAATGATGCAAGAATAAAGCTGGAAACGGTGTATATATTGCCGCGTCTGCTTTCAGAGCTTGCAGTTATCATAGGACTTGCTATTATGGTGCTCCTGGGAGGTGAGAATGCCGGTATGCTGGTTGGAATTTTTGCAGTTTCTGCATTCAGGCTGCTACCGGCTTTAAGGGGCATTCTTGGAGGAATTACCCAGCTGCAGAATGCACTCCCTTCGTTGGAGGTTATAGAGGAGGGACTGGCAGAGCCGGTTTCTTCCAAAGCTGCTGCTGATGAGACGGTTTCATTCAATAATGCCATTGAGGTTTGCGGACTCTCTTTCAGCTATTCAGAAGAACCTATAAATTTTAAGGATTTTAAAATTTCCAAAGGAGAGTATGTTGGTTTCTGCGGTTACAGCGGAGTTGGTAAAACCACTTTGTTCAATTTGCTACTCGGCTTCCTGAGCCCTTCAAAAGGGAAAATAAGGATAGATGGGGTTCCCCTCACTTCCGCTGCCAGAAAATCATGGCTTGCCCAGATTGGGTATGTTCCTCAGGAGGTTTTCATTTTCAACGGGTCAATAGCAGAGAATATTGCACTTGGGTATGATCTTCCCGACAGGGAAAGAATTCTTCAAATTCTTGAAAAAGTTTGCCTGAAGGATTGGGCCGATTCTCTTGAGAATGGCCTTGATACCATTTTGGGCGAAGGTGGAGGCAAATTGTCGGGAGGACAAAAGCAGAGGATTGGCATTGCAAGGGCTTTGTACAAGGGGGCGACACTCCTCCTTTTGGACGAGGCTACTTCTGCTTTGGATAATGCAACTGAAAAGGAGATAAATATGATGCTGATGGATTTGAGGGAATCCTGTCCGGGACTTACAATCCTTTCTATTGCCCATAGGGAAAGTTCATTGGCTTATTGCAGCAGAATTATTAATTTGGAAGAAGATGACAAGTAAGAGATATAGAGTAGCCGACCATTATTTTGAGGTACAGGGTGAGACTTTGTGCGGTGAAATTTCCCGTATTGGCGGGTTCAGCCATTTTGAGGACACCTCCGGAGATCCGGATTTCAGTTTTGTTTTGTCTGATACTCTTCCTTGTGGACTTGTTGAACAGTATTCCTTTGATTATGAGGACGTGCATGGTGAGTTTGGCTCTACTGAGGAAGGTTTTTACCTTATTCAGAAGCCTGAGGCTGAGGAGCCGCTGTATATGTGGTGTTCTCTTGGGGGGAATGAGGTATTCCTTAATGGGAATTTGAGTTTGAGACTTTTCCGTTTTGCCCTTTGGGTTGGTTATGGGCTTATGACATGCAGCAGGGGGACTGTGGCAATCCACAGCAGCTGTATTGTACATGATGGCAAGGCTGTCCTGTTTTTGGGTGAAAGCGGTACAGGCAAAAGTACCCATACCCGTTTATGGCGTGAGAATATATCCGGTTCTTTTCTGCTTAATGATGACAGCCCTATTGTACGTATAATTGATGGTTCGGTTTGGGTTTACGGCAGCCCTTGGAGCGGAAAGACCCCTTGCTATAAGCAGGAGAGATACCCCCTTGCCGGTTGTGTAAGGCTTTCACAGGCTCCATACAATAAAATGCATAAGCTTCCTGTGCTGAAAGGCTATGCCGCATTGCATCCATCCTGCCCACCAGAATTTGCCTATGATGAGAGGATATACTCCCATATTTCCTCTTCTTTAGGCCAAATACTCCGTTCTGCACCATGCTGGTGGCTTGAATGCCTACCGGATGCAGATGCTGCTCAACTTTCCTGCAATACAATTTTTTCCTCTCAGCTATGAAATCTCTCCCTAATGACTTATTCTTTGCACAAGTAGAATCCGAGATATCCCAGGGCCGGAGTGTCTGGTTTAAAGTAAAAGGCAACTCCATGTACCCCTTCTTATCAGGCGATAAAGATTCTATTCTTCTTTCTCCTGTAAATGAGCCTGTTGTAAAAAATGACGTTGTTCTTTTTTTCTACAAAGGACGCCATGTACTCCATAGGGTAATTAAAATTGAGGGTGAAAAATATATAATACAGGGTGACGGTGTATATGCCAGCAGGGAATTCTGCCATTCAAAAGACATTATAGGCAAAGTAACCCAGATACAGCATCCTTCAGGTAAAATTATCCCTGTAACTTCCTTCAAGTGGCGGATGTTTTCCTCTTTATGGGTCAACTTAAGGTTCTTGAGAAAATATTTGCTTTTTATTTATCGTCGTCTTTTTGCATAATATTCTCATTATAAGAAAAAACGAGATACGTGGAATTTCATGTATCTCGTTTTTATTATCTGTAAAACAATCAGTTGTACAAAAGGTCATCAATAACTTACGCCGGCAATGCCAAGAATGCTGCAGCAAATGCAAGGATTGCGTACAACTCTGGGAATACGCCAAGGATAAGTGTTTTACCGAATACGTCGTTTCCGTTTGCCATCTCGTTGATACCGTTTGCTACCAATGAAGCCTGTTTGATTGCAGAGTAGAAACCTACAATACCCAATGCAACACCTACTGCAAGAACTGCCAATGAAGCGTTGAGTGAAAGTGCCTCCATTACTTTAATTTTGTTGAGCATAAGGAAGAATGCGGCAAAGCCGTAAAGTCCCTGGGTTGAAGGCAATGCACAAAGGATCATTGCAGAACCGAACATATCCGGGTTCTTTTTAAGTGCGCCAATAGTGGCATTACCGCCAATTGTTACTCCAAATGCACTGCCGATACATGCAGCAGCCAACATAATGCCCATACCTGTATAGGCCAAGAAGAAAGGTAATTGTTCCATAGTATTTGAATTTTTAAATTGTTATTATTTCTTTTCAAGTGGGTTGTAAGCCCTTCCGCCACCTTCAAACCCTGCATTTTTGTAAAACTCTATGAATGTGAGTCGCATAGGGTGTACAAATGCACCAAGGCAAGAAAGGAGCAGTACAAAAATATGCCCTATCACAAGCATAAGCCCCATAAAGAACCAGCCTGCGTATGGAATTTCTGCAAGGTTCATTGCAATTGAGTTCACTACAAAACCAAGGATACCGCCGGACGTTCCCAATCCGAACAGACGGATGTATGAGAGCACATCACCGAATACTCCTGTTGAGTCGTACAGCGCAGCAGTTCCTTTGAAGAGCCTTACAAACGGATTCTTTACGTTTGATGTAAAGAGGAGTATGAGAGCAAGGCCTCCCATTGCAATGTAGTTTATCCAGCCAGGATAGGTGAACTGGGCCTCCATTGATGCGTATGCCAACGCAGCCCAACCTATGCAGATTGCCCATCCCAGTCCGCTTAATGCCGCGTGTATATTGCCTTTCATAAAGCAGTATACAACCTGTATCATCCTTGCAAATATAATCTGGAAGATACCAAAGAGTATTGCAAACCAGAACATCTGCATATCGTTGAAGAACAGGTCTGTTATGCTCTGTGGCATTGGAATGAAGTCATATATCTTGGCTCCGAATACAGTTCCGTTCAGTGCCGGCATAATTACTGCTCCAAGGCCCAGCCAGGCAACAAGTTTTCCGTAGTTTGCGTATGCCTTTACCTTAAAGTTTACAAACAGTCCTGCAATTATGAGTACAAGTCCGTATCCCATATCTCCAAGGCATAAGCCAAAGAAGAGCATATAGAATGGTGCAAAGAAGACTGTAAGGTCAAGTTCACCATATTTAGGGAGCATATACAGGTCTCCTATAGGCTCATATAATTTTGCAAAGAAGTTGTTCTTCAGTTTTATAGGAGGATTGTCCTCCTCTTTTGCCTCTTCTTTCAGGTAGTATACATTGTTCTGTTCAAGGAATTTCACAACATCAGAGTCTACATCTGTTGGTGCAAATGCCTCAAAAATCACAATGGTCTCATCCGCTTTCTTTACAGAAGCCTCATTTGCAAGGTACAGGTCAAGATTGCTGAAGAGTCTATTTTTTTCAGCCTCAAGATCTTCTATGCAGTTTGTGAGTGACAGTAACTGTCTTTCCACAAATTCTGCCTGTGCCTGGCACTCTTCCTGCTGCTTTTGCAGCACATCTGCAGAGACTGCAGGGAATGTGCTGTCGGGAAGAGGGAGTGAAGGCTTTTTGCCATCCTCTGCAAGTGCTGCAAAGTATATCTTGCCCTCATATTCATTCAGAATATGGATAGGGTAGAGGCTTTCCCACTCCTTGTTGTATTTCTGTGCGGAAATAGTGTAGAAGTATGGGGTAAGTCCCAGTTTCTCAAGATTCTGCAGGTCTTCCTGGGTGAATGCCCCCCAAGGGAGTGCATCTGCCAGTTCACTTTTGAGTGCAGCCAGTTTTGCCTTAAGTGCCTCTTTCTGTGCAGCTGATTCTGTGTACAGTGCCAAAAGATTGTCTGACTCAGGTTTCTCTGCAGGTATATCAACCTTGTTTTTCAGAGCTTCTGCCTTAAGTCTCTTCAATGCACCGGAAGCAGCGTTGCATTGGGCAATTTCCTCAAATTTATCCATTGAGTATGAGTCAATTGCACGCTTCTGTCTGGTAATGTCTACAACACCTATTTCCTGGAGATTCCTCAGAAAATCATCCACCTCCCTGTGGAATACCACAAAAGAGTATTTTGTCATTTTCTTAATCATTGTTCTCCTCCTCCTCTTCAATTAAGTGTCGGGTTTTCACTATTTTCTGAGATGCTTTTGAAAGATTCTCCTCATCCTCCATATATCTCTTTATTTTCCTTATTGCCTCCTGATAACCAGGTATCTGTACTTTTTCATAAAGATTCACCTTTTGGGTGGTCTTCTTTCTGGTAAAGTCCAGTATCCTCATCTTTTCCCTGTAGATTTCGGATTCTATACCTATCTGGGCCAACTGCTGGAGTATCTCCACACCGTCTGAGTACCAGAGCGGCCTGCGGAAGATGTCAAATTCATTCACTTCATACAGCACTTCAACCAGGGCTGGGGTCTTTACACCCGCTATTTTTTCGGTTTTAAGCACTACATCCTTCACTGCAATGAGTCCGGGAGTGAATTCGTTCCAAAGGGCGGCCAGATATTCGTATGCTTTAAGGGAGGCATCAAGTTTTTCCATAAGTTCATCACTTGTGGCCTTTGCACGCTTCACCTCAAGACGGAGTGCGCTCTCCTTGTTCTTAAGGGTAGGGAGGGCGTTCTTCCTTATCTTAAGTTGCTTGTTAAGCTCGTTAAGTGATGTCTTGTTATATTGGAATTTGATTGCCATACGTTAGTTGCCTTTCCAGTATTTGTCTACAAGGTTCTGCTTTATACCAAGTTCTTCAGGCTTGAAGTATTTTCCAAAGAGGTCCCAGGCTGTATCCAGCATCTGGTCTATCTTAATGTTCACGTCAATTGCCAGAAGTTTGTTTGAGTAGTCTTTGGCGTAATCCAGACAGCGGAGGTCGTAGTCGCTAAGGTCAAAACCGTTCTCCAGTTTTGTCTTTGCGTTTGCTGCGTCTGCATACAGACGTACTCCGGTGTTCATAACCTGTCCGTGGTCTTCCCTGGTCTGTTTTCCAATTACAAGCTGTTTCAGACGTGAAAGTGAACGGAACGGGTCAATGATAACTTTTCCTGTATCGGTATCGGTCCTCAGGAAGAGCTGTCCCTCTGTAATGTATCCTGTGTTGTCCGGAATGGCGTGGGTAATGTCTCCGTCGTTCAGGGTTGTTACTGCTATGATTGTAATTGAACCTCCGTCGGGAAGCTGTACTGCCTTCTCATAGATTTTTGCAAGGTCTGAATAGAGGGAACCTGGCATTGAGTCTTTTGAAGGGATCTGGTCCATACGGTTACTTACAATTGAGAGGGCATCTGCATAGAGTGTCATGTCTGTAAGGAGTACAAGCACCTTCTCGTTTTTGTCCACTGCAAAGTACTCTGCTGCTGTAAGTGCCATATCCGGGATTAGCAGACGCTCTACCGGAGGCTGTTCTGTGGTGTTTACAAAACTGATGATCTTGTTCAATGCACCTGCATTCTCAAACATCTGTTTGAAGTAGAGGTAGTCATCGTTTGTAAGACCCATACCGCCAAGGATGATCTTGTCTACATCAGCCCTCAGTGCTACGTTGGCCATAACCTGGTTGTATGGCTGGTCTGCGTTGGCAAAGAAAGGGATCTTCTGGCCGGAAACCAGTGTATTGTTAAGGTCAATTCCTGCAATACCGGTTGGAATTAGCTGTGAAGGCTGTTTCCTTCTGTAAGGGTTTACACTTGGGCCACCGATGAACCTCTTTTCGCCGTCCACTGCCGGACCGTTGTCTATAGGCTCTCCGTAAGCATTGAAGAATCGGCCTGCCAACTGCTCGCTTACATTCAGGGATGGCGCCTCACCAAAGAAGATCACCTCTGAATCTGTAGGGATACCTTCAGTACCCGAGAAAACCTGCAGGGTTACAAGGTCTCCCTTTATCTTTACAACTTGAGCCAATCGACCGTCCACGGTAGCCAGCTCATCGTTGGATACACCCTGTGCCTTTAGGGCAACTGTGGCCTTGGTGATGGCCTCCAATTGGGTATATATTCTTTGAAATGCTTTAGTTGTCATGTCTGGTAACTTTATTTAATTGCTCAAGATATTTTTCAAAGTCTGCGCTCTTGTACTCTGAATAGTTCATCTGGCGCATTATGTTAATTATGTTCTTGTAGTGTGCGCTGCAATCCTCAAAACTCTCAAAATCTACTGGTGCATCACAAACCTCAAGAACCTTGTTAAGCATGAACTCCTGACGGTCCATAGGAGTTGAACTGTCAATTGCATCAAATGCATCCTGCTGAAGGATGATGAAGTCTATAAGTTCGCTCTTCCAGTATCTGTTGTGGTACTCCATAGGCACACCGTCATCTCCAAGGATGTTAATCTGCTCATATGCCTCTTTACCCCTTAAGATATAGTTCTTTGCTTTGTTTACCTTTTCAACCCACTGAGGGTCAACCTTTGCGTTAAGGTATTCTGCAATTTCAGGATACTCAAGGTATTTTGAATATGAATCAATAGGGTCTACTGCAGGGTAACGTTTGCGGTCTGCACGGTTCTGGCTGAGTGCGTAGAAACATCTTGCAGCTTTCTTTGTAGACTCTGTAACAGGCTCTTTAAGGTTACCGCCGGCAGGTGATACTGTTCCAATGAATGTAACTGAACCGGTTTCCCCGTTATTGAGTGTAACAATACCTGCCCTTGCATAGAAGTTTGAGATGATTGCAGGAAGGTCTACAGGGAATGCATCTGCACCAGGCAGTTCCTCCATACGGTTACTCATCTCCCTAAGAGCCTGAGCCCAACGTGAAGTGGAGTCTGCAAGGAGAAGAACTTTAAGTCCCATTGCCCTGTAATACTCACCTATTGTCATTGCTGTATATACAGAAGCCTCACGGGCTGCAACCGGCATGTTGGATGTATTGCAGATGATTGTGGTACGCTCGCTCAATTTGCGTCCGGTCCTTGCATCTATAAGTTCAGGGAACTCTGCAAAAATCTCCACTACCTCATTCGCACGTTCACCGCAGGCAGCCATAATGATAACATCAGCCTCACCCTGTTTTGCAATTGCGTGCTGGAGCACAGTTTTTCCACAGCCGAATGGCCCTGGAATGAATCCTGTACCGCCCTCTGCCATAGGGTTGAGTGTATCTATACACCTTACACCTGTCTCCATAATCCTGTAAGGCCTTGGTTTCTCTTTATATCCTCCAATGGCAACTTTTACAGGCCATTTCTGCACCATTGTAACATTGTGGTCTTCACCGGCTGCATCAGTTACTACTGCAACTGTATCTGAAGCCTTGTAACTTCCTGCAGCAGCTACAGATTTTACTGTATACTCACCCTTGAAACTGAAAGGGACCATAATTTTATGGGGGAGCCATCCCTCTTTTACCTCACCAAGCCAGTCTGCAGCAACAACTTTGTCGCCCGCTTTGGCCAATGGGGTGAAGTCCCATTTCTTCTCCATATCAATAGGGGAGGTGTACTCGCCCCTCTGCAGGAACACTCCTGTCATTGTAGCCAGGTTGTTCTGCAAACCGTCGTAGTTGCTGGAAAGTAGACCAGGACCAAGTGTAGCCTCAAGCATATAGCCCATAAACTCCACATCGTTCCCTTTCCTTACTCCACGGGTACTCTCATAAACCTGAACGGAAGCACTCTTGCCGTTCACCTTTATGACCTCTGCCATAAGCCTGCTGTCGCCAAGCTTTATGTAGCATATCTCATTCTGTGCAACAGGACCATTAACCTCCACTGTAACAAGGTTGGCAATGATACCTGTAACTTTTCCTGTGGTACTCATATATATTTAATCTAATTTTCTGTTTCCAATTCCATTGAATGTCCCCCTCACTTCATCAACCAGCCTGCGGAACATCTCCTCACCGGCCTTGCGGTCCAATTTGTTCCACCTGTCAATAAGTTTGCCTTTGGCAAGGAATGCCAGAATCACATCCATATTGAACTCTCCGTATTCATTCAGGCCGCTTATATAGTCCCATTTGAATTTGTCAAGCAACTGTTCCTTTTCAAGGATGTTTTTATTGGCAAATATTCCCGACAATTTATCCAACTGCTCATCAGAAAGCCCCAGATCAACATTACATCCGGTGGCAACCTTGTACAGTGAGGCATCCCTGCCCATCTTGCCTGCAACAAAATCAACCTTTCGGTTCCTTATTTCAAGGTCCAATGCAAACCATAGCCTTATGAATCTGCACTTGTTCCTGAAGGCAGCCCTGTAGAAATGGGAAGTGAGGTTCTCTTCGCTTGTGCCAAAATCAAACCACTCAATAAGACGTCTGTCCTTTTCATCGCTGCTCTGGTATATTGATTCCCTTACAGCATCATATGAGAAGGACTTGTTGTCTGCATTGAGTACCAATTCAGGCAATCCTGCAATTATGTAATGATAGTTTCCCATTGTTCAAGAGAGTTTTATCCAAAAAGAAGAGCTTTTGTTTTTGGTCTCAGGTACTCTGCAATGATGTTCTCAAAGTCTTTGTCGGTGAAACTGAGCATATATCCCTCACCTTTAGGTGAAATTCTGAATCCACCCTGCACCGATTTGCTGAACTGCACATCAACTCCTGCAGCACATACTTTTGAAAGGGTCTCTTTTGCATATGCATCAAGTTCCTTCTGTTTCTCAGCCGGGAGTATAAGTTCAAGTGCTACAGAATCTGAGTTGCCAGGATTGAATGCGGCCACTATATCTTTAATTATCCCCTTAAGAAATTCTGCATCTGAAGTTGCAGATTTTACAGGTTCAGCCACAGATTTGGCAATTATTGCATTTTCAATCTGTTTCTTTACTGTTGTAAAAGTCTGCTGAGCAGCCATTTTTACATCATTCTCACTTTTTGATTTCAATTCTGCGGCTTCTGCCTGTGCCTTTGCCAGAATCTCCTGAGCCTGCTCCTTTGCCTGTGCAATTATCTGTGCAGCCTCATTCTTGGCGTTGGCCTTCAACTGTTCAGCCTCCTGTTTGCCTTTCGACAGCCCCTCATTATAGAGTTTGTCTGTCAGTTCCTGCAACTTGTTCTGCATATATAATGTCTCCTATATTATTTTTATAAAGAATCTTCAAATTTAATCATTTTTATGCACAATCCCTGCCGGATTTCAGCAATTATAACTCATATTATTGTCAAATACCAATCTTAATTGTCCCATTTTCCTACTCCCGACAAATCCTTCCCGTGCAGAAAATGCCCCATTTATGCACCAAACTCCGCCCGGTGCAACATTCGGTGCAGAAAAACACTCTATTTAGCGCCGAACTGCCTGGGCCTCAACTTCCGGTGCAGAAAATGCCCCATTTATGCACCAAACTCCGCCTGGTGCAACATTCGGTGCAGAAAAACACTCTATTTAGCGCCGAACTGCCTGGGCCTCAACTTCCGGTGCAGAAAATGCCCCATTTATGCACCAAACTCCGCCCGGGGCCACATTCCTTGAGGATACTTCTCTGTAATTCTGCATAAAAAATAAGGTGACCCGTAAGGGCCACCTTATATGAATTGATATTTAGTATAACGCCTTATGCAAGGAATGCAAGAAGGATACCGGCTGCAACAGCACTACCGATAACACCTGCAACGTTAGGACCCATAGCATGCATCAAAAGATAGTTTCTCTTGTCATACTCAAGACCTACGTTATTTGATACACGTGCTGCATCAGGAACTGCAGATACACCTGCATTACCGATAAGCGGGTTGATCTTGTTGCCCTCTTTGAGGAACAGGTTGAAGAACTTCACGAAAAGCACACCTGTCAATGTTGCAATGACAAATGAGAATGCACCAAGGATGAAGATCTTAACTGAACTCCACTGAAGGAATTTGTCAGCCTGTGTAGATGCACCTACAGTAATACCGATAAGGATAGACATAACGTCAATTAGCGGACCGCTTGCAGTTGTAGCCAAACGTTTTGTCACACCTGACTCTTTAATGAGGTTACCGAAGAACAGCATACCCAAGAGCGGAATACCTGAAGGTACAATGAATGCTGTAAGAAGGAAACCAACTATAGGGAAGAGTCTCTTCTCAGTAGGAGAAACGGCACGTGGCGGTTTCATCTTAATAACTCTCTCTTTCTCGGTTGTAAGAAGCCTCATGATAGGCGGCTGGATAACCGGTACAAGAGCCATATAAGAGTATGCAGACACTGCAATTGCACCCATCATATCTGGAGCAAGTCTACCTGAAAGGAAGATTGCTGTAGGACCGTCAGCACCACCGATGATACCGATAGCACCAGCCTCTGCAGGGCTGAAGCCCAATGCAAGTGCCAATGTGTATGCACCAAAGATACCGAACTGTGCAGCAGCACCTATAAGCATAAGTTTAGGGTTAGAAATCAATGCAGAGAAATCTGTCATTGCACCAATACCCAAGAAAATCAACGGTGGATACCAGCCCTGGCTTACGCCCTGGTAGAAAATGTTCAATACAGAACCTTGCTCGTACACACCTACATTAAGACCTGGGAACAATGGAATGTTACCAATAAGTATACCGAAACCAATAGGAATCAACAGCATAGGCTCCCAATCCTTTGTAATGGCCAGGTATATGAACACCAATCCAATCAATATCATCACGATATGGCCAAGTGTTACATTGGCAAATCCTGTGAACATAAAGAATTGGGTCAAATTATCAAATATACTAGCTTCGTAAACCATAATTAACCGATTATTACAAGTGGAGCACCCTCAAGTACTGAATCACCTTTTTCTACTTTGATTGCTGTTACTGTACCGTCTGCAGTAGCCTCAATGACATTCTCCATTTTCATGGCCTCAAGAACCATCACTTTCTGGCCTCTCTTAACTGCATCACCAACTTTTACAGATACCTCAAGGATAACGCCTGGAAGTGGTGAAGTAACTGCATTGCCTGCTCCGCCTGCAGCAGCAGGTTTTGTAACTTTAACCTCAGGAGCACCTGCAGGGGTAGCCTTAGGAGCCATAGGTTTAGCAACTGGAGCAGCAGCTTTCTTGATTGGTTTCTCAAACTCAACTTTGAAAGGAGTTCCATTTACCTCCACCTCAGCCATTGAGCCATCTACCTCGTTAACGGTTACAGCATAGTCATTACCGTTAATTTTCAATTTATATTCTTTCATTACCGTTTTCTTTTAATGTGTTATTTTTTTAACTGTGGTGTCTCTCTTAGAGTGTAAATCTTAGAACTCCATGGAGAGTAAGTTCTTGATACTTTGTTGATAGTAAGGACAGTATCCTCAAAATCGTGAGTTTCATTGTCCTGCATGAACAAGTGGATGGCCATTGAGATTGCAGCATAAGTCTCTGCTGAAACCTGGCCTGAAGTATCTGCTTTGCCGCTCTGTGCAATTCCTGCAACAGCTTTGGTGGCATTCTCTGATTTCTTCTTTATATGGAACTTGCCCACCTGTTTGAACACAATGTACAGGATAGCCAATACAAGGAATGTAACACCCATTGCTGTTACTGTCATAAAGATACCGTAAGGGTCATTCTTGGCCATCATTGCAGATTTGGACTCGCCGACCAAAGTGGCATTGTTGGTGCTAGGAGTAGGGTTGTCCATATTTATCCAACCGAATTTGGTTGATTTGTCAGCTTTTGCCTCAGCATCTTTAAGTGAATTCCTATATGAAGTATAGAAAACTCCAACTTCTGCTGCTGAACCCTCACCGTCCATCTTTCTGCCGTATGATTTGTTTGGCTCCAATGCTGGGAACTCAACTCTGTCAATTACGGTTCTACCGTCAGCGGCAGTGAAGATCACCTCTTTTGCGCCATCCAAAGTGAAACCAAGGTGGAAAGTGCCTCTGTTTGCAATGCCGTCTGCCCAGAACAGGATGTGCTGGCGAGGCTGTACTTTTGTAAGGACATCCCCTTTAGGGATCATGTACATTGTAAGGTTATTGGGATCTGTAGAGAGATAACAGCCCGCAATATCCACTGTACCATATGAAGTGTTGAAAAGTTCTATCCAACCGCTTCTGTAGCCGTAGTCATCCTCAAAGCCCTCAGTGTTGGTAACAAGTACCTCATTGAGACGCATGTCGGACATGTTCTGGGCATACAGATTTGAAGCGCAGACAACTCCCAACAACAAAATTAATGTATAAAATTTCTTCATTTTTTAAGTTGTTTTAATTATAGAGGAAGGTTATCGTGCTTCTTCGCAGGGTTTACAAGTTTCTTGGTCTGCAACTCCTGAAGTGCGCGGATAATACGGAAACGGGTATTTCTTGGCTCGATAACATCATCGATGTAGCCGTATTTAGCAGCGTTGTAAGGGTTTGCAAATGCATCTCTGTACTCCTGCTCTTTCTCTTTAGCGAATGCTTTAGGATCAGCAGCCTCTTTCATCTCTTTACCGTAAAGAACCTCAATTGCTCCTGATGGACCCATTACTGCAATCTCACCTGTAGGCCAAGCGTAGTTGATGTCACCTCTCAAGTGTTTAGAACTCATCACACAGTATGCTCCACCGTATGCTTTTCTAAGAACTACAGTTACTTTTGGAACAGTTGCCTCACCGTATGCGTAAAGAAGTTTTGCACCGTGAAGGATGATTCCGCCGTACTCCTGCTGTGTACCAGGCAAGAAACCAGGAACGTCAACAAGGGTTACCAATGGAATGTTGAATGCGTCGCAGAAACGAACGAAACGTGCAGCCTTTCTTGAAGAGTTGTTGTCAAGAACACCTGCAAGAGCCTTAGGCTGGTTTGCAACGATACCTACTGACTGACCGTTGAAACGTGCGAAACCAACAACAATGTTCTTAGCGTAGTCTTTGTGTACCTCAAGGAATTTGCCCTCATCAACGATTGCACCAATTACCTCGTATACATCGTATGGTTTGTTAGGGTCGTCAGGGATAATATCGTTCAATGAATCCTCAAGTCTGTCGATAGGGTCATTGGTCTCAACATATGGAGCCTCCTCCAAGTTGTTCTGAGGGATATAGCTCAAAAGGGCTTTGATTACCTCAAGACCTTCCTCCTCATTGTCTACAGCAAAGTGTGCAACACCACTCTTAGAAGCGTGTACGCTTGCACCACCCAACTGCTCCTGGGTAACATCCTCACCAGTTACTGATTTTACTACTTTAGGACCTGTAAGGAACATGTAGCTGGTACCTCTGGTCATGATGTTGAAGTCTGTAAGTGCTGGAGAGTAAACTGCACCACCTGCACAAGGACCGAAGATTGCAGAAATCTGAGGGATAACACCTGATGCAAGGATATTTCTCTGGAAAATCTCAGTATAACCTGCAAGAGCGTTCACACCCTCCTGGATACGTGCTCCACCTGAGTCGTTAAGACCAATTACAGGTGCACCCATTCTCATACCTTTGTCCATTACTTTACAGATCTTCATTGCAAAGCTCTCAGAAAGTGAACCTCCGAATACTGTAAAGTCCTGTGCGAATACGTAAACCATACGGCCGTCGATTGTACCTCTACCGGTTACAACACCATCACCAAGGAATACGTTCTTCTCCATACCGAAGTTTGTACAACGGTGTGTTACAAACATATCAAACTCCTCAAAACTTCCCTCGTCAAGGAGCATATTAATTCTTTCACGAGCAGTATATTTGCCTTTTTCGTGCTGTGAGTCAATTCTTTTTTGACCACCGCCAATGCGAGCTTTCTCACGTAGAGAAATCAACGCCTTTACTTGTTCGAGTTGTTGGCTCATTTTAATTAATTATGTTAGGTTTAAATTTCAATTACATTTTAGATGGATCCTCGCAAAGCTCTGTAAGAACACCGCAAGTTGATTTTGGATGAAGGAAAGCAATGTTCAAACCCTCAGCACCTTTTCTTGGAGCTTTGTCAATAAGCTGTACCTCTTTTGCAGCAAGCTCGTCAAGTGATTTCTGAACACCGTTGGTTGCAAATGCAATGTGGTGTACACCCTCACCTTTTTTCTCAATGAATTTTGCAATTGTACCCTCTGGAGATGTGCTCTCAAGAAGCTCAAGTTTTGTCTGGCCTATTTTGAAGAAAGCAGTTTTAACTTTCTGGTCAGCAACCTCTTCAATTGCATAGCATTTCAATCCGAGTTTCTCCTCGTAGTAAGGGATAGCAGTCTCCAATGATTTAACTGCAATACCAATGTGCTCAATATGTGTTAGTTCCATATCAATAAGTATTTAAAATGTTAGAATATGTGCATAATATCGTACAAATGTAAGAAATAAAAAAGAATACCGCAACCAGAATGTGGTGCGGTATTCCCATTTATTTGTATGTGACTATTCAGCCATGTCCATTGTGTGGTAAACATTCTGGACATCATCATCTTCCTCAAGTTTGGCAAGAAGTTTCTCAACATCTGCCTTCTCCTCTGCAGTGAGTTTTTTAGGGTCACTGGTAGGGATTCTCTCAAACTGTCCCGATTTGATCTCAAATCCGTTGCCCTCCAGATATTTCTGGATGTCTCCGAAAGACTCGAATGCACCGTAGATGACAATCACATTCTCTTCCTCATCAAGGAAAATCTCATCCACGCCGTAATCAATCATTTCAAGTTCAAGCTCCTCCATATCAAGCCCCTCTTTGGCAGTAACTTTAAAGACACATTTGCGCTCAAACATGAAATCAACACTGCCTGAAGTTCCCAATGAACCGCCGAACTTGTTGAAGTAGCTTCTTACGTTTGCAACAGTCCTGTTGTTGTTGTCGGTTGCTGTCTCTACAAGCACTGCAATGCCGTGCGGTGCATAGCCTTCGTATACAATCTCCTTATAATCTGCTGTATCCTTCTCAACTGCACGTTTGATAGCCCTGTCTATGTTGTCTTTAGGCATATTCTCACTCTTTGCAGTCTGGATGAGGGTACGCAATCTTGGGTTTGTATCAGGATCAGGACCGCCTGATTTTGCACAGATTGTAATCTCTTTTCCCAATCTTGTAAAAACGCGGGCCATATTGCCCCAACGTTTCAATTTCCTCTCTTTTCTGAACTCAAACGCTCTTCCCATAACTCTATGATTATTTTGAAACCTGGATGCGTGAAATGTATTTGTTTATATCATATCCCTCTGGTGAAGCAGGATATTTGTCTTTAATCTCCTGGTAGAATTTCAAAGCCTCTGCAGTATTGCCCTGCTCCTCGCAGATGATACCTGCTTTCAACAGATAGTTTGCAGCAAGGATGTTGTCAGCTTTTGCAGCTGCAGCCTTGTAGTTGTTTACAGCTGAGTTGAAATCATTCTGTGCGGCATAAGCATCACCGATGCAGGCCAAAGCCCTTGCAGCGATTACTGCATCCTCACCGTTGTACTTCTTGAGGTCTGAAATTGCATCTGCAAAATTGCCCAACTGAAGGTTGCATACACCTGCGTAGAAGTATACAGCCTCACCTGATTTTGTGCCGTACTCGCTGATGATCTGGTTAAAGCCAAGTGCGTTGCCGTCACCATTGAGTGCTTTCTCATACTCACCGGCCCTGAAATACTGCTCTGCAGTGAAAGTCTGGGCCATTGCCTCCTGCTGTGCAGGAAGGGTGATGAAGTTGTGGTAAAGAAGTGCAATTGCAACTACTGCAATTATACCGATTGAACCATAGATGATGTGGTTTTTGTAAGTCTCAAAAAACTTTTCAGTCTTTGACAGAGCCTCTCCTACATTTACTTCAGGCTCCTGGATGTTCTTGTTGTTTGACATATTTATAAGATATTATTTTCCAAAATTTATGAGCGTGCAAATTTACAATATTTTAATGAATCACAAAGTTTATTTTGCAGTTTTTGGGTATATTTGCGCTGTTATGTACTTGAGAAGAATATCAGTTTCGGATTTTAAGAATATCCGGGGGGCACAACTTGAGTTTTCCCGGAAAGTGAATTGCATTTCCGGCAATAACGGGGAGGGAAAGACAAATCTTCTTGATGCCATATATTACCTTTCAATGACAAAGAGTTTCTTCTCCAGTACTGATGCCTATACATTCAGGTTTGGGGAAGATGCAGCTGCATTGAACGGATCATATGTGTTGGATGATGAAACTGAAGATACCATAAGCATTGGATTGAAGAGGGAGGGGGAGAAGACAGTGAAGAAGAATGCCAAAGTATACAAGAGGATTTCTGAGCATATTGGCCGGTATCCCATTGTTATGGTTTCCCCTGCGGATACGGTTCTTGTGAACGGTTCAGGTGAGGAGAGGAGGAAGTTCCTTACACTCATACTTTCCCAGATAGACAAGGAGTACTTGAAGAGGATGCAGTCATACAACCAGCTGCTGGTGCAGAGGAACAAGCTCCTTAAGATGCCTTCAATTTCCTGGGAACTTATGGATACTCTGGATTTCCAGATGTCTGTACACGCAGATTATATATTCAAAAAGAGGGATGAACTGTGCGGTATGCTCCTGGAGAAGGCTACCGGGTATTATGCTGAATTGAGTGGCTCCAAGGAGGCTGTTTCTATGGAGTACATTTCTGACCTAAGGGAAGGCCCTCTTGATGAACTGCTTGCAGGGTGCAGGGAGAAGGATTCTTTTCTCAAGTTCACCTCTGTGGGTATACATAAGGATGATATTGAATTCACACTCAATGGAATGCCTTTAAAAAAATGCGGTTCACAGGGGCAGCAGAAAAGTTTCCTTGTGGCATTGAAATTGGCACAGTTTGAACTTATGAAACAGTTGCACGGCGTTGCTCCAATCCTTCTTCTGGATGATGTGTTTGACAAACTGGACATGCAGCGTGTTGAGTATCTGTTGGGGCTTGTGGCAGGCGATTCTTTCGGCCAGATTTTCATCTCTGACAGCAATAAGGTGAGGATGGCTTCAATTGTGGAGAGGTTTACTAATGAATGCCGCTCGTTTGAGGTGTCATCAGGTGAGTTCAAAACCCTGTAATGTATGAAAAGAGAGAACACTCAACTGATCAAAGATGTGCTTCAGGAATTCATAAAAGAGGAACGTCTTGAAGACGGGCTCCAGAGGGTACGTATTTTCGGTGCCTGGGACCTTGTTGTAGGGGATGCCGGTGCAAGGGCTACTACCAGCAAATTCTTCAGGGACGGTATCCTTTACTGTACAATCAATTCTTCAATTATAAGAACGCAACTCTATTATAGAAAAGAGGAGATTGCTCTTAAGATAAACAAGATGCTGAATGATAATATTGTCAGTAAAATAGTTTTAAAATAAAAGCCGGTAAACACCGGCTTTTATTTACAGTGACAATTTCACTCCAAAATAGAGGCTCCTTGGCATCATAGGGCCATAGATGTAGCCGGAGTCACGGTCTACACCTGAATCAAAGTCATCCTGGAATGAATCAAATATGTTCATCACTCCAGCATTCAGCTGCATATCAACTCCCGGGAATATTCTGAAGTCCTTTGAAACCTTGAAGTTGGCATCAAAGAAGGATGGTGTCTCCACAGCCACATCAACTGGGGATCCCGAACTCTCCATATGTTGTACCAGCATACTGCCCGAGTATGTTCCTGTCAGGGACATCGAGAAACTCTTGGTTGGGGTGTACTGCATTGTAAAGTAGCCATAAATGTCGGGAGTACGGAACATCCTCTTCTCAGTGGGTACTTCAGGGTTCTCGCTCCACTCCTCAGGCTCTTTGTAGCGGCTCTGCTGGTATGTGAGGCCTGCCTGTACCATAAATGCATGGCTGAATACAGCCTTCCCCTCCAGGTTGAAGCCGGTAACTGTTGCACCGCTTCCGTTATAGCGCTCCTGTACCTGGTTGCCTTTGGAATCAAACTCCTCAAGCATCCTTATTGTAAATACATCTTTAAGGTCTGTGTGGAACAGTTCAAGCATCAGGTTGCTCTGTACTTTTCCAATTTTCGGATACCAGTCTGCAGAGAAACTGAAACTGTTTGAACTCTCCTGCTTCAAGTCCTCGGCCAATACTGTAACAACCCTTTCACCGCCTACAATTGCAATGTGGAAATCCTCGTCAAATGCCTGTGGGGCACGGAAACCTGTAGAGTATGAGAGCCTGAAGTTCAATTTGTTTGAAGGGTTATACCTGACATTTGCCCTTGGTGAAACAATGGCGTGGTCTATAAGTGAGTGCTTGTCTATACGGGCACCAAGGAGGAATCCCCATTTGTCTGTACGCCACTCATTCTGGAGGAATGCAGAGTAGATGTTTATCTTCTGGGTAACATCGTGGTCATAACCTATGGTAACATCGTTAAGGTAGTTGTAGTTGTACTCTACACCTGCTGTCAGTTCTGCCGGCATGAACCACAATTTAAAGAATTTGTGTACAAACTGTCCGCCTCCCACAACCACAAGGTCGTGTGTGCTGCCGTATGCATTGGGGTCCATATTGCTGCCATAGTAACTGTCACGCTTGGTATCCCTCAAAGCAGCATATACATTATATTTGTTTTTGTAATCTTTTGACCATAAATCATAAGTAATGTTTCCTGCGTGTATCTTGTGGTCTGTCTGCTCTGCAATCATAGCCTGGTGAGGAGGAATGTCCAACTGGTCACCACCCCTTCGGTACTCGTTTGTAGCACTGTATTCTGCCCTTATCTTTGAGTTGTCTGTTATATTGTAAAAGGTGTTTACTCCAAGGGTCTTGGCATCAATTGTACCTATCTCTGAAAAACCGTCATCATTATGGTCATAGTGGTCCCTTTCACGGCTCTGTCCGTATACAAACAGTCCGGTTTTTCCGTTATCATTCACAATGGAGGCATTTGCTGTGGTATTGTTGTCAAGTGCACCGCTCATACCTATTGTTGTAAGTGTATGGCTTACCTCAGCGGTGTTTGTTACAGGGTCTTTAGTAATTATGTTTATGGTACCTCCAATGGCAGAAGAGCCGAACAGTGCAGAACCGCCGCCACGCATAACCTCCACACGGTCTATCATCGTGGCAGGGATATGTTCAAGTCCGTAAACTCCGGCAAGTGCGGAGAATACCGGTTTTGAGTTCATGAGAATCTGTGAGTAGTGTCCGTCAAGGCCGTTTATCCTAACCTGGGTAAATCCGCAGTTCTGGCAGTCGTTCTCAACCCTCACTCCGGGCTGGAAATTGAGTCCGTCTGCAAGCGACGAGGCACTTACAAGTTCAAAAATCTCCCTGTTCACAACATTCACAAGTGTTGCGCTGTGCCTCTTCTTTGTCTCGCTGCGGTTTCCGGTAACAACCACCTGCTCAAGCAATAGGGCATCCTCTTCAATTGTAAAATTTACTGTTATTGTGGTGTTTGATTTAATGCTTACAGGCTGTGATGCTGTAATGTATCCTACAGCGGAAGCCTCAATTATATAATTGCCGTCGGGAACGTTGGTGAGTTTATAATGGCCTGTATCATCGGTAATTGTGGCTATTGTTGTGTTTACAAGCCTTATGGTTACGTAGGGCACGTGCTCCTGGGTTTTCTTGTCTATTACGTGTCCAATAATATGGGGGTCTGATTGCGCATTTGCACCAATGCACAACACAAGCATTGCAAGCAATGCCATAAAACATTTTCTCATCTTATCTGTGTAATTTATAAATATGTGGAATATATTCCCGATAATTTGTCGGGAAGAAAATTGCGGCCTAATTGCCGCACAAATCAGATGAGAAGGGCAGGAGGGCCCCTGAGGGTTGATGTTTCCAGTTCCCTGCAGGTAAAGATTTCCTGCAATTGCTGGAAGGAATCCTCTACAGACAAAATGTATTCCTGTGGCACAGAGAGAACTTCTGCAACAAGTGCTGAGGTTGTGTTGTACAACTGGATGAGTTGTGCACCTGAAGCGGTGTGTTCTGCTCCTGTAAAGATGTGGGCGTGTGAAATGTTCTGCCCGTCTATGATATGATTATGGATAAAGACCGCATTGCACAACATGTACAATGCCAGATAAGCGGCAAATATGATTCTGCAGTATTTGAGAGCCTTTTTCATAAACGGCTGCAAATATAGCACTATTTCCAATACCTGTACCACCCCAAAGAGGGTATTTTCCAAAGGTTTTATAACTTTGCATACATATAAGTATGTAAAATATGAGAGAAAAATATTCAGAAAAAAGAATTGTTTCGTGTTATGAGGCTGATGCAAATCATAATCTCAGACCAACAGCAATGCTCGATCTTATGCAGGAGGCGGCAGGGCGTGATGCTTCCACCCTTGGGTTCGGTTATGATGATATGATAAGTACAAATACAGCCTGGGTACTTTCCCGCATAAGGGTAGTGTTCCACAACACTCCCAAATGGAGGGACACCGTTAACTTAAAGACCTGGCACAAAGGTGCAAACCGCATCTTTTATCTGAGGGATTTCCTTCTGGAATCAGAGAGCGGTGAGAAACTTGTCTCCGCCACAACATCGTGGCTTATAATAGATCTCTCTTCCCGACGGATGGTAAGGAATACATACCTTGCGGAGAATTTTGACAACTCAGAGATGGGACACGCGATTGAGGAGCCTGCAGACAAGGTATCCCTCCCCAAAGGGATTGAGCCGGAAATGGTGCATACCCACAAAGTGGTATGGAGCGACATTGATACCAACGGACACGTGAACAATGTTAAATATGCAGTTTGGGCTCTTGATGCCATTGATTTTGACATTGCAAAAGAGAGGGTGCTGAAAGAGATGCTTATAAATTACGATTCTGAGGTTATGCCGGGACAGGAAGTGGATCTTTACAGGGTTTCAACTGAGGAAAACGGTTCACCTGTATATTATGTGGTTGGCAAAGTGGCCGGTAAAACCAGTTTCAGCATTAAAATGACATTCTGATTCTTATGAAAATAGTTGTTGACAACGCAATACCTTTTATACAAGGTGTATTTGAGCCATATTTCAATGTGGTTTATCTGCCTGGTAAAGAGATTGTAAATTCCGCAGTTATAGATGCGGATTCCCTTGTTGTGAGAACCCGTACCATTTGCAATGCCCAATTGCTTGAAGGCACAGCAGTAAAGATGATTGCAACTGCAACCATAGGTACAGACCACATAGACCTTGAGTATTGCAAAAATGCAGGAATAACTGTTTCCAATGCGGCAGGATGCAATGCCGGTGGAGTGATGCAGTATGTATTCACCGCCCTCTACGCAGTGGCCTGTAAGAAGGGGATTCCGCTCCCTTCTGGAGTGAAGTCGTGTGACGACTTACATTGCAGTCGTGTCTCAACTGACACTGCAGTCGTCCCCCGTCTTGGTGTGATTGGGGTTGGAAATGTGGGTACCAGGGTTGCAAATATGGGAGAGTATATGGGTTTTGAGGTGCTCAGGTGCGATCCTGCAAAGGAGAGGGAGCAGACTTTGGCATTCAATGCAGGGAATATGCACTTGAAGGATTTCAAGCCGTTTTATTCACTTGAATATGTTCTGGAGAATTCAGATATAATTACACTTCATACAGACCTCAACCCAACCAGCAGGGGAATGGCAGGGGAGGAGTTTTTCAGGAAAATGAAGGATGGGGCAATTTTCATCAATTCTTCAAGGGGTGAGGTGGTGCAGGATGAGGCGCTGCTGGCCCATTGCGGAAAATTGCAGGGATTGATATTGGATGTATGGAACGGTGAGCCGGATCTGAATATTGCCCTTATGGAAAAGGCCGACATTGCCACTCCGCATATTGCGGGTTATTCCTATGAAGGGAAGGTGAACGGAACCGTTATGTCTGTAAAGAGCATTGCACGTCATTTTGGGATTGAAGAATTGAAAGAGTTTTCAATTGTGCCACAGGAGAAGAACAACAACTTCTTTTCCAAAAATGGCCTGGACCTAAATGAAATAAGTGGATATTTTAACGGAATTTTCCCTATCTTTGAACATTGTGCGGACCTTAAGGGGAATCCGGGCGATTTTGAGAAATTAAGATCTAACTTTAAATACAGGAGAGAATTTTATGTTATCTGAACAACAAAAACAACAGATCCAGGCGCGTGGTATAGCTGTGGAGACATTTGAGACACAGTTGGAGAACTTCAAGAAAGGTTTCCCATATCTCAACATTGAGGCTGCCGCCACCCCTGCAAAAGGCATTAAGGTGCTTTCGGAAGATGAGCAGGCAAAATATATTGCTTCAGCCGACAAATATGCAGGAAATGTATGCAAATTTGTACCTGCATCAGGTGCCGCAACCAGAATGTTCAAGGACTTGTTTGAGGCTGCAGACAAACTTGCTGCAGGCGAAAAACTTAAAGAGGGATCTCCTGCTGCAAAATTTGTGGAGAACATAACCTTGTTCCCATTCTTTGATGCCAAGGCAATACTTAACCTTACCCTATATCCAAAAGCATGGAACTATGGCGCAATGCCTAAGGGACTTATCCAGTTCCACAAATATGAGAATGAGAACCGCACTCCATTTGAGGAGCATCTTGTGGAGGGTGCCCTTTATGCAAAGGATGCAAACGGAGATGTAAGGATGGTTGTAACAGTTTCTGTTGAGCATCAGAAAGGCTTTGAGGAACTGTATGCCCAGGTAAAGGAGAAATATGAGAAACGTTTCAACTGCAAATATCACGTTACTTTCACCAACCAGTCGCCTGCAACTGATATAGTTGCCGTTGATATGGAGAACAATCCGTTCACTAAGGATGACGGCTCTCTTCTTTTCCGTCCAGGCGGACACGGAGCATTGCTCACCAACCTAAATGATATTGATGCTGATGTGCTTGTAATCAAGAATATAGACAATGTTGTCAAAGAGTCACTCCTTGATGAGACAATCCGTTGGAAGAAGATTCTTGTTGGCAAGGCTGTAGAACTTCAGGAGAAGGTGTTTGCATATCTGAAGAAGATGGATGATCTTAATGACAACCTTCCAGAGGCTTTGGTTGCTGAGATAAAGGGATTCCTTGAGGATGAGTTCTGTGTAGCAGTACCAGAGATGCCGGCAGATGAACTTGTGAAAGTTCTCCGTGCAAAATTGGACCGTCCTGTAAGGATTTGCGGTATGGTAAAGAATGAAGGTGAGCCTGGTGGCGGCCCTTATGTAATTAAGGGAGAGGACGGTACAACTTCATTGCAGATTCTTGAGGCTGCACAGATTGACAAGAACAATCCTCAGGCATTCAATGCAATGCAAGGTGCAACCCACTTCAACCCTGTAGATCTTGTATGTGCAGTGAAGAACTATAAAGGTGAAAAATATGATCTTCTGAAACATACAGATCCTCAGACCGGTTTCATCTCTGAGAAGAGTTTCCAGGGAAGGCCACTCAAGGCTCAGGAACTTCCTGGCTTGTGGAACGGAGCAATGAGCGACTGGAATACCCAGTTTGTAGAGACTCCGCTCATCACTTTCAACCCTGTGAAGACTGTGCTCGACCTTTTAAGGGAGCAGCACTGCAACAGATAATTTATCAATCATTTATATGTGCCTCTGCGGTTTTTTTCTGCAGAGGCATTTTTTATCTGCTGTCGGGAATAATTTTGCTAAAATTTTCATAAATTTGCAGTTTAGTAAAAAGAATAATAACCAGATAATTTATAAATAACTATGATTACAGCATCTGCAATTTCAGCTTTCCAAAGCATTGAGACTCCTTTCTATTACTACGATATGGAGATTTTGAAGAAAACTTTGGATATTTATACTTCACAAATCAAAAAATACGGTTACCACGCACACTTTGCCCTTAAGGCAAATGCCAATCCAAGAATTCTTGAGATGATTAAGAATGCAGGTCTTGGCGCAGACTGTGTAAGCGGTAATGAGGTTGCTCTTGCAATCAAATCGGGCTTCGGTGCAGAGAATGTAGTGTATGCAGGTGTAGGTAAATCAGACAAAGAGATAAAGACAGCCCTGAAGGCCGGCATTTTCAGCTTCAACTGTGAGTCAGTTCCTGAGGTTAAGGTTATCAACGACCTTGCAGCAGGTATGGGTAAAGTTGCAAAGATAGCTTTGCGTATCAATCCTGACATTGACGCACATACCCACAAATACATCTCAACAGGCCTTAAAGAGAACAAGTTTGGTGTAAGCCCTTGGATGTTTGAGGATTTTGCAAACCTTTTCAAAGAGTGCAAGAATGTTGAACTTATTGGTCTCCACTTCCACGTTGGTTCACAGATCCTTGACCTTGGCGTGTTCAAGACTTTGTGTGAGAGGATTGCAGAACTCCAGAAATGGTTTACAGACAGGGATATGAAGATTGCCAACCTCAACTTGGGCGGTGGCCTTGGTGTTGATTATGCAAATCCTAACGAGAATCCTATTGCAAGTTTTGAGGAGTACTTCAAACTTATAAATGAGAACCTTATCGTAGCTCCTGGCCAGAACGTACACTTTGAGCCGGGCCGTGCAATTGTTGCACAGTGCGGTCACCTCATCTCAAGGGTGCTTTATGTAAAAGTTGGCCAGAAGAAGAAATTTGCAATTCTTGACGCAGGTATGAACGACCTTATCCGTCCTGCATTGTATCAGGCACACCACGCAATTGAGAACCTCACTTCACCTTACAAACGCAAGATGAGATATGATGTAGTGGGTCCGGTTTGCGAGAGCAGCGACCAGTTCGGCAAGAACATTATGCTTCCTCAGACAAGCAGGGGAGATCTGGTTGCTTTGCATACAGCAGGTGCATACGGTCAGGTTATGGCAATGAAATACAACCAGAGGGACATTGCAAAAGCATATTATTCAGACGAACTATAATTGATATATGCCAAGAGTCAGTTCCAAGCACAAATATACGGTTCAGGTTTTTGAACTTTTCAAGGATAAAGGGCTTCTGCTCAATATGGAGCAGATAGCCCAAAGCCTTGGACTTACCAAAAAGACACTGTACAACAATTTCAGCAGCAAGCATGAGCTCATTGCTACTGTGCTAGATTATTTCTACTCGGAACTGGACAAGAAAATCCAAGCCTCAAACCAAAAAAGCGTGAACGCAATTGAGGCTTTTTTTGATGTTTCAGTTGTCATCAGCAATGAAATTTCCAAACTTGGAGCATTGCTTTTGAAAGACCTCTCTTTATATCCGTCTTGTCCGGACATCTTCAATTTTACGGACAGACAGAATTATTATTCCAAACTGCTTAGAGAGAATTTGTGCAGGGGAATCAGTGAAGGTTTGTACAGGGATAATCTTGATATGGATTATTCCGCATTGTTCTATGCGTCAGCCATAGAGTTGTTCTACAAATGGGACGGCGGATTCAGATTTCTGGAGAATACATCTGAATATCACCGTGCATTGGTAGTGCACCACCTTTATTCTGTTGTAAATGACAAAGGGCGTGCACTGCTTGAAAATTATTTATGATTGGAAACAAATTATTTGAATATATATGTTTGAAAATTTGATAGACAGGTTGGAGAGTTCCTTTAAGATTCTCAAAGGTGAGGGCAAGATTACGGAGATTAATGTTGCAGAAACCTTAAAGGATGTGAGAAAGGCTTTGCTTGATGCTGATGTGAGCTACAAGATAGCAAAGACATTCTGTGATGATGTGAAGAAGATAGCACTGGGACAGAATGTGCTTAAAGCTGTAAAGCCAAGCCAGATGATGGTTAAAATTGTACACGATGAGCTTACAAGGCTTATGGGTACTGAGGCAACCGACATCAACATAAAGGGTGAGCCGGGCATTGTGCTGGTGGCAGGTCTCCAGGGTTCAGGTAAGACAACATTCTCGGGAAAACTTGCATTGAACTGCAAGACCAAGAGGGGAAAGAAAGTGCTCCTTGCAGCTGGTGACGTATACAGGCCTGCGGCTATAGACCAGTTGAAGGTATTGGGTGAACAGATTGGTGTTGAAGTATATACAGAAGAGGGCTCAAAAGATCCTGTTTCAATTGCCAAAAATGCTGTTGCAAAAGCCAAGGCAGAGGGCTATTCACTTGTAATTGTGGATACAGCAGGCCGTCTTGCCGTTGATGAGGAGATGATGAACGAGATTGCAGCAATTAAAGAGGCAATCAATCCTACTGAGACTCTCTTTGTAGTTGACTCAATGACCGGTCAGGATGCAGTTGAGACAGCAAAGGCATTCAATGACAGACTCAACTTTGACGGTGTTGTACTTACAAAACTCGACGGTGACACCCGTGGTGGTGCAGCACTTTCCATAAGGGCTGTTGTAAACAAGCCTATCAAGTTCATAAGTGCAGGCGAGAAGATGGAGGCTCTGGATGTTTTCCATCCAAAACGTATTGCGGACCGTATCTTGGGTATGGGTGACGTTGTTTCCCTTGTTGAGAAGGCCCAGGAGCAGTTTGATGAGGAAGAGGCAAAGAAACTGCAGAAAAAACTTATAAAGGACCAGTTCACCCTCTCTGATTTCTACGACCAGATTCAGCAGATAAAGAAGATGGGTAATATAAAGGATCTTGCTTCAATGCTTCCAGGAGTGGGCAAAGCACTGAGAGATGTAGATATAGACAACTCTGCATTCAAGGGTGTGGAGGCTATCATCCTCTCAATGACACCATATGAGAGGAATAACCCGCAGGTAATAAACGGAAGCAGGAGAAGACGTATTGCAGAGGGAAGCGGTACTACAATTGTAGAGGTCAACAGACTGCTGAAACAATTTGAGGACACCCGCAAGGTTATGAAGATGATGGCAGGCGGTGGTGCCAAAAACAAGGCTATGGGCGCAATGAGAGCCATGCAGGGAATGAGAAGAAGATAATATTATCCAACACAATTATAAATATGGTTATACTTGACGGAAAAGCAACTTCGGACAAAATCAAACTTGAAATTGCACAGATGGTTAAGGAGAGGGTGGAAGCCGGTGGCAAACGCCCGCATCTTGCAGCAATCCTTGTAGGAAATGACGGTGCCAGCCAGACATATGTGGGCCATAAGGAGAGGGCTTGCTCCCAGGTGGGTTTCAAGTCAACACTTCACAGGTTTCCTGCAGAGATTACTCAGGATGAATTGATTGAGATTATCCATGAGATAAATGAGAATGACGATATAGACGGTCTTATTGTACAGTTGCCGCTTCCTGCACATTTGGATGAGGATGCTGTAATCAATGCAATAGATCCTTGTAAAGATGTTGACGGATTCCATCCTATGAATGTTGGAAAGATGACATTGGGCCTCCCTACATTTCTTCCTGCAACTCCATATGGAATCTTGAGATTATTGTCTGAATACGGTATTGAGACAAAAGGCAAACATTGCGTAATAATAGGACGAAGCAATATAGTGGGAAGACCTTTGGCCAACCTCCTCTCACTTAAGGACGATCCGGGTGACTGTACGGTTACCATTTGTCACAGCCACACAAAAAATATAGAGTTCTTTACAAGACAGGCTGACATCATCATTGCTGCCCTTGGCTCTCCAGGATTTGTAAAAGGAGATATGGTCAGGGAAGGGGCCGTAATTGTGGATGTGGGAATTACCCGTGTTGCAGATTCTACAAAAAAGAACGGCTACAGGCTCCTTGGAGATGTGGATTTTGAGACAGTTGCCCCTAAGGCTTCATATATCACCCCTGTACCTGGCGGAGTAGGTCCTATGACAATTGTATCACTGATGGTGAATACCCTTAAGGCTGCAGAATGCAAGAAACGCAAATAACTTATAATAAGTTTATAATAAAACAGACTGTTATCAAATAACAGTCTGTTTTGTTTTTCCGGTAACCATAATTGCTTTGGGCATTGCCGGGCAAGAATATTCACAGGCTCCACAACCTATACAAAGTGAGCTGTCTATACTTGGCAGGAATTGCCCAGGTGTAACAGGGTTCTCCTTCATCTGGATTGCACCGGCAGAGCAACTGCGCGAACACGCACCGCATTTTACACCATCTGTAACTACAACACAGGTTGTAGGGTCATATTTGGCAAGTGCAATCTGGGTCTTCTGTTTCACCTCCAATGAAATATGCTCCAATGCTCCGTGAGGACAAGTCTGTGAACAGGTATTGCAGTTGTATGAACAATACTTCTTGTCATATTTGAGAGTAGGAAGCATAATGCCATCAGCACCATATTCAAAGAATGCAGGCTTGATTATATTGTTTGGACAAGCAGCAACACAGGCGTGGCAGGCAGTACACGAATCTTTGAAAGCCTGCAAGTTCCTTGCACCAGGAGGCATAATGGCACCCTTTTCATCTGCAATATCTTTTGCTCCAACTTTGTTCCCGATATATTTTGCACCTGCGGCAACTGCAAAACCTCCCATTGCTATGAGGGCATTCCTCCTCTCCACACTCTCTATGTTCCTGTGGTATGGCTCATCGGATTTTCTCTTCCTGAACCAGGTTGGAACCAGTTTTACACCGCCACGCTTGCAACTTACAATACAATCGTAACAGGCAACACATCTTGTTGCATCAATCTCCTTGGTTTCAAGATTAATGCAATTGCTTTTGCAGCTTCCTGCACAGAGACCGCACTTTACACATTTCTCTTTGTCAAGGACAGGTTTGAATAATGAGAAACCGCCCACAAGTCCAAGAAAAGAACCTACCGGACATATTGTGTTGCAATAGAGCCTTCCCCTTGCAGCACTGAAAACCACCACTACAAAAAAGAAAACCAAAGAGTATATGAAGGCAACAGAACCTATTGAAACATATTTCTGTGTAAAGAAATAATCAGGCATTACTCCCGACAGCATATTGGTGATGAATGTTTCCACTGTGCCGAAAACGTGAGTTGCAATTCTGCCGTAGTTTGAGTAAGGATCCAGCAGAGCAACCGGGTAAGTGAAGAGTGCAGCAAAACTGATTCCTGAAAGTACAAGAATCGTATATCTTAGAATATTGTGCGGCTTGCGGTATACCTCGCGATGTTTCTTCCCTCCGTTTGCACGTTTCCTTGCAAATTTTGAAATTCTGTAGATGATGTCCTGAAAAATTCCAAGAGGACAAAGGAATGAACAATATACTCTGCCAAACAGCAATGTAAGCAGCATCAATATGATGAATGCCAATGCACTGCCTGTAAAAACAGAAACCAAAGCCGGTACAAACTGGGTCCTTAAAAGTGCCTGTGAGAGTGGGTTGCCTCCGCTCATATTCAAAAAACCGCAGGTAATTGTAATAAATATGAGTGTTGCAACAACAATTCTTAATGTCCTTAAGTGTTTGTTCATAAAATTCAGGATTTTTATCTGATTATTCGTGCAAATGTATTAAATTTAAAAATTATTCGGAATTAAATAATTGACTATGATAAACAAATTGAAAAACATGCCTCTTTTGGGCAAGGTGGCTATTGCAATTGCTCTGGGTATCCTTTGTTCCTTCTTTTTCCCAGAGTTCCTCAACAGGATTTTTGTAACAATCAACGGTATTTTCGGCAATTTCCTGGGATTCATAATTCCTCTTATAATTGTAGGGCTTGTTGCTCCCGGCATTGCTGAACTTGGAAGCGGGGCTGGAAGGCTTCTTGCAATTACAGCAGCCATAGCATACGGATCTACATTGTTTGCAGGTTTCTTTTCATATTTTGCCTGCGATTTTTCGTATCCCATTTTCCTTGACTCATCTGCAGGGCTTACCCAGAATGTAGCGCAGGCCAACAAAATACTCCCATTCTTTACAGTGGATATGCCTGCTGTGATGAGTGTGACATCAGCCCTTGTACTTGCATTTGTACTTGGATTGGGCTTGTGTGCAGTACAGGGAGACAAACTCAAGAACGGACTCATTGAATTCAGGGATCTTATAAATAAAGTTATATCGGGAGTAATAATCCCTCTTCTCCCTTTATATGTATTCGGCATTTTCCTTCAGATAGGTACCGAGGGGCAGGCAGGTGCAATTATGAAACTCTTTATTAAGGTTATTGCAATCATTTTTGTACTGCACGTCTCATTGCTCCTTATCCAGTTTATAATTGCAGGTTCCATTGTAAAGAGGAACCCTATCAGACTCCTCATAACTATGCTTCCTGCATATATGACCGCTTTGGGTACACAGTCTTCAGCTGCTACCATTCCTGTAACTATGAGACAGGCCATAAAGAACGGAGTTGATGAGAAACTTGCTGGTTTTGTAATTCCTCTTTGTGCAACAATCCATCTGGCAGGAAGTACGCTTAAGATTGTGGCTTGTGCTTTTGCAATACTTTGGATGCAGGGTATGCCTCACGGCATTGATATGTTTGCCGGATTCATCTGTATGTTGGGTATTACTATGGTTGCCGCTCCTGGAGTTCCCGGAGGTGCAATTATGGCAGCTCTTGGCCTGCTGGCTTCAATGCTCGGTTTCAATGAGGAACTGCAGGGCCTTATGATTGCCTTGTACATTGCAATGGATACATTCGGTACCGCTTGTAATGTAACTGGTGATGGAGCAATTGCCCTTGTTGTTGACAGGATTTATAAAAAGTAAGATTATGAAGATTACTGCACTTTCATTGAACATTGAATGGGAGAATAAAGAGGCGAATTTTGCCAAAGTGGAATCATTGCTTTCCCAGTTGGATGAGGCTAGTGATGTTATTATTCTTCCAGAGATGTTCTCCACCGGTTTTACAATGAACAAGCAACTTGCTGAGGATGCTGCAGGAATAACCCTCCATTGGATGCTGGCAACTGCTGCAAAATACAATGTAGCACTCATAGGTTCTTTCCCTTATACACAGAACGGAAGGGAGATGTTCAACAGGGCATATTTTGTTAAACCGGACGGTACCTGGGAGCACTATGACAAGCGCCATCTGTTCAGGATGGGCGATGAGAACAACCACTATACCAGGGGGGATGAAATGTGCATTACAGATTATAAAGGGGTAAAGTTTGCGTTGAATATCTGTTATGATATAAGGTTTCCTGTGTGGAGCAGGAACAGGGGCAACAGATATGATGTATTGATAAACATTGCAAACTTTCCACAGGTGAGGATTGGGGCAATTGAACCGCTCGTAAGGGCAAGGGCCATTGAGAATATCTCTTATGCCGTATTTGTGAACAGGGATGGAAATGATCCGCTTTGTGTTTATTCCCCAAGTTCCCAGATTTATGATTTCAAAGGGCAGCCTGCTTCGCAGGAGAAATTCCTGAATGATTCTTCCGGGTTCCCTACACAAGTCCTGACCTGTACAATAGACAAGGATGCACTGGAGGATTTCAGATACAGGTTCCCTGCCTGGATGGATGCGGACACCTTTAATGTTATCAGATAGATGCGCAACATATTTATATTTGCAATTATAATTATCCTCACTGCCTGCTCATCCGGGCCGGCAGATGGGGATTATTCTTTTGAACTATATGCCCACGGTGACATTCACGGGCGTTTCTTCAGCAATACTTATGTTGATGGGGGAGTGAATGAGGGGTCATTGTCGGGAATATACTCTTTCATATCACAACGGAGGGAGGCTGCCGGTGCAGATAAAGTTATTGTCCTGGATTTGGGAGACCATAACCACGGCGACAACAGCACACATTTCTACAACTATGTTTATAATTATGCTCCAGATGAAAAGCACCTTTACACAAGAGTGGCTGAATTTGTGGGGTATGATGCAATTGTTGCGGGGAACCACGACCTTGAGGTTGGTTTGCCACTATTCACAAGGATTAGGGATGAACTTGGAATACCTTACCTTGCAGCAAATGTGGTTTCAGCCAAGGATGGCGTTCCGTTCTTTGAACCTTATACCATTATTGAGAGGGAAGGGATAAAGGTTGCCATTATAGGTCTTACAACCCCAGAGGTAAAGAAATGGCTTGGTGAGGAGAAGATAGAGGGGCTTGATGTAGTTCCAATTTATAATGCTGCAGAGAAGTATGTGGCGCAGATAAGGGAGAAAGAGAAACCACACCTGGTATTTCTGGCTGTACATGCCGGTACTGGTGATGGAACGCCTGAAGATATTGAGGATCCCTGCAGGTATATGGCTGCTTCAATTAAGGGGATTGACGGGGTGTTTGCCTCACACGACCATATCCCTTATTGCGGAAAGGAGTGGAATGGGAAGGACAGCATTGTGGTTGTGAATTCAGGACCGTATGGAAAAAAGTTGTCGGGAGTAAAAGTCTCCATTACAATTTCTGACGGCGTTGTCTCTTCAATGAGGATTGATGCTGTATTGCACGATATAGCAGGGGAGGGGGATTCCCTGTTCAATTCAACTTTCGGGGAGGATTATCTGAGGGTAAAGGAGTTTTCCAACAGGAAATTGGGGAGCATTGATGATGATATTGTCCCTGGGGATATCTTTGATGCACCTTGTCTGTACAGCAATCTGCTGCATTATGTACAACTGCAGAACAGCGGAGCGGACATCTCTTTTGTTTCGCCTACCAAATTCAGGGGAAGTGTTCCTACAGGTGATATATGCTATAATGATATTCTGGATCTGTATCCTTTTGAGAATCTGCTATATAAAGTTTCACTTACCGGTGCTCAGATAAAGAATTATCTGGAACTCTCCTATGACAACTGGAAAAAGAAGCCTGTCTCATTTGATTGTGCAGGGGGATTGAGATATACAGTTGATTTTTCAAAGCCGCTGGGGAGCAGGGTTAATGTAATTTCTTTTACAGACGGCAGACCTTTCAATGAGGATGCAACCTATACTGCTGCAATGGCATCTTACAGGGCCAATGGGGGAGGGGATCTGCTGCTTGAGGCTACAGGACTGCATTTGGAACAACTGGAAGGGATTTTTATAGAGAAGTATGGTCCTGTAAAGGAGATGCTGTATGACTTCTTCAGAGGGGAAAAGAAAACAGCAGCCTCACTGGCCGCTGTTTCTGACTGGAAAATATTATAGTTACTGCATATTCTCTTCAATTATCTTAAGGAGGGCATCTATTGCCTCTTCTTGAGGGACAGAGCGGAGCACCGGCTCTTTACCTTTATATATGCATACTTTGCCTTTCCCTTCACCAACATATCCGAAATCTGCATCAGCCATCTCTCCCGGACCGTTTACAATGCATCCCATTATTGCAATCCTTACCCCTTTGAGATGGGATGTGCGGCGTTTAACTTCATTAAAAGTCTCCTCCAGGTTGTATAGTGTCCTTCCGCATCCCGGACAGGCGATATATTCAGGTTTGGTGAATTTTCTCCTTGCAGCCTGCTGAAGATTATCCTTGAACTCTTCAATAGCCTCTGCATAGACAGGCTCTCCTGCACAGGTAGCGGTAACGGTGAAGTCATCTATCTCTTTATCCAGAAGAAGGGGGCCGAAATCGCACGAAGCCTTAATGATGAATTCGTCCCAGTTTGCACAATCGTAATGTCTTTGGGTTATCTTCTCTTTTGCGTATTCTCCTGAATAGAAATAATCTGCAATGATTCTGGCTACGGGCAACTCATTTACAGGATTCTCAGTAAGTGAAACCCTTATTGTGTCACCAATACCCTCTTTAAGCAGGGCAGCAATTCCAACTGCAGACTTTATTCTTCCTGTATCTCCGTTTCCAGCCTCTGTAACTCCAAGATGTACAGGAAAAACCACGTCTCTCTCCTGCATTGCTTTCCACAGAAGTCTGTATGCAGTTGACATTACAATGGTGTTGCTGGCCTTGAGTGAAACCACAACATTATAGAAATCGTTATCTATACACATTTCTATCCACTCCATAGCAGCCTTCATCATACCCAGAGGTGTATCTCCATAAAGGTTTATGATGCGCTCTCCAAGCGAGCCGTGGTTTATGCCAATCCTTACTGCTGTATTGTATTCTTTGCACACTTCAATGAACCTGGCAAATTGGGACTGCGCCACAGAGTGCTCTTTGGCAAAGTTCCCGGGATTTATCCTCACTTTGTCTGCCACCTTGGCAACCTCTATGGCAACATCTGAACTGAAATGTACATCTGCAACCAATGGGGTCTCTATACCTCTCTCCCTAAGGATTTTCTTTATCTCCTTAAGGGCTTCAACCTCCTTCATTCCCTGGGTAGTGAGCCTTATGAGTTCTGCACCTGCTGCAGCCATCTCCATACACTGTTCAACAGAAGGCATTACATCCTGTGTGTGGGTGTTGCACATTGTCTGTATCTTAATTGGGGTGCCGCCTCCAATAGTGAGGCCCGCAACTTTAACTTCTCTGCTTTTCATTTTCACTTGTTCCCTTTTTTCTTGTTGTAAAATTTCCTTCCAACCACATAATGCAGCCCGGCAGAGATCTGCAGTTGGGTTGAGTGGCTGTAGATCCACTGGTCTTCCGAGTAGAATTCGTGATCGAGGAAAGGAGTGAGGCCATATTTGTACGATGCTTCAAGATGAAGTTCAAACGGGTGGAGTTTTATTGCCAATCCCCCCTGGCCCATAAGACCGAAACTCCCTTTCTTTGTTGTTGAAGGGATTCCGTCGGGAAGATCTGTATCATAAATGTATGACAGATAGCCTCCAACTCCAAGCATAAGCCTTACCCTTTTCAAATCAACCCTGAATATTGAGAGGAGAGGAAGTTCAACAGCAGAATAAATCTGCTCTTCCTCTATATTTGCATCACCTTCCACCTCCGTAACGTGCACATAACCAACCTGTGTGGTGGCCAATCCTGTCTGAATTCCAAAATACGGCATTGTACCAAGCAGGGAGTGGAGATATGTATAATACACTCCGGCATTCATCGGTGATTTTATCCCTTTATGAATATTTGTGTGCTGGAATCCTACACTTGACATTGCATATCCCCATTTCACACCCACAAGGTGCATATAAAGCACCGAACTGTCCTTGATTTTTGTGCCTGCATCCTTGAATGAGTACAAATCAAACTCCTTCAGATTTGCCTCTTCATTTTCAATGACATTCTGTCCAAATGCATTTGAGCACAAAGCAAATGCCATTATTCCCGACAAAAATATGTATCTGATAAATCTTTTCATCTCAAAATCATTTTCCGAACATTACGGCAATGTCTATATCCTGCACAAGATCTGTCCTTTCACTCAGATTGATTACAGAAGTACCTCCAGGTAAGGTATACAGCATAACCTTCTCAGCCTGTTTTCTTGTAAGATACTCACCTGTATCAAACAGTCCGTTGCTGTTCTTGTCCTCTGTAATCCTTATTGAGTACTTCCCTTTGTCGAGGTAAGGGAACAGAAGTTCAGAATCGTCATTAATTATGTATCTCCTGTATACCGTACTGCGTGTGTCATTTATAAGCTCCACAATGTACCTTGCATCAACATTTACAAGCGATACGGTAATTGAACTTGCATTGTCATTGTTTGGAAGAGTTATCTTAACATCAGTTGAATCATTGTAGAAACCGTTAATGTCTCTGAATGTTCCTTCGGGTATCTTAAGCAAGTAGTCATTTCCCTTAACAAATTGTACCGATGGGAGCAGGGTGTATTTCTTCATATCCAGAGAATCCTGTACAATCGAAAATTCCACATTGCTCTTTATCTGTTTAGGGGTACTCATTGTAAATGTTATGGAATCAAATCCGGCAACTGCAAGAGGCTCGTTGAACTGGAACTGGATACCTTCCTGCTCAACCTTCTTGTTGTCGGACATTATAGTGAACTCCAGAAGGTCTTCCCTCTTTTCACTCTTCCGCTCATCTTTATCCTTCTTTTTCTTTATAGGTGCAACAAGCTTCAGGTTCTCTGTAGCAGGGGAGAGGTTTCCGGATGTATCGGTCTTGTGGTATTTGATTCCAAGTTTCAATGTGTCAGGAAGACTGCCAGGCTCATTTACCCAGAATACAAGGCTGTCTTTGGTGATGTTGAACTGCCTGATTATCTGTTCATCCTTTATACCTGCAATGGCGAATGAGTCTATCTGTACATCCGCAGCATTGAATTTTATGTATGAACCCCTGCGGCTGAACCTCTTGTGGTCTTTAATGAACTGCATAAGCGATTTCTCCTGGAACAACTGCAACTCAACCTGGGATGGCCTGGCCTGGAGTGCTGCAGTATCAAGAGGATTGATGTATTGGAGTTGCGGAGAATCCTTGCGCATTACCTCTGTAGGGACAACAAGTGTATCAAGAAATGCAATCTTTTCCACTCCCTGATCGTATTTGTTGTTTGTATTTTCATCAGAAAAGGCAAATACTGTGTATGGGATGGGTTTTATGTTCTTTACTGTAAAATATCCCCATTTGTCACTTCTGGCAACCGCTGCAGGGAGGGTTGTCATTGCTATTGAATCAGTGTTGTTATGGTAGAGTGCAATAGTGGCATTCTCTATCGGGAAGAGGGTAACAGCATCCACAACAGTACCGCTGAGCATCATTGAATCAACAACATTTCCGGTAGAAAATGAGTATGAGAATCCTCCAAGGATGTTCCCTTCATTGTTGTCAGCTATAGAATTGCCAAAATTGAGGGAGTATGTTGTGTTGGAATCAAGCGGTTCCTGGAATTCTACAACTATCCCTTTCTTTTTTATTCTGGCCTTTACAGGCTTTTTCTGTGGAGGTGACAAAAGGATGTTCTTGTTGGCATCCTTAATCTGGACATATTCATTGAATGTTATAGTAATTTCCCCTTTCTGGAGAGGGAAATTCACAGCACCCTCAGGTGGGTATACTTCAAGCACAGTAGGGGGGATTGTATCTTTGGGGCCACCGCTTGGCGCAGCCTTGGTGCTGGCACAGGAACTGGTATGGAGGCAATATGCCGCAACCAGCAGGAACACAACCGCCCTGTATATGTAATATTTTTTCAATTGCATCTTTATCAATTTGTTTTCACATCTGTTCTTGTTACGCTCTCAACCCCTTTAACTGTAAGGAGACGGTTAATGATCATATCAAGGTCCTGTGTATCGTGTACATAAAGGTCTATATAACCGTCAAAAATGCCATCGTGGGTTTCAAAGTGGATTTTACGGATGTTCACGTTAAGATCCAGTGTGATGAATTTTGTAATTTCATTTACAATGCCCATCCTGTCTATACCCCTTAGGGAAATGCGTGCCAGGAATGAAAGTATTGTGTGTTTTGTCCATTTTGCATTTATTATCTTCTCGCCCTGAACCGTTGCAAGAGAAATGGCTTTAGGACAAACCTTCTTGTGTACAATTACATTGTTGTTTGCATCCACAAAACCAACTATTGCATCACCCGGAATAGGGTTGCAGCAATCTGCAACTTTGTAGGTGAGAGTCTGGTCAATGGTATTCTCCTTAAGAAGATAATCCTTCTTCTTGTCAATGGCAGGTTTTTTCTCTACCTCTTCCTCATTTATATCATCTTCCTCTTCGTTTACGCTGTTGGGGAAGAACTGGAGTTTCCAGTATTTTACAAATTTGTTCTCGTTGTTTTTCCTCAGGATTTTGTCAAGGTCATCCAGTTTTACCACCCCTGTTGCAATTTTGTTGTACAGTTCATCCTTGTTATTGAGTTTGTACTCTATCAGGAGTTTCCTTATTACCCTGTTCTGAACTTTTACGCCAAGTTTGGCAAGTTCACTTTCCAGAATATGCTGTCCTTTGGATATTGCATCCTCTATGTCTGCTTTAAGGGAATCATAAATGATGTCCTTGGCTTTTGGGGTATGGACATACTCAAGCCATTCGCGCTGCGGCTTCTGGGTGTCTGATGTAATTATCTCTACCTGGTCTCCGTTCTTGAGTTCGTGAGAAAGTGGCACAAGCCTGTGGTTCACCTTGGCCGCAATAGCCCTGTTGCCTATCTTGCTATGGATATAATAAGCAAAATCAAGAGCCGTAGCCCCTTTAGGGAGCGGTTTTGATTCACCTTTTGGAGTGAAAACATATATCTCTGAGGCAAGGAGGCCTTCGTGGAACTTGTCAAGGAATTCAAGGGCGCTTACATCCGGATTCTCAAGCACCTCGCGTACCATTGTAAGCCATTTGTCAAGTTCAGACTCACTCTTGTTCACCCCTTTGTAACTCCAGTGGGCTGCAACTCCCTTCTCTGCAATCTGGTTCATCCTCTCGGAGCGGATCTGCACTTCCACCCAGTTTCCGTTCTGGCTCATTAGTGTACAGTGGAGGGCTTCATAGCCGTTGCTCTTTGGAACACTCACCCAGTCCCTTATACGGTCCATCTTTGAACGGTAGAATTCAGAGATAATAGAGTAAATGTCCCAGCACTGTTTCCTTTCTGCAATGCCCTCCTTAGGGTCAAAAATGATCCTTACTGCAAAGAGGTCATAAATCTGTTCAAACGGAATCCCCTTGCTCTCCATCTTCCTCCAGATGGAATAAGGGGTTTTTGTCCTTTTTGTTATTGTAAAGTTGTATCCCTCATCGTGCAGTGCCTGTGAAATTGGGGCAATGAACTGGTTTATTGCATCTCCTCTCTCTTCTATGAGATTTTCAACCCTTTGGGAAATCTTGTTGTAATACTCAGGCTCCCTGTATTTGAGCCAGATGTTCTCCATCTCAGACTTCATGCTGTAAAGTCCCAGTTTATGGGCAAGCGGTACAAAAATATACATACTCTCGCTGAGAATCTTGTCCTTCTTCCTCTCGGGCATTGAGCCAATTGTACGGAGATTATGGAGGCGGTCTGCCAGTTTTATGAGGACAACCCTCACATCATCATTCAAGGTGAGGAGAATCCTCTTGAAATTCTCCGCCTGCATGGACTTTTCATCATTCTGGTTGGAATTGTGCTTGTTGTCCATTGCAGACTTTATTTTGGTAAGTCCGTCTACAAGAGAGGCAACCTTGGAGCCAAAAAGCCTTTCAATGTCTTCTACAGTGTATTCTGTATCTTCAACAATATCATGCAGAAGGGCAGTTACAATAGATTTGTAGCCCAGGCCTATCTCCTGAACCACAATCTTTGCCACTGCAATTGGGTGTATGATATATGGCTCTCCAGAGCGTCTGCGGACACCTTTATGTGCCTCATTTGCAAACTCAAATGCCCTGATTACATCCTCATACTCTTCCTGGTTCGCACACCTTTTGAGACTTGCTATACGCAAAGACTCAAATTCCCTCTGGATAAGTTCGTTGTCCTCTTGTGTAAACATATTAGAATCTTAAATCTCTTGTACCTTGTTTTACCGCCTCTAAATTAGTTATAATCTTTTGTTTCTGCGCACTCTCGGGCATTTTTTGAAGTTCTTTTTCAATAAGTGCATAGCCGGCGGCCTTAGTCTTTTCACTTGAATAATCCTCAAGATATTCAGCCATTGTAATAAGTGCATTAGGGGTGCAGAACCTCTTTATGAATCCTGGAATTGCAAACTCCATAAAGTGTTCGCCTGTCCTTCCCATCCTGTAGCAGGCTGTACAGAAACTTGGTATATAACCTTTTGTAAGGAGCCAATACATTACATCATCCAATTCCCTGGTATCCCCAATTACAAACTGTTCCTTGTTTATATCCTGCTGCTCACCTTTCTGGTTCTGGTATCCTCCAATCTCCAGTTTTGTACCTGCATCTATCTGGGATACGCCAAATTCTATAACCTCATCCCTTATGGCACTGCTTTCACGGGCAGTCATAATGAGACCTGTATAAGGCACAGCAAGTCGCAGGATTGCCACAATACGCTTGAACTCATCATCATTCACTTCATACGGAAGTTCTATGTTCATATCCGCAGCCGGCTTTATACGCGGGAAACTGATGGTATGCGGACCAACACCACAGGTCTTCTGCAGATGCAGTGCGTGTGAAACGAGTCCCAGCACTTCATATTTCCAGTTGTAGAGCCCGAACAATGCACCAATGCCCATATCATCTATACCTCCCTTGAATGCACGATCCATAGCATTGAGCCTCCACATATAATCCCCTTTTATATCTCCTGCAGGGTGGTATTTGGCATAAGTCTCTTTATGGTATGTCTCCTGGAACACCTGGAAAGTGCCTATACCTGCCTCCTTTACAATACGGAAACCTTCAACATCCAGAGGAGCGGCGTTTATGTTCACCCTCCTTATCTCCCCATTGCCGGATTTGATTCTATAGCAGGTTTTTACGCTGTTTGCAATAAACTCAGGAGTGTATACAGGCGATTCTCCGAACACCAGGATAAGCCTCTTGTGCCCGTATTTTTCAAGATTCTCTATTTCAGCTTCAAGTTCCTGCTGGTTAAGGGTTTTTCTCACTATTCCCTTTGCATCCCTCCTGAATCCGCAATATTTGCAGTTGTTCACACAACTGTTTCCTACATACAGCGGAGCAAACAATACAATCCTGTTCCCGTAAACCATCCTCTTAAGTTCCCTTGCCGCATCAAAAAGTTCTTTCAAACCCTCTTCAGACTCTATTGCAAGCAAAACTGCTGTCTCCTCTACAGTAAGAGGCTTCTTGTCCAACGCTTTCTTGAAGAGTTCCCTTGCCCTTGGCAAGTCCTCCTTTGTCTGTGCCAGCAGCCCCTGCAGTTTGTCATCATCAATGAAGTTGACTGCATCTGCCGGCAATTCCATATTTATCTTAACTCCTTTAATCATAGATTTGTCTTTTTAATAACCTCCTGTTCAAGTTCCTTGTAGTTGTCTTCAGACAAATAACTGCTCTCATACTGGTAGGCATGAGATATTTCAGCACCTATAAGTATTATTGTCCAACTTACATTCATCCATATGAGGAAGAGCGGTATTGCCGCAAAGGCACCGTACACGGTATTCATTCTGGAAACGAACACCTGTGTCTCCACATACAGGTACTGCCATACCACAAATGCAAGTGCAGAAATTAGTGCAGCAAAAAATGCAGCAGGGAACTTAACTTTAACATTAGGCACATATTTGTAGATGATGGTGAAGAACAATGTCATAATCCCATAGAAAGAGCCCCACTTTATCAAGAACCCGGCAGACTCAAGCCATTGAATATTAAAATCATAAGCATCAAAAGTCTTGGTGAACATAAGTGAAAGCGAAAGGAAAATGGTAATGAGGAGCGGTGCAATTGCCAGCACCCCAAAATAATAAAGGAACCTCTTTGCAATTGACCTTCCCCTTTCCGCCTTCCATATGAGGTTGAAACACTTCTCCACGTTAAGTATCAGCCAAAGGATGGTGCCAATGAAGAACCCCAGGCTCACAATTCCAAAGACATCCTGCTGGCTGATTGTAACAATGTTCTCTGCAAACTGAATTATATATTGCACAATATCCTTATTGTTTGAGAAATACTCCAGAAGCATCTCCTGGAGGTTGTCCTTAAGTCCGAATCCGTCTGTAATTGCAAAAGCCACTGCAACAAAAGGGACCATAGACATAGTGGAAAAGAAACTCAGGGAAAAGGCATACAGGCCAAGATGGTTTATCCCAGCCTCCTTAACCGTAATCAATGCCACTTTAAGGTACTTTATGAATTTCTTCTTTGCCTTGCCAAAATCATCAAGATTCAGATGCCATATGTCATCTGTAATGAATTTGACAAACCAGTCGTAGAATTCCTGTATTTCTTCAATAAGGTCTTTCAATTTACTTGTTCAGTTTAGCCATGAATTTTTCGCTGTCAATAATGTAGCGTGTATGCACTCCGCTCCCTATTTCCCCTTTCTCATCAAAAGCGGAAACATTAAAGTTAACCCAGTTGCCGTTAACAGAGACAACCTCCGCCAGTGCATAAACTTTTGCACCAACAAGGCAGGCCCTGGTGTGCTTCACATTCATCTCTGTGCCAACGCTGTCCTTCCCTTCATTCTTAAGCAAAGTGAATGCAGCATTCTCCATCAATGCAATCATTGCAGGAGTGGCATAAACAGGGAGTCCTCCCGATTTGTGTGCAATTGCAGTATCACAATCCTGCACAACAATATCAACTCTGAATGTATTTTTTATTTCCATATCTTCTTCCCGATAAATAATCCATTAAAGTGCTGCAATGAACTGCTCCACAAACTCATCAGCAGCCTTGTCGAGTTTGTCAAAAGTAGCGGAACCCATAATTTCAAGCGGTGTGCCTGTAATCTCCATTCCCATTTCAGGGGCATATTTTACAAGAGCCTTTACACCTGCACCATTCCAGGTAGAACTGCCGAATACAGACAGCACCTTGTCCTTAGGGGCAATAAGTTTTATCTCATTGCACAAATGCTCCATCATTGGGTGCATCTGGGTATTGTATGCACAGGTTCCAAGGATAAGACCCTTTGTTTTCCAGATGTCTGCCAGCATATAAGAGACGTGGCTCTTTGAAACATCGTGGGTCCTTACAGGAATTCCTTTTGCACCAAGTTTTGCACCAATGAGGTCTGCCATCTGTTCAGTATTGCCGTACATGCTTGCATATGCAATGACTACACCTTTCTCAGATTCCCAATTGCACCATTTGCTGTAGAGTTCAAGCACTCTTCCAGGATTTCCTCTCCATACAAGTCCGTGAGACGGTGCAATCATCTTTATCTCCACACCCTGAAGTTTTGCAAAGGCTTTCTGCACCATATTGCTGTATTTGCCCACAATATTTGAGTAGTATCTCAACATCTCTGCCTTGTAGTGCCCTTCAAAATCATTCTCATCATCAAAGATGCTTCCGTCAAGAGTTCCGAATCCGCCGAAAGCGTCACAGGAGAACAATGTGCAGGTTGTCTGATCGTATGTTACCATTGTTTCAGGCCAGTGCACCCAAGGTATAAAGTGGAAAGAGAGTTTGTGTTCTCCAAGATCCAGAACTTCACCGTCCTTTACAACAAGGAGTGAACTGTCGGGAATATTGAAGTACAGTTTGAGTATTTTATGGGTCTGTGCATTTCCTACTATCTTAACATCAGGGAATCTTCTGAGCACACACTCAATCATGCTTGAATGGTCGGGCTCCATATGGTTTACAATAAGGTAATCCAGTGGAGAGCCTTCAAGAATCCTCTCAATATTGTTAAGGTAGTTGTCATTGCTGCCGTATTCAATTGTATCTATAAGGGCACTCTTTGTATCTTTAATGAGATAAGAGTTGTATGATACTCCGTATGGCAATGGCCAGTTGTTCTCAAACAGATGTTTCTTTCTGTCATTCACTCCAACATAATGGATGTTGTTGTTGATACAAATGCTTTTCATATTTATATTGTCAATTATTGTTTATTAATCAATTTATAGAATTCTTCTTCTGAAATTATCTCTATTCCAAGTTTTTCGGCTTTTGTAAGTTTGCTTGGGCCGCACTTTTCACCTGCAACCATATATGCAGTGCTGCCGCTTATTGCACTTCCCACTTTTCCGCTGTGCCTCTCTATAAGAGCCTTCATATCATCCCTGGAGATACTAAAGTTACCTGATATAACAATTGTCTTCCCTGCAAGGATTTCAGATTTAATTATCTTTTTGCTTTCATCCACCGACATCTGGAGTCCTGCATCGGCAAGTCTCTTAATGATGCCAAGATGCCTCTGGTCTGTGAAATAGGCAATGAGTGAATCTGCAAGTTTCTCACCAACCTCTTCAGTGGAGAGAAACTGCTCCCTTGTGGCTGATGCAAGATTCTCCATACTTTTGAACTCCGCTGCAAGATTCTTGGCTGTGGTTTCACCAATATATCTTATTCCAAGTGCAAAGAGTACCCTTTCAAAAGGAACTTTCCTGCTTTTCTCAAGCGATTCAAGAAAATTGGAAACCGATTTTTCCTTCCATTTCTCCAAAGAAAGGAGTTGGTCACGTGTAAGGGTATAAAGGTCATCCAGTTCCTTTATATAACCTTTGCTGAAGAGCTGCTCAATGGTGGCCTCTCCGGCATTTATATCCATAGCCTTCCTCCCGATGAAATGTATGAACCTCCCTTTTATCTGAGGAGGACAGAAATCGGAATTTGGGCAAAAATGCTTTGCCTCATCCTCATCCTTTACAAGAGGTGTCCCGCACTCAGGACAAACAGCAGGAAAAACTGCCTCTACAATATCAAAGCCTCTTTTTTCCGGGGCAACCCTTGTAATTTTTGGGATAATCTCGCCACCCTTCTCAACATATACATAATCACCTATGTGAATATCAAGCAACTGCATCTGCTCTGCATTGTGCAGCGAAGCCCTTTTTACTTTTGTTCCGCTCAACTGTACAGGCTCCAGATTAGCCACAGGGGTTATTGCACCGGTACGGCCTACCTGATAATCTATAGAGAGGAGTTTTGTAAGAGCCTCTTCGGGCTTGAACTTATATGCAGTGGCCCATCTTGGGGATTTTGCTGTAAAGCCCAGTGAAGATTGCAGTTGGAGCTGGTTCACCTTTATTACAATACCATCAGTGGCATATGGGAGGGTTTTCCTCTCTGTATCCCAAAAGGCAATGTATTTTTCAACTTCCGAAATGCCTCTGCACTCTTTTGCATGTTCAGAAACGGGGAGTCCCCATTGTGCAGCCTTCTGGAGCGCTTCAAGGTGGGTGGCTGCAACCGGAATATCTGTAATCAGGTGATATAAGGTGCACTCAAGGCCACGCCCCTTTACAATCTTGGGATCAAGGGTCTTCAAGGAGCCGGAAGCGGCATTTCTTGGGTTGGCAAAAGGCTGCTCTTCATCCTTAATCCTCTGAAGGTTGAGTTTCTCAAATGATTTGTAGGGCATATAGATCTCCCCCCTTATCTCAAATTCATCGGGATAACCGGATCCCGGAACAAGTGAATGGGGGATGGATGGTATCTGCAAAACATTCCGGGTTACATCATCCCCTTTTGTGCCGTCTCCTCGGGTAAGTGCCCTTGAGAGCCTGCCATCCTTGTATGTAAGGCAGATTGCTGTTCCGTCGAATTTTAGTTCGCAGGAGAAAGTGTATGGTGTATCGGTTGTCTTTGCAATGCGCTCATCAAATGCCTCAAGTTCCCCCATATCATATGTGTTGGCAAGGGAGAGCATCGGGTATTTGTGCGGTATCTGCTCAAATTGTGAAAGAGGTGAAGAGTCCTGGGAAGATTTGTCGGGAAGAATGTCGCTTCCAACCTTCTGGGTAGGGGAGTCTTTTGAAGCAAACTCCGGGAACATCTTCTCCAGTTGCTGGAGTTCAAGCATAAGGAGGTCGTACTGGAAATCTGTGATTTCCGGCGCATTTAAAACATAATAGTTATGGTTGTGCCTTTCAAGTTCTGCTATAAGCAGTGAAATCCTCTCTTTAGCCTCTTTTTTCTTCACTTTTCCAAATTTTAACTAACAAAAATAGGTATATTTTTAATAAAAATGTAAATTTGCGGCCCGAATAACGAAAGAAATAACAACAAGAAATAAAATTAAGAAAATGAAAAAATCGATTGTTATCCTTACAGGTGGTGGTCCTGCTCCAGGAATGAACACCGTAGTTGGCAGTATTGCAAAGACTTTCCTTCAGAACGAGTACAGGGTTCTTGGTTTGCATGGCGGTTACAAAGGTCTTTTCTCACCAGATCCTAACTTTACAGAACTTGATTTCACAACTGCAGACTGGATGTTCAACAGGGGCGGTTCTTATCTTGTGATGAGCCGTTTCAAACCATCAGACCAGGATTTCCAGGAGAATTTCAATTTGGATTTCTTTGTACAGAACAATATCAAGCTTCTTGTTACAGTAGGTGGTGACGATACCGCTTCAACTGCAAACAGGATTGCAAAGTTCCTTGAGGCAAAGAACTATCCTATTGCAAACATCCACGTTCCTAAAACAATTGACAACGACCTTCCTCTTCCTCAGAATATCCCAACCTTCGGTTACCACACTGCAAAAGCAGAGGGTACCAAAATTGCGGCTACTGTATATGAGGATGCAAGAACCAGCGCAAACTGGTTTGTAGTTTCTGCAATGGGACGCTCGGCAGGTCACCTTGCCCTTGGTATCGGTGCTTCTTGCCACTATCCTATGATTGTAATCCCAGAGATGTTCAACAAGACTACAATCACTGCAGACAAGATCATCAACCTTGCAATCTCTTCTATCCTCAAGAGAAAGATTATGGGTGTTCCTCACGGTGCAATCATGATTTCAGAGGGTGTATTCCACGAGCTTTCACACGAGGAGCTGTTGGAGCGCGGAGTGAAATTCACTTACGATGACCACGGCCACCCTGAGCTTGGCAAGATTTCAAAGGCACAGATGTTCAACGATATGGTTGAGAACAAACTCAAATCATTGGGCATCAAGGTTAAGACCCGTCCGGTAGAGATCGGTTATGAGGTAAGGTGCGTTACCCCTGTAGGTTATGACCTCATGTACTGCTCACAGTTGGGTATGGGTGTATACAAACTCTTCACTGAGGGTGTTACAGGATGTATGGTTTACCTCGACTTGAACGGAAACATCAAATCACTTTACCTGAAAGATATGCAGGATCCTGCTACCGGCAAGATTCCGCCACGTGCAGTCAATATCCATACAGATAAAGTACAGCAGATTCTTGACCATATTCTCAACTACATTACAGTTGATGAGTATGAGGCTTGCAAGAAATATGTTCCTAATCCTGAGGAGTACGACTTCAAGAAGATCCTTAACTGGTAAACAACTCCATAATGGAGCAGAAATTCATCATTTACCAGTTGTTGCTTAGAGTCTTTGGAAACACTAATGAAAATTGTGTTTCCAACGGCTCTTTGTCATTTAACGGTACAGGCAAATTCTCCTCCATTACAGATGAGGTGTTTGAACACCTCCATTCGCTTGGCGCATCACATATCTGGTATACAGGTGTAATTGAACACGCCACAAAAGAGTCCTTTGAAGAGTACGGCATAAAGAAGGAGGACCCTTCGGTTGTAAAAGGTGCAGCAGGTTCACCTTATGCAATTAAGGACTACTATGATGTAAATCCATATCTCGCCGATTCTGTTCCAGACAGAATGGCTGAATTTGAGGACCTTGTACTACGCACACATAATGCGGGGTTTAAAGTGGTCCTTGATTTTGTCCCCAACCACCTTGCAAGGGAATACAATTCAGATTCCATCCCTTTCTGGGGCAGGGAATTCGGTATAGGAGACAATCCGAACATATTCTCACAGCAGAACAACTTCTATTATCTGCCAGGCGAAATGTTCTCTATGGGAACATACAACGAACGTCCGGCAAGGGCAACAGGCAATGACTGCTTCACCGCACACCCTACACAGAATGACTGGTATGAAACAGTAAAACTCAATTATGGTGTGGATTATATGGGAGGCCGTACGAAACATTTCTTCCCTATACCAAAGACATGGTATATGATGAATGAAATCCTGTGTTTCTGGGCATCCAAAGGGATTGATGCATTCCGTTGTGATATGGCAGAACTTGTTCCTGTAGAGTTCTGGGAATGGTGCATAAAGGATGTAAAACAGAAATATCCTAAAGTGCAGTTCATTGCCGAAGTATACAATCCGGCTGAATACAACTCATATCTTTACCGTGGAGGATTCGATTACCTTTACGATAAAGTAGGGCTCTATGATACACTCAAGAGTGTTGCCCAAGGGCACTCTGCATATGCCTTGAACGGAGGATGGGGAGCACCACCGGCATCTTCAATTACCGGCTGCTGGCAATCTGTAAATGATTTCCAGAACAGGATGCTCAATTTCCTTGAAAATCACGATGAGCAGCGCATTGCATCTGACTTCAACCTTTATGACCCTTTCAGGGCAATTCCATCGCTTGCGGTATCACTTATGCTCAACAAGGCCCCTTTTATGATTTATTGCGGCCAGGAAGTAGGGGAGAGGGGAATGCTCCAGGAGGGTTTCAGCGGCAGGGACGGACGTACATCAATTTTTGACTGGTGTTCGGCTCCAAGCATAGTAAGGATGCATAAAGGGAAACTTAATGAGGATGAGGCTGAACTTCTTGAGACATACAGGGAGATGCTTTCATTTGCAATGGGATGCAGCGCCATAACAAAAGGCGACACGTATGACCTCCAATACGCAAACTTCAACAACCCGGCGTTTGATACAGACAAATGCTTTGTATTTGCAAGAAAATGGGACGGAGGGACAGATTCTTTCCACAGGGGAGGCAACATACTTGCAAACGGAGGCTCCTTTGTAGATAAGAAGGAACTTGTAATAGTGGTTGCAGACTTTTCACAAAGATATGAATCTGCAAAAGTGAACCTCCCAGAAGAGTTCTTCAGATACTGGCAGATACCTTACGGCCTATTGAACCCGTATGAACAACTTGAGGTGAAGTTCAACAAATACGGCGTTGCAATCCTCAGATTTGAACTGTAATCACTCTGCAATAAGGTCTGCAACAACAGAGCCTGTAACATCCAACAGATCCTGTGGGGCAATTTTCAACTGAAGTCCCCTTACTCCGGCACTTATATAGATAAAAGGGAAATCCATACAGGTGGAATGTATCCAGGTAGGGAAAGGCTTTTTCATGCCAATTGGGCAGCATCCTCCCCTTATATAACCTGTAAGAGGGAGGAGTTCCTTCATTGCAATCATCTCAACTTTCTTGTTTCCCGACAGTTTTGCTGCCTTCTTAAGATCCACCTCCTTGTCACCAGGAATCACACACACAAGGAGCCCGTTACGGTCTCCCCTGAGCACCAGTGTCTTGAATACCTGTGCAATGTCCTCACCCAGTTCGGCCGCAACATGAGTTGCGGCAAGATCGCTCTCATCCACTGTATAAGGGACAAGTTCAAAATTTATCTTTTTGCTGTCCAATATCCTTGCAGCATTTGTCTTGTTGATTTTCATCTCCGCAATTTAAACCAATATTCTCCCCGGTTGTTATTCCAATACACAAATTAAATGAAAAATTATGTTACCAACCAAAAAGAATCAGAGCTGGTTCCCTTCAATATTCAACGATTTCATAGGGAGCGACTGGGTGGAGAGGATGCATTCAACTTCACCAATCAACATCATTGAATCAGACGACAAATTCAAAGTGGAAATTGCAGCACCGGGACTGTCAAAAGATGATTTTACAGTTAAAATCACCAATGACAACCTCCTTACAGTAAATGTAAAACAGGAGAATAAGAAGGAGGAGAAAGACAAGGAAGGAAGATACCTGAGGAAAGAGTTCTCATATACACAATTCCAGCAGAACCTCATCCTTCCGGAGAATGTTGACAAAGATAAAATTGAAGCCAAAGTCTGCAACGGTGTTCTGGACATCTGTATTCCAAAGAAGAATCCCGACAAAATTGAACCGGTTGAGAAACAGATTGAGGTAAAATGACGTGAAGTCGTGTCTCGGGTACAGTGGAAGTCGTGACACGACTTCCCTTTTTTTTGTATCTTTGGGTTGCAAAATAAAACTGATATGGCAGTAGCTGGAGTACCTACAGAACTGGGGACCGAAAAAATCTCCAAATTATTGAGACAATATGCTGTTCCGGCAATCATAGCAATGACGGCATCATCGCTGTACAATATGGTTGACAGCATCTTTATAGGGCACGGAGTGGGCAAGTTTGCAATTGCCGGCCTGGCCCTCACATTCCCTATGATGAATCTTGGTGCGGCATTCGGAGCCCTTGTGGGCGTTGGTGCATCTGCAACAATTTCAATGCTTCTGGGGCAGAAGAACTATGAAATGGCCCAGAAAGTGCTGGGAAATGTGGTTACACTCAATTTAATTATAGGCCTTCTCTATACAATTGTATTCCTCATATTCCTTGATCCTATCCTTTATTTCTTTGGGGCCAGTGAAAACACAATAGGGTATGCAAGGGATTATATGAAGGTTATTCTGTACGGAAACATAATAACCCATATGTATCTGGGGCTGAATGCTGTAATGAGATCTGCCGGATTGCCGCGCAAGGCAATGATGGCCACAATATATACAGTAATAATAAATACTGTGCTTGACCCTCTCTTCATTTATGTGTTTGACTGGGGTATAAAAGGTGCCGCCTGGGCCACAATCATTGCACAGACCTCCGCACTCATATGGATTACCAGAATCTTCTCCGACAAAAACCTTGTGATACATTTCAAGAGGGGAATATTCAAACTCAAGAGCAGGATTGTGAAGGATGTGATTTCCATAGGAATGTCACCGTTCTTTATGAATACTGCCGCCTGCCTTATAGTTATACTCATAAACCAGGGACTCCAGAGGCACGGAGGAGACCTTGCAATTGGTGCCTATGGTATAGTGAACAGGATATCATTTGTATTTGTAATGATAGTGATGGGCCTTAACCAGGGAATGCAGCCAATAGCAGGATACAACTTTGGAGCAAGAGAGTTCCAGAGAGTTGACAGGGTGCTGAAACTTACAATTTTCTGCGCAACCGTAATAATGACATTGGGCTTTTTGGTTGCCGAACTTTTCCCAAGGCAGCTGGTTATGATTTTCACTACCGATGAAGAACTTATACAGCATTCAATATCGGGAATGAGGATTGTCTTTATGATGTTCCCTATAATAGGGTTCCAGATGGTTACATCAAACTTTTTCCAGAGTGTTGGTATGGCAGGAAAGGCCATTTTCCTCTCACTTACCAGGCAATTGCTCTTCCTCCTCCCTTGTCTGCTCATTCTGCCTCATTTCTTCCAGACCAACGGTATATGGATGAGTATGCCCGTAGCTGATGCACTCTCAAGCATTGTATCATTCTTTATGTTATATTCACAAATCATGAAATTCAAAACTGCTGATCAATATGGAAACTAGATTCTACATTACAATAGGACGCGAGAAAGGGGCCGGTGGCCTTGAGATTGCAAAGAGATTGTCTGAAGAACTGGGGATACCGCAATATGACAAGCAGCTGTTGGATATTGCTGCAAGAGAGAGCGGTTTGTGCAAGGAGATTTTTGCAAACATAGATGAAAGGAGGGGGTCCAAGTTCATATCTGGCTTCTTCAGCGGAATTATGGGTTCGCTGTACAGTGAATACGGTGCTTCGTCGGGAATAAACAGGGAAGAACTGTTCAGGATACAGAGCAACTGCATTGTGGAGATTGCAAATGATGGTCCTGCGATTTTTGTGGGACGTTGTGCAGACTATATTCTGCGTGATAGGGGGAACTGCCTTAATGTATTCATTACTGCATCTGGGGAAGACAGGGTTGAGAGGCTACTGGAACACAACAAGATAAAGGATGCTGAAAAATACAGCAGAGAAGAAATGTTGGAACTTCTGGAGAAAAGCGACAACAGGAGGGCAAGTTACTACAACTATTTCACCTACAAGAAATGGGGGGCTGCTTCATCTTATGACCTTTGCCTGAATTCTTCACTTCTGGGCATAGAGGGTTGTGTAAATATAATCAAAGGGATAGTTAAGGATAAAGGGTGGATTAAATAGCAATGCAAGCCGGCATACCTTTGGAACTTGGAAAAGAGAAGATCTCCAGACTGCTCAGGCAGTATGCTGTACCTTCAATAATTGCAATGAGCTGCTCCTCGTTGTATAATCTTGTAGACAGCATATTCATAGGGCAGTTTGCGGGAGGTTATGCACTTGCCGGACTCGCACTTACTTTTCCACTTATGAACCTTGGCACCGCCTTCAGTTCCCTTATTGCTGTGGGTGCATCTGCCAATATAGGGATATACCTTGGGCAGAAGAATTACCCTATGGCACAGAAGGTTCTTGGCAATGTGGTTACCCTGAATTTCATTATAGGGATCCTTTATATGGTTGGGGTTCTTGCATTCCTCGATCCTATACTACGTTTCTTCGGTGCAAGTGAGAACACACTTCCCCACGCCCGGGAATATATGCAGGTAATCCTTTACGGAAACATCATTTCACATACATATTTTGCCCTCAATGCTGTGCTCAGGGCTACAGGATTGCCGCGTAAGGCAATGAATGCATCAATACTCACAGTGCTCATAAATGCTGCAATAGACCCTATGTTCATCTACTGGTGGGGTATAAAGGGGGCTGCAATTGCAACCATAATAGCACAGGGAATTTCACTTGCGTGGGTAATTTATGTATTGTGCAACCGTAACCACGTTGTTCATTTCCAGAAGGGTGGCTACAGTCTGCAGAAAACAATTGTAAAAAGAATCCTTTCAGTGGGTATGTCCCCTTTCTTCATGAACTCCACAGCCTGCCTTATAGTGATTGTATTCAACCAGGGGCTCAAACAATACGGAGGAGACCTTGCCATTGCCGCTTATGGAATAGTTAACAAACTCACATTCCTCTTCATAATGGTGGTAATGGGGCTCAACCAGGGAATGCAGCCAATAGCAAGTTATAACTTTGGGGCAAAACTCTACAGCAGGCTTGAGAATGTAGTTAAACACACCGCATTCTGTGCAATAGCCGTTACTACAACAGGCTTCATCATTGCAGAAATAATTCCGCACCAGTTGGTTGGAATGTTCACATCAGATCCGGAACTTATAGAAGAGGCTGTAAAAGGGCTCAGGATTTCATTTATGTTCTACCCTATAGTGGGATTCCAGATGGTTACATCAAATTTCTTCAGGAGTATTGGGTATGCCGGAACTGCAATTTTCCTTTCCCTTACACGACAACTCATTTTCCTGCTTCCTCTGATGCTGATTCTTCCAAAATTCATTGGACTTGACGGCATATGGGCAAGCATGCCACTTGCAGACCTCATTTCCTGCGTGGTTTCTGCCTCAATGATGCTATATCATATGAGGAAATTCAGGAAACAGACTAATTCCCTATAACACTTCCCCAGCAGAGCAATGCCAATCCAACCAGAATAAGGGCAAGGTCCAAAGCCTTTGCCTTCAGATTCTTTTCCCTGAACAGCAGAGCCCCGGCTGCAAATGATACAATCACACTGCCCCTCCTTATCATAGAAATAACAGCAATGAGTGCATCTTCATAAGAGAGGGAATAGAAGTATGCGAAATCAGCAATGGAGATGAAAATGGAGATTAGCGGTATCCACCATCTCCACTCAAATTTTGCAGATGAATGTCTGTTCATCAAAAGGAGAATGCCACCCATCACCACAACCTGATACAGATTGAACCTGCTCTGCACAAAAAGGGGAGGGAGCATCTTCATAATGTATTTGTCATAAAGGCCGCTCACTGCCCCCATAATTACCGCCCCAAAAAGTATGAAAACCCATTTGTTTGTCTTGAAGTCTATCCCCTCTTTTCTTCCCGACAGACTCAGCAGGAAAAGGGAGAACAAAGATACTGCAACACCGCACCATTGGAGCATATTGAGCCTCTCCCCAAAGAGGAGCACAGCACCCATAAGTACAAGCACCGGCCTTATGGCATTTACAGGACCAGCAATGGTAATTGGGAGGTGCTTGAGTGCATAATATCCCATTATCCAGGAACTGAGTACAATGAAGGTCTTGAGTACAACAAGCAGATGTGCCTTTAATGGAGAGATTGCCGGGAGAATTCCTTCAGATGCACTCAATGAGGCATTGAAGACGCTCCCCTGTACTGTATCAGGTGAAACTGCAGATACAATTGTAAAGGGGAGGAATATGAGAGCCCCGAATATGGTATTGAAGAACAATACCGTAAGTACAGCATTCCCATTCAGGGACTTCTTTTTTGCTATATCATAGAATCCCAGAAAGAAGGCAGAAACAAATGCAAGGAAAACCCACATATGAGATTATTTTTCAGATTTGCTGCAAATGTACAATGGTTTTCTTAAATTTGTAAATAATAAACAACTGTGTGACAAGGATGAGAAGCAGGACAAAATTGCCTATAGTGGCACTTATCTATGATTTTGACGGCACTCTTGCAGCCGGCAATATGCAGGAGTATTCATTTATAGAGAGTGTAGGGGAGAAGAAGGAGGATTTCTGGGGGCAGACAGCCGTAATGGCACAGAACCAGGATTCCGACAACGTGCTTGTATATATGCTCCTTATGCTGGAAAAGGCCAAAGAGAGGGGGATTCCAATCAAGAGGGAGAGCCTCAAGAAATATGGCGAAGATGTGAAACTTTTCCAGGGGGTGAAGGAGTGGTTCCGCAGGATAAGTGATTTTGGAATGGATCACGGTGTGATTGTGGAACACTACATAAATTCGTCGGGAATGAAGGAAATGATAGAAGGGACTCCCATTGCTGATGAATTCAAGACAATCTTTGCAAGTTCATACTACTATGATGAGAAGGGGGATGCCCAGTGGCCTGCCGCTGCAGTGAACTATACCAACAAAACACAGTTCCTCTACAAGATAAACAAGGGTATCTTTACAATAAGGGATTCTGTAAAGATCAATGAATCTATGCCAGATTCCAAAAAGAGGGTTCCGTTTGCCAATATGGTTTACTTTGGAGATGGCGAAACCGATGTCCCTTGTATGAAACTGATAAAATCAATGGGCGGAAATACAATTGCAGTTTATGAGCCCAAGAATGAAAAGAAGAGGGAGATTGCAAAGAAAATACTCAGCCAGGAGAGATGTGATTATGTATGCCCGGCAGACTATTCTCCCGGCAAGAACCTTGACACCCTTGTAAAAGGGATAATCTGCAAGATAAAGGCAGACGATGACCTGCAGAAACTTAAGAAGGAGTTCAAGCGCAGGGGATACAGATAAGAAAAAGAGACCGGAAGGTCTCTTTTTTATATTCAGAATCTTGCCATCTGCATCCTCTCCTTCAAAAACTCTTTAAGGCCATCACCCTCCAGAATCTCAATGTCATCCAGAAGACCCAGTATGAATCTTCCAACTCCTTCATAGCCGCACACCCAGGTATCCAGGATAAAATGGGAAGGGTCATTCTGGAGAGGTGTGAGGAATTTCTCACCAAGAGGGTACTCCTCTACAAGGAGGGAAGCGGCACGGAGCCCGAGTTTCAGTTTTATGGGAATCTGCTCAAAACTATTTATCCTGAAGAGGTCCATAAGCCCCTCCTTGTGTTCATTTTCAAATTCCCAAGGCTTTTCAAGAATCTCAACGGAGCCTATCCTTGAAACCTTGAACAACTTGTTTTTTCCCGATGATACTTCATAAGCCCAAACCTGTATATAATTTGTGGTAAATGAAAGAGGTTCCACAAGCCTGTCAGACACTTTCTTGCTGTGTGCAGAAGTGTAATCCTTAAGTACAATCTGCCTTTTCTCCTCTATTGCCTCAATGATTGAGTTCACATTGCGGGCATTCTCACCCTTTACAACACACTCTGCAAGCATCCTGAAATCATATACAGATGCAAGTTTGGCTTTCAGGTTCTGCTTTATCACATTGGTTGGATCTATACTCTCAATGGCAGAATTGAGGATATATGCCTCCTCTTCTGTGAAGTGTACAAGTTGTGAGATATCCTTGAAATAACGCGATTTCTTGTCCAGCCTGAAATGATTCCCTTGTTTGGAAACAACAAAGCCCGCCTCCTTGAAGGTGTCTATATAGCGGTAAATGGTGCGGGGAGATGTCTGAAGTTTGTCCGACAACTCCTCAATGGTATACCTGTTGTTTGCGGTGAGCATCATCATAAGACGAAGCATCCTCTCTATCTTGGGCTGGTCCATAGTCTATAATTCTCTCAGGTAATTCTCAATAAGTGCAAAGAATTTGCTTATATGGTAGCCGTCGCAAAGGCCGTGGTGGAATGAAATTGCCACAGGCATCATCATTTTTCCCTCCTTCATTATTGCCTTACCCACATTGATAAGAGGCTTACGGGAACCGAAACTGCACGATTGTGTTGCTGTAACAGATGTGAAGTGCAGGTCTGGAAGTGCGCTTATTACAACCATATCGGAAAATCCGCGCCTCTCCTGGTCCTCTTCAACAAAATAAGGTTCAGGATCATCTGGATCAATTGCAGTTACAATCTCATCCATAACCTTGTTGAACTTTTCAAATGTAAGGTGGTAAGGGACCTTTATAGTGGTAAATTCGCCGTTCTTTCCAACCTTTACAGGGGCAAGTACAGAGATTTTATCATATAATACAACCCTCTCTTCACCATCCACCTTCTCAATCCTGTATTTGAGTTCTTTTATCTCGTTTACTGAACGGAGGATGGCATATACATATTTTCGGAAGAATGATGTGTTGTTCTCCTTGCAGTCGTTGAATGCAGCCGTGCACTCCACTTCTGCCGTTATGCTTACCTGTGGATTTATGAAGTTTTTATAAAACTCGTAGCTTTTTGCTCTATCCCAGGTATTCAGATTGATGATGGTTCTGGTATTTGAATTCATTATGCTATAAGTTTGAAAAAAGATTTATTCCGTTGTCCCAGGAGTTTTCATCCTGTGTCTCTTCCTTTGGTTTTGGAAGTGAATAATCCGGCAACTGGTCTGCAATTTCCGTTACCCTTTCATTGGCAGAAATGCCCACTTCACGAGGAGAAATTATCTGGATGTTGGGCTGCCAGTCGAATATCAGATTATAGAACTCCCTGTTGGGGATTATGTTCACTGTAAATTCATAATCTCCGTTCTCGTGCCTGTATGCTATTTTCTGGCTGTGGTGGATAGGATTAATCTTAAAGAAAGGGGCCAACTTGTTCTTTACAAGGAATCTTATCTCTTTTGGCTCTCCTGTGAGGCGGGTTACACCTATTATATCCCTGAAATATTCGTCGGGATTGAAGGTATACTCGTCGGGGAAGGGGAGGATTGAGTATGAATAGTCCCTTATCCTGTCCAAAGGCAATTTGTATACTCCCTGCAGGCCGTCCTTGTAGCCGAGTGCATACCATCTTCCCTTGTATTCCTTAAGGTAGAAAGGGTAGAAGATGATGCTCATTATATTGTTGGAACGGGATGAATAATATCCAATGCAAAGAGCCTTACGGTTTATTATGGCATCGTGGAGTGTGTCAAAATACTCCAGGCCAAGAGGGTTGCGTTTCTCTTCATATGAAACCACACTGCTCCTTTTCTGCATCTTTGCATTTATCTCTTCCTCCAGCACCTCTGTAATGTTGCGCAAATTGGAAAGTTCTTCAAATGAGGTATAATGCTTGAGGGTATCCACCATCTCTGCAATTGAGAGGAGATTCTCCTTTCCTACCTTTGCGTGCTGGATTGAGAAGTTAGGGTCTTTGTACTTGTAATACTTGTGCTCATACACAACTATAGGTGCGCCATATCCTTTGGTTTTGCTGCGCATAATCTGAAGGTCCAACTGGAGTGATCTTACAGATACCTTGTTCCTGGAACCGCTTTTGTTGCCATTCTTCAACTTTATAGCCTGGGAACAAGCATTTATGAGGTCGAGCAATGTATATTTGTTTTTAGTGTCCCTCAGACAAGCATCAATTGTCCTGTGCCTGAGCAAAGCGTTTGAAGAGTTGCCCATATGAAAAATTTTATTTCTATACAAATATAATAATTACTATCTTTATAGCGCAATTATTTTGCGTTGATATTATATATATTGTTCATCATTTAAACAAATCCCCGGATATGGAACTTGACTCTGTTTTGCCTTATGCCCTGTTGGTATTCACTTCGTTCTTTACATTGGTAAACCCTATAAGCATTCTGCCGGTTTTTCTTGGGCTCACATCTGAACTTACAGAGAAGCAGAAACTGGAAATTGCACGCAGGGCCATTTTTGCAGCATTCCTCATTTTATGCGGATTTGCGTTTTCGGGACAGTTCCTGTTCAAGTTCTTCGGCATATCTGTAGACAGTTTCAGAATAGTGGGTGGTGCAATTTTCTTTGTAATAGGTTTTGATATGCTGAATGCAAGGCTCTCTCCAATCAAAGGAGGAAAAGATGAAGTGCACAAGGCTGCAAAAGATATAGCAATTACCCCGTTGGCAATACCTATGCTCTGCGGCCCTGGTGCAATTACAAATGCCATAGTCCTTATGGAGGATGCAATGACAATTGCACACAAAGTGGCTTTTGTTTCGGCTGTAATAGTTGTTCTTGTTTTCTGCTACATCATTTTTGCATTTTCAACCAAGATTGTACGTTATCTTGGAGAAACCGGCATAAATGTAATGCTCAGGATTATGGGACTTATAATAATGGTGATTGCCGTAGAGTTCTTTATGGCTGGTATAAGGCCGTTCATCTACTCTTTCCTTGGATAAACGTTCAATTTATGGATTTAAAGGAGCAGAAAAAGGAAATCCGCAAAGAGATCCGCACCAGGAAGGGATTACTTTCAGCAGAAGAGAAAATTTCCCTCTCCCAGGCAATAGGGGAGAAGGTCCTTGCTATGGAAGAGGTTTCCAATGCAGGCACAATACTCCTTTATGCCTCTCTTCCCGATGAAGTTGACACTGAGTTCCTCCTGAGGAGACTGAGTTCCAGGAGGGAAGGGGGGAAGAAGATTCTCCTCCCTGTAGTGGAGGGTGACAACCTTATCCTGAAGGAGTATGTTCCCGGAAATATGGAAAAGGGGTATTGCAATATAGAGGAACCGCAAGGAAATGAATGTGCATCCCCATCTGAAGTGGACCTTGCCATTGTTCCAGGAGTTGCATTTGATGCTGAGTGCAACAGGCTGGGCAGGGGAAAGGGATTCTATGACCGCCTTATCCCAAATTTGAAATGCAGGATGATAGGTTTGGGGTTCAACTTCCAGATAGTCCCCAGTATTCCTTGTGAGGAGTTTGACAGACCGCTTGATGTTGTAGTTACAGAATGTACTGTTTACCAGCCACCCTTGTAATTGAGATAACTGAATGCAAGTGAATCTATCTGTCTGTAGTACTCCTGGGCATTCAGTCTCAGATATGCACCTTGGGATATATAGTTGGGGTTGACAAGTTCCTTTATTATCCTCTCCCTGTATATGGTAGAATCAAACACCGGTGAGTCTGTCTCCTTTTCGGCGAGTATGAATGCAAGTACAGGTTCCGGAACTTTGCTCTGGAGTGTATCCATATTGTAGACGATGCCATCTGAATATACCGACTGCAGCGCATAACGGAACATTGCAGATGAATCCTTGTTTATAAGCAGATTTTTCATCTGTTGCGGAAGTACAGGGTACACTTTTACAGAAATGCTGTCTGTGAATCTTTTCTGCAGAAAAAGCCAATTGGTCTGTATAGGTTGTCCCAATGTATCGGAAGCAAGAGAATCTAAAGCAAATTCCTGATTGAAGGCATAAGAGAGTTTGACCGAATCAATCCTAATTCCGGCACTCCTTAGTTTGAGCTGTACTTTTACAAGGGTGTCAATCTCCTTTTTTATGTTCCTTATCTTTTCAAATTCAATATTTTCCAGGGAAACGGATACCAGAGAGTCTGGGGAGTTTTCCTCCAGATAACTTTTCCACTTTATGATGAGAGAATCCGCTAATGCATTGTTGGAATTGTTCATCTCTTCCCATTCTGCACGCAATTTTGTAAAGAGGGGAGAGTTGAGTTGCGCACTCTCTGTAGTTTTTATGAATGAGTGCAGCCTGGCATATGAAAGCGGAGCCCATCTTGCAGAATCTGCAGACGAATCCATCCTGTTCCATTTGTCCTGCACAATAGAATAAGTTGCCAGGAAAGAGATGTCTTCCCCGGCAACTTTATCAAGTTCTTTTGATTCAAGGGGCACCATAACCGATTTTTCAAGCGGCGATACACAACCTGTAAAAACCAGGATACCCACAATATGTATCAACAGAAGTCTAAACATATTTCTTGCCCTGGCTCCAGACTCCTGTAATTTCAAGATCCTTGTTCATAAGGACAATGTCTGCATCCTTGCCCTCTTCCAATGAGCCTACACGGTCAAAGCAGTTCATCACTTTTGCAGGAGTTTCAGTAGCCATCCTTATTACATCCTCAAAAGGAATTCCTGCATCTGTTGCAACTTTAACAACTTTGTCCATTGTTGCAATGCTGCCGGCAAGGGATGAGTGGTCTTTGAGTTTGCATACTCCGTCCTCAATGATGAAGTCTGAATCTGCCTCCACATCCCCGTCATATGCGGCATATTTGAGGGCATTTGTAACCAGACTGGTGTGTTCAACGCCCTTGAGCTTGTACACAAGTCTGAGGATTGTAGCAGGAAGGTGTCTTCCGTCTGCAGTAATTTCAACTCCCATATCATCCAGGAGGAAAACGCTCTCTACAGTACCTTCATATTTGTACTCTCCACGTTTATGGAATCCGGGCATTGCATTGTAGAGTTGTGATACGTGGGTGAAACCGGCGTCATAAGCCTCTTTTACAATTTCAAACTCAGCCTGAGTATGGGTGATTGCAGCCACAATATTCTTCCATTTGAGGATTTTAGCCATCTCATATGCACCAGGCAATTCAGGTGACAAGTCCCATCTCTTTATGCAGTTTGTCTCAGAAAGAATCTTGGTATACTCTTCTTTGTCGGGATCTTTTGCACCAGGAAAACTTTTCACCATATTGGGGTTGAAGTATGGTCCTGCAACGTGAATTCCCTTAACAGGTGAACCGCCCTCTTTCATTATCTCTTCACAAACCTTTGCTGAGTTGTAGATCTTCTCAGTCTTGGCTGTATAGATTGTAGGGAAAATGGTGGTTGCACCATGTTTCAGATGGGCATCTGTTGCAATGTCAAACGCTTCACGTGTTCCCTCTTTGAATGCTTTGCCTCCACCGCCGTGGATGTTCATGGCAACGAATCCCGGAAGAATGTAATCTCCTTTTACATCTACAATGGTCGCACCAACCCTTGGAAGGTCACTGTTGGCAATCTCCAGAATCTTTGAATCGCTCAATATTATTGAGCCTCCTTCCAACCAACCGTTTGGAGTGAAAATTTTGCCGTTTATAATTTGTGTAAGCATATACTACTCAAAATTTTTAACCATTTTACCCATTGCCCATACGCCACGTACTTCAAGATGATTGTCGAGAAGAAGTATATCGGCATCTTTTCCCCTCTCCAATGAACCTTTTCTGTCGTATACGCCCATAATCTTTGATGGAGTTTCTGAAATCATCCTTATTACGTCAAACAAAGGGACCTCAGCCTTAAGCGTCATAGTCTGGATAAGGCGGTCCATAGTTGCAATACTTCCGGCAAGTGCAGATCTGTCAGCCAGTTTGCATACTCCGTCCTCTATAATTACCCTTGGGTCAAAAGCAGTCTTGCTGTCGCTGGCTGCGCAGGCAAGTGCATCAGTAATGAGGGCTGTCTTCTCAACACCTTTAACTTTGTAGATGAGCCTCAAGATTGTAGGAGGAACGTGAATACCATCCGCTATAGCCTCTACTGTCATATCATCCATAAGGTAGATTGACTCTACTGTACCTTCATATTTGTACTCATTCTTTTTGTGGAAGCCAGGCATTGCATTATAGAAGTGTGTTGCGTGGGTGTAGCCAGCTTCAAAACCGGCCCTTATATCCTCAAACTCAGCCTGGGTGTGTGCCACTGAAACAAGGATACCTTTGGAAGAGACATATTTTCCGAACTGGAGTGCACCTGGAAGTTCAGGAGAAGCATCCCATCTCTTGATACAGTTTGTCTCCTCAAGCAGAGGAATATATTCGTTTGGATCAGGATTCTTTATGTATTCAGGAATCTGACCTCCAGCCATCTTCATATTGAAGTAATGTCCCTCCAGGTGGAGACCCAAAATAGGGCTGTCCTTCTCTGCCATCAATTTCTCAGTGGTTTCTGCAGCAGCCTTTATCATTGGGATGCTTGATGAAGAGAGGGTAGGGAAGATACTGGTTGTACCGTGCTGCATATGGGCAGCCACAGCAGTTCTGAAAGCATCCTCTGAACCTTCCATAAAATCCCTGCCGCCACCACCGTGCACGTGGATCTCAACTCCTCCCGGTACAATATACATTCCTCTGGCATCAACAATTTTTGCACCTACTACAGCAAGGTCGCAATTGGATACCTCAAGTATCTTGTTGTCACTTATAATTACCGATCCGTTTTTAAGCCATCCTTGTGGCGTGTGGATCTTTCCGTTTATAATTTGCGTAAGCATATCTTTGTGTTTTTATATTCTGTTTATAATCTCTACAAATTTAACTATTCCATGTGAATTTTTCTACCGTCGGGAAGAAAAAATTCAATCCTTGAGGCAATCTCATAACCTTCACGGTACAATGCAGTGAGTTTTTCGGTATTTTTCTCCACTCTGTCTACCTCAAGTGGCCTCTGGGGCCTCAGTACAAGGATTTCCCCTTTCTCCTCCTTTTCCTCTATAAAATCCAGGGTCTTGTTGTAAATTGTATTGCGCATTGATAGAGCCTCCTGCAGTTCAGGGTATTTTCTGTAAAGCAATTTTGCTGCCAGAGATTTTTTGACATCCGCTTCTTTCCTATACCCTTTGTTTCTGGTAAGGACAACCAGATTGTTGGTGAACCCTTGGTTTCTGGCGTACATTACGGGGATTGAATCTGCAATGCCGCCGTCGAGCATAGGGATTCCGTCTACATATGCAATTGGGCATACATAAGGGAGGCTGCTTGATGCACGTACTATCTCTATGATTCTCTCCGGAGAATCCTTCTCTTCAAAATAATTTGCCTTGCCTGTATTGCAGTTGGTAGTTACCATTACAAACCGCTCTTTTACAGTGGCGTATTTCTTATAATCGTATGGGATTATTTCATTGGGGAATTTGTTGAACAAAAGGTCAAAGTCCATTATGTTCCTCTGTGTGAAGAGATACTTGAGGCCTACGTAATGGTATTTGTCCAACAGGTCTATATTGCTGTATTTTGCCCTTCCTTTTTGTCCTGACATATATGAGAGGCCGTTGCATGCACCTGCACTTACACCAATGGAGAAAGGGAATTTTATTCCTCTTTCCATAAAGTTATCCAGAATTCCGCAGGTGAATACTCCTCTCATTCCTCCTCCTTCAAGAATAAGGGAGGATTTCTCATCTAATATGAATTGCATTTAAATAGTCTTTCAGGCAAAGTTAGGCAATTAAATTTAAGATAATTTTTAAATATAGGGACGACGCTGTCCCTATATTTAAAATTATCTTCTCAACAACTTTATAGATGTCTCAATACTTCGTCGTAGTCAGGTTCCTGAGTGATTTCAGGAACAAGTTGTACATATCTTACAATGAGTTCCGGGTCTATTACAATTACGGCTCTTGCAAGAAGTCCCTGTAGCGGGCCGTCTCCCATCAGAAGACCGTAATCTGTAGAGAAAGATGTTGCTCTGAAATCTGAAAGCGGTATTACATTCTCAATTCCTTCAGTTGTGCAGAAACGTGAATGGGCAAAAGGGAGGTCCTTAGAAATTGCCAGAACCAGTGTATCTTTCATATTGGAAGCCAACTGGTTGAATTTACGCACACTTGTTGCGCACACGCCGGTGTCAAGACTCGGAAAGATGTTGAGTACTAGTGTTTTGCCTTTAAGGTCTTCAAGTGACAATGTTGCAAGATCAGATTTTACAAGATTGAATATAGGTGCAGGTTTTCCAACCTCTGGAAGTGTACCTGAAAGGTTTACAGGATGTTTTTTGAAATTTACTTTTTTCATGACGTTTTTATTTAATCCAACAATTTATCATTATTTATGTTTAAATTTACAATATAATTCAGAATAGAAATTATATTATATTTTAATAATTCAAAATTATGAAAAAAATTTTATATCTCCTAACATTTTCTATTATTTTTTACTCCTGCTGCCAAAATTTGTCGAATCCTGCAGACACTCAGGCCGACTCTCCTAAAGAGGCTGAAATGCGGGCAATGGGACTCGTAGATATCCACGACCTTGATTCAACTCTTGCAGTTGACCTGATTTACGCTAAACCGTACAACTTTATGGGTAAAGTGCTATATAAAGATGTGAAGAAAGCATTCATGCTCCCTGAGACTGCTGAAAAACTTGTAAAGGCAAACAAACTGTTGAAGAGCATCCGTCCCGACCTTAATCTTATAGTATATGATGCAGCACGTCCGGTAAGCATACAGCAGGATATGTGGAACAGTGTAGAAGGGACAGATATGGAGGACTTTGTTGCAAATCCTGCCAGAGGGGGCGGAAACCACAACTTTGGAAATGCTGTTGACGTTACAATAATAGATTGCACAGGTCATCCTATTCCAATGGGGGCAGAGTATGACTGCTTTGCCGACCACAGCCGTACCAACATTGAACAGCAATTGATTGATGAAGGGGTAATTACCAAAAAGGAACTTGAGAACAGGCTTCTTCTGAGAAAAGTTATGACAGAGAGCGGATTCCTTACAATAGATGAAGAGTGGTGGCATTTTGACAACAGACCAACCAAATATGCAAGGGAAAACTTCAAACTTATACCGTAATGTCCCAATCTGTTTGTGCAGATTCATCCTTATATCTGCACAAAGTTGTGTTTGATATTGAAGTTTGTGCAGAAATTACTGCTTTTCTGCACAAAATATAAAAAACCGGAGCGCTACAAACGCCCCGGTTTAATTTTTATAGCCGTGAAAGAATTGATTATAGCTGTGGACCAGCTGCAACCAATGCTTTACCTGCCTCGTTGCCAGTGAACTTGTTGAAGTTCTTGATGAATCTGCCTGCAAGGTCTTTTGCTTTCTCCTCCCACTGTGCAGCCTCTGCGTAAGTGTCTCTTGGATCAAGGATGCCAGAGTCTACGCCTGGAAGAGCAGTAGGAACTTTGAAACCGAAGAATGGAATCTCTTTGGTCTCTGCCTTGTCAATAGAACCGTCAAGGATAGCATCAATGATTCCACGGGTATCTTTAATTGAGATACGTTTTCCTGTACCGTTCCATCCTGTATTTACAAGGTAAGCGGTTGCACCAGACTGCTCCATTCTCTTAACAAGTTCCTCACCGTATTTGGTTGGGTGAAGTGAAAGGAATGCAGCACCGAAACAAGCCGAGAAAGTAGGGGTTGGCTCGGTGATACCACGCTCTGTACCAGCCAATTTAGCGGTGAAACCAGACAAGAAGTAGTATTTGGTCTGCTCTGGAGTAAGGATAGATACTGGAGGAAGCACACCGAATGCATCAGCTGACAGGAAGATAACTTTCTTTGCAGCAGGTGCTTTAGAAACTGGTTTAACGATGTTGTTGATGTGGTAGATAGGGTAAGAAACGCGGGTATTCTCAGTTACGCTCTTGTCTGAGAAGTCAATCTTGCCGTTTGCATCAACTGTAACGTTCTCCAAAAGTGCATCCCTCTTGATAGCGTTGTAAATATCAGGCTCAGCCTCTTTGCTCAAGTTGATAACTTTAGCGTAGCAGCCACCCTCAAAGTTGAAGATACCGTCATCATCCCAACCGTGCTCATCGTCACCGATCAACTCACGTTTTGGATCAGTTGAAAGGGTAGTCTTGCCAGTACCTGAAAGACCGAAGAAGATTGCTGTCTCACCGTCTTTGTTGGTGTTTGCTGAACAGTGCATAGAAGCAATGCCCTTAAGTGGAAGAAGATAGTTCATATATGAGAACATACCTTTCTTCATCTCACCACCATACCAGGTATTGATGATAACCTGCATTTTCTCTGTAAGGTTGAATACAACTGCAGTCTCTGAATTGAGGCCAAGTTCCTTGTAGTTCTCAACTTTAGCTTTTGAAGCTGTAAGAACTACGAAATCAGGCTCACCATAGTTTGCAAGCTCCTCCTCAGTAGGACGGATGAACATATTTTTAACAAAGTGTGCCTGCCAAGCTACCTCCATAATGAAACGCACCTTTATTCTGGTGTTCTCGTTTGCACCACAGAAAGTATCCATTACATAAAGCCTCTTGTTTGAAAGCTCTTTCTGTGCAATGTTCTTAAGCTCTGCCCAAGTCTCTTTTGTAACAGGTTTGTTATCGTTTTTGTACTCCTCAGAAGTCCACCAGATGGTGTCTTTTGAAGTCTCGTCCATTACAAAGAACTTATCTTTAGGTGAGCGGCCTGTGTATACGCCAGTCATTACATTTACTGCGCCCAACTCAGTTACCTGACCTACCTCAAATCCCTCAAGACCAGGTTTGGTCTCCTCTGCATAAAGAACATCATAAGAAGGGTTGTAAAGCACTTCTTTAACGCCGGTAATACCGTACTTGCTCAAATCAATCTGTGACATATAATTCTATAATTTATAAAAGGTTTATAATACTTTACTTCTATTTCCAAAAATCAATGGAATAAACAGACCCGAGGTCCACCACATTAATAATTGGGTTGCAAATATAGCCAAAATAGCTTTATCTGATGCCTCGTATGACATCAAATTCTTTGCCAGAAAAATTGCTACATTTGCATATATAAATATCGGGAATATGATTGCAGGGATTTTGAAGAAATATTGGGGCTATGACGGGTTCAGGCCAATGCAGGAGGAGATAATAAATTCTGCCCTGGAGGGGAAGGATACACTTGCACTTATGCCTACGGGCGGTGGAAAATCGGTATGTTTCCAGGTACCTGCAATGGCCCGCGAGGGATTGTGTCTTGTGGTTTCGCCGCTGATTGCCCTTATGAAAGACCAGGTACAGAATCTCAACAGCAAGGGGATCAAAGCATTGGCAATCTATTCCGGAATGCCTTACAGCAAGATAGACATCACATTGGACAACGCAATATATGGGGATTTCAAGTTCCTGTATGTCTCTCCGGAAAGGCTCCATACACCGCTTTTCAAAGAGCGGGTAAAGAGGATGGAGATAAATTTCCTTGTGGTGGACGAAGCCCACTGCATTTCCCAATGGGGGTATGATTTCCGCCCCGCATATCTTGAAATAAAGGAGATAAAGAAACTGATAGGGGATGTGCCGGTAATTGCCCTTACCGCAACTGCCACAAAGTCAGTGGCGGATGACATTATGCGGTGTCTGGATTTCCAGGCTCCCAATGTGATTTCGTCGGGATTCGAAAGAAAAAACCTCTCTTACGTGGTACGTAACGTGGATGACAAGTTCGGGAATCTGCTTAAAATCTGCAACGGGGTTCCGGGGACAGGCATTGTGTATGTAAGGGAGAGGAAAAGATGCGAGGAGATCTCATCATTTTTGCGCCAAAATGGCATAACTTCAGACTTTTACCACGCAGGACTGGGTAAAGAACTGAGGGAGGCAAAACAGGATGCCTGGAAAAATGATGAAACCAGAGTGATTGTGGCAACAAATGCCTTTGGAATGGGAATAGACAAGCCGGATGTAAGGTTTGTTGTCCACTATGATCTTCCCGACAGCCTTGAAGCATATTTCCAGGAGGCAGGACGTGCCGGAAGGGACGGGGAGAGGGCATATGCAACACTTCTGTGGAACAGTACGGACATACAGAGACTGAGACAGATACATACAGTTTCATTTCCCGACCTTGAATACATAAAGGATATATACCAGAAAGTCTTCATTTATTTGAACATACCGTATGAAGACGGAAGGGAGAGTGTGAACAAGTTCAATCTGGTGGAGTTCTCCAAGAAATTCTCATTGAATTCCGTTTCTGCATATTACGCAACCAAATATATAGAGCAGGAGGGGTACTGGGAACTTACGGACGAGATGGACAACCCTTCAAAGATAATGTTCATTGTGGGGAGGGATGAACTCTACAGGGTGCAGATAGACAATCCGGAACTTGACAAGTTCATCAAATCCATTCTGAGGATTTATACAGCACTCTTCTCAAGGCTCACATCAATAGATGAGGAGTATATTGCCAGGGTTACAACGGATTCACCGGTTGGTGTAAAGGAGAAACTTAAACAGCTCTCTAAACTCCGTATTATAAAATATATCCCAAGGGTACGTACACCGCTTATAATAATGAACAACGAGAGACTGCTTGAATCAAATCTGTACATTTCACCCAAAAGGTATGAAGAGAGGAAAGGGCTGTTCCAGAAGAGGATTGAGAGTATGATTTCATACGTAAAGGAGGATGAGATATGCCGCAGCCGCCAGTTGATTGATTATTTTGGACAAGAGACTGAAAATGACTGCGGAATATGTGATGTGTGTATAAGGAACCGCAACAATTCAAATATCGGTCTGAGGAAAAGGAGTGTGGAGGCACATATTGTAAGGTTGCTGCAGGAGAACGGGACAATGGGCATATCACAGATTGAGACCATTGCTGGAGATGAGTACAAACTCTACCTGCAGGTGCTCAGGGAGATGATAGACAACAATGCCGCAATAAATGAGGGAGACAAAATAAGGCTGCCGTAGGGCAGCCTTTTCTATTTGAGAAACTCTTTCAAGTTTGTGTAAAGCAAATGTACCGGAAGTCCTACAACATTAAAGAACGACCCCTCTATACGTTTTATACCCGCATAACCTATCCACTCCTGAACCCCGTATGAACCTGCCTTGTCATATGGCTTGTATGTATCTATATAATACTCAATCTCCTCATCTGAAAGGTCTCCGAAAGTGACCTCTGTAGAAGCGGTAAAACACATCTCCTTCTCAAGGCTGCGGATACATACACCTGTGAGTACCGAATGGGTATTATTGCACAATTTGCGGATCATCCTTATGGCATCATCCCTGTCTGCAGGCTTCCCCATAATTTCATCACTGCAAAGGACCATTGTGTCTGCAGTAATGAGAATCTCATCATCCTGCAATTCCCTGTGGAAACCGTATGATTTCCCTTTTGCCATAAATTCAGGGTAATCGCTGTATGGAAGCCCTTCAGGGGCAATCTCTTCAAATGTATTGCCTGTATCTACAGCAAAATCCACCCCAAGTCCTGCAAGGAGTTCCCTCCTGCGGGGAGAGGCAGACCCAAGAATGATTCTTCTTCCCGACAATATACCGCCAATTGTCATTTTTCCTGATCCTTTTTGGACTTGCCATTACCATAAGTGCCCTCATACAATTCAGCATCAAATTCCCATTTACCCTGAATCTTAAGGACCTGTTCAATTATATCCCTCACACATCCTCTTCCGCCTGGATACAAGGAAACATAATCACATACATCTTTAACTTCCTGAACAGCATCTGAAGGACATACTGCAAGTCCGCAGGCTTTCAACAGCGGAATATCGGGAACGTCATCGCCTACAAAAACAACCTCTTTGGGAGTTATGCCGTTCTTTTTGCAGAAGTTATGGAAATCAGGAAGTTTGTCCCTTGATTTCAAATAAATGTTTTCAGGCTCAACTCCTATACCTTCAAATCTCTTTCTTACAGATTCGGAGTAGGCACCTGTAATTATGCCAACAGGATATTTTCTGAGGATGGCCCATCTGAGACCGAAACCATCCTTGGCATTGTGGCTTCTGAGCATATCACCATCCGGCATCACAAGCACCTGTCCGTCTGTAAATACACCGTCCACATCAAATGCAAATCCTTTTATCTCCTTTAGTTTTGTCTTATAGTTGCTCATTGTAATTGTATTTTCCACAAAGATACATCAAATGTTCCCTTCCGCAATGTGGATTTTAATGCAATTGGCTTGTAAACTTTCTCTTAATATTTGGCAATTAACGAATTAATGATATATTTGTAATATATATAATTAACCTAACACTATGTTCAAATCATTCTTGGGTTACCAGCTGGTTGAGAAATACCAGAACAGGAAAAAGGACCCTAAATACAAAAAAAGCGTTTCTTCTACGCTTATACGGCTTGCCGTTCCCATCATTGTTTCACTTGCAATACTCCTTATGCCGGTATCAGCTTTTGGTATAGAGGGGCTTACAATCATCGAAAAGAGGGTCATTGCAGTATTTGTGTTTGCAACCCTAATGTGGATACTGGAAGGAGTTTCTGCCTGGGTTACCTCCACAATGGTAATTGTACTGCTTCTTTTCACCTGCTCAGACAGTGCGCTGTGGCTGTTCAGGGAGGGATATGAAGCTGAACAGCTTGGAACGCTAATCAAATACAACTCTTTGCTGAACTGTTATGCAGACCCTATAATAATGCTCTTCCTTGGCGGTTTCATCCTGGCAATTGCAGCAACAAAAACCGGTATGGACGGTGCCCTTGCAAGGATACTTCTCAAACCTTTCGGAACCAATTCAAACTTTGTACTGCTGGGTTTCATAGTGGTAACTGGCCTGTTCTCAATGTTCCTCAGCAATACTGCAACTGCGGCAATGATGCTTACATTCCTTGCACCGGTGCTCAAGGCTCTTCCTGCAGACGGTAAAGGAAAGATAGCCCTGGCAATGGCTATCCCTGTTGCAGCAAATGTGGGCGGTTTGGGAACCCCAATAGGAACCCCTCCAAATGCAATTGCATTGAAATACCTCAATGACCCTGCAGGGTTGAACCTGAATATGGGATTCGGTGAATGGATGATGTTCATGCTTCCGTTTACAATTGTAGTATTGTTCCTGGGCTGGCTGCTTCTTATGAAACTTTTCCCTTTCAAACAGAAGAGGATAGAACTTAAAATAGAGGGCGAGGCTAAGAAAGACTGGCGTTCAATTGTTGTGTACATTACATTTGCCCTTACAGTGCTGCTGTGGATTACCGACAAATATACTGGTGTGAATTCCAATGTTGTTGCAATGCTCCCAATTGGTGTATTCTGCGCAATTGGTGTTATAGGAAGAAGGGATCTTGAGGAGATCAACTGGTCTGTACTGTGGATGGTTGCAGGCGGTTTTGCATTGGGAGTTGCACTTAACGAGACCGGACTTGCCAAACATCTCATCTCTTCAATTCCATTTGACACCTGGCCAGTAATGGCAGTTCTTATTGGTGGCGGCTTGTTGTGCTACGCAATGTCTAACTTCATTTCAAATACTGCAAGTGCGGCATTGCTTGTCCCTATCCTTGGCACCGTAGGTACTGCAATGGGCGGGCAGCTTGAGCCGTTTGGCGGAGTTGCAGTAATGCTGATTGGTGTGGCAATAGGTTCATCAATGGCTATGATACTCCCTATCAGTACTCCACCTAATGCCCTTGCACATTCAACCGGTTTCATCCAGCAGAAGGATATGATGAAGGTTGGCATATGGGTTGGCATCATAGGTATTGTACTGGGATACCTGATGCTTATCCTGCTTGGATCAAACGGGCTGATCTAAACTATTTGTCGGGATTATACTTTTTTAAAATCTTGTCTGTAAGGAATTCATACACCTGAAGGTGCTCCCTGAATTTCTCTTCAGACAGGATTTTTTTATGTTTATCAATTGTATTGGTATCACCTCTTCTGGCCGGGCCTGTCTGGGATACGGCAGGGGTATTCAGGAAGGCTTTCCGTATGCTTTCAATGGCACTTGGGAGAAGGAGGGTAAAATCGGGGCTGGCAATGTCATATGCCAGGGAGAGTGAATAATTGAGGAAGTTGGTTGTGAAAATTGCAGCAGTATGGAACTGGAGGCGTTTGGTTGAATCACAAACCTTATATTCGGCTTTGATGGAGGTGGTAATGTTCCTGAGAATTTCAATACCTTCAAGGGCACTTGCTTCAATAAGGAACGGCACAAGGCCCACATCCAGGTCCTTGTTCATGCTGAGTGTCATAAGCGGGTAAAAAACGCCTGTGTTTTGAAGGCCCGCCTCCTGCAGGACAGACATAGGGGTTGCCCCGCTGGTATGTACGGTAAATGCACTTTTGTGGGGCAATTGTGACGCAATACTGGCAATGGCATTGTCACTTACGGCAATAATTGTAATGTCTGTTTGGGGGAGTGTGCTGATATCAGTTGTGGCAATTGCATTGCTTCTGGTACGCTTGAGCGCCCTTACAACCTTATCGGCCTTTTCAATGTCCCTTGCGTAGACACATTCTACACTATGACCTGCCCCCTGGAGAAACAGGGCCATCCTGTATGCCACATTTCCGGCACCAACTATATTTATTCTGTACATTTGATTCAATTATTGTTACTTACGGCTAAAATGTCCATTTTGCGGCCAGAGTAGGGATGAAATAGAGTTTGTTATATTGCTGCAAAGTTAATCAATACCTGATTTATCCAAAATACTGCTGTGAACTGATGTCTTGTTGGAAACAACCACATCAATGCCTTTCTCCTTCAAAAAGGAGGCAATCTCTACCAGATCTGATTTATATACAAGCTTAAGATAATAATAAGTACCTTTCTCAGGCCATTTCTTCCCTTTTTTATAGAGTGTAATCATACGTGTTGAATAAGGGGATCTTACTGCATAATTATGAGTGAAAACCCTTACAATCTTCTTGTTCTGAAGGTCACGGAAATATATTTTCTTGGAGTAGAAAGGAAAGAATATGTTCTTGATTACCATTTTGTCATCATACAGAATCAGATAACAGAAAGTCGTGAAGTAAGTAACCCCGAACAACCATAATTCCAATATGGATGTAATAACAAGAAGATGTGCCCACCAAGGAGTAATGAAAATATTGTGAGTATGAGCCAAAGCAAATAATGTAAGATAAATTGCCAATGCCAAGGTAGACAGAGATAATATAAAAGCACAGACACTGCCAAAAGTAATGACCTCCTTGAATGGCATCCTGTATATTTTTTGTAACGTTGACATTATTTCCAATCAGCAGATTAACAAATGGTTACAAATTCAGTTATATACAAAGATAGTAAATTAAATTTTATAAATAACAGATTTACAACAAATTGTAAATAATGTCAACGTCAGAAAATATGGTTATCTTTGTTATGAAATTATGAGAGGTATGACAACGAGATATAATGTTACTGGAATGAGTTGTGCGGCGTGCAGCACAAGGGTGGAGAAGGCGGTTTCGGGAGTGGAGGGGGTTAAGGGATGCAGTGTGAATCTGCTGGCTAATTCAATGGTTGTGGAGGGGGATGTGGAGCCTCAGGTGGTGATAGGGGCGGTTGAGAAGGCAGGGTATGGGGCGTCGGTGGCAGAGGGAGCCGGAAGGAAGAAGGAGCAATCAGAGAAGAAGGCAAATAAAGATAATGAGAGTGGTGCGGGGAGGCTTGCCGTTTCTGTGGTCCTTTTGATGGGCCTGATGTATATTACAATGGGTGCTGTTATGTGGGGGTTCCCGCTGCCGCAGTTCTTTGCGGCAAATCCTGTGGCAACTGCAATTGTGGAGATGATTCTGGCTGCAGCCATTATGGTTGTGAACCAGAGGTTCTTCATAAGCGGATTCAAGGGGCTGGTGAACAGGAAACCAAATATGGATACGTTGGTTTCGCTTGGCTCTGCAACTGCATTTGTGTACAGCACATTCCTCCTTATGAAGATGTCTGGGGAGATAATCACAGGGAAGCAGGATGAGGCAATGCATCTGCTGCACAGCCTCTATTTTGAGTCTGCCGCTATGGTGCTTACCCTTATCTCTGTGGGAAAACTGCTTGAGGCAAAGGCCAAAGGGAAAACTACAGATGCTCTGGAGGCACTGGTAAAACTATCACCTAAGAATGCAACGGTTATAAGAGACGGAAAAGAGGTTACTGTACCTGTAGAAGAGATAAAGGTGGGGGATGTGTTCATTGTCCGCCCCGGAGAAACAATGCCTGCAGACGGCAAGGTTGTGGAGGGATTCAGTTCTGTAAATGAATCGGTACTTACCGGAGAGAGCATCCCTGTAGAGAAAAGTGTTGGAGAGAATGTGTCGCAAGGGACAATCAATCTCCACGGCGCCCTTAAATGCGAGGCTGCAAGGGTAGGGGAAGAGACCCTCCTTTCCAAAATCATACAGATGGTGAGCGATGCTTCTGCTTCCAAAGCCCCAATTGCAAAGGTTGCAGACAAAGTATCTGCAGTTTTTGTCCCTGGAATCATTGCAATTGCTGCAATTACTTTTGTGGTATGGATGCTTGCAGGGGCAGAACTGGGATATGCGCTGGAGAGAGGTATCTCTGTTCTGGTAATCAGTTGCCCTTGCGCTCTTGGACTTGCAACTCCGGTTGCCATAATGGTTGGAACCGGCATCGGGGCCCGCAACGGTATCCTTTTCAAGAATGCCACTTCGCTGGAGATTACAGGCAAAGTGAAATATGTGGCACTGGACAAGACCGGTACAGTTACCAGCGGACACCCTTCTGTAACTGACATTCTCCCTGCAGAGGGGGTTACAGCAGTTGAGTTGCTCAAATATGCCGGTTCACTGGAAAAACAGAGCGAGCATCCCCTTGGAAAGGCCATTGTAGAGGCATCTGAGAAACAGGGTGTGGAGATTTCACCTGTTTCCCAGTTCCAGATTTTCCCGGGGAACGGGTTGTGCGGCGTACTGGACGGGAAGAAACTGTCGGGAGGAAGTTTGAAATATATGGAGGGAATCATTCCGCCCGCTGCGGCTGCCAAGGGAGATGAACTTGCCCAGCAGGGGAAGACCCCAATGGCATTTGCTTTGGATGGGAAATTCATTGGAATTGTGGCAGTTGCAGATACGATTAGGGAGGAGAGTGCCTCTGCGGTGGAGGAACTTGGCAGAATGGGAATTGAGGTTGCCCTGGTTACCGGAGACAATAGGGGTACAGCAGAAGCAGTTGGAAAGAAGACCGGTATAAAGAGAATTTTTGCAGGTATTCTTCCCGACAAAAAAGGACATATTGTAAGGGAACTGCAGCAGAACGGCCTTACAGCAATGGTTGGGGACGGAATAAATGATGCCCCTGCGTTGGCCCGGGCAGATGTGGGTATTGCAATAGGTGCAGGTACGGACATTGCAATTGATTCGGCAGATGTGGTGCTGGTAAAGAGTTCCCTGGCCGATGTGCCTGCTGCAATAAAACTGAGCCGCGGTACATTGCGGAATATACACCAGAACCTGTTCTGGGCATTCAGTTACAACATCATTGGAATCCCCCTTGCTGCAGGGGTTTTTGAGCCGCTGATGGGTTGGAGCATCAATCCTATGTTCTGCGCCGCCGCTATGAGCATTTCAAGTTTCTGTGTTGTTATGAATGCATTGAGGCTGAACTTCATTAAGATAAAGGAGAATAATGATATTATTGATAAAACAACAATAGTGGAGGAAAAGATTATGAAAAAGACAATGAGAATTGAGGGGATGATGTGCCCCAACTGTGAAAGACACGTAAAGAAAGCCCTTGAGGCACTGCCAGGCGTTGAAGAGGCTGTTCCTGACTTCAAACAAGGCACAGCAGTTGTAACCCTTTCTGCCGAGGTTTCAGACGAGACACTTAAAGCCGCAGTAGAGGAAGAAGGTTACAAGGTGCTGTAATCATATAAATTCTTATACACTACTTTTTTATCAGGAGAAAAATATCTCTATGTTCAGCCTTCCACCTGGCTGGCAATCTATCCTGGTTGAGCCTGGTTCAGGAACTCACAACTTTGTTGTTCAGACAGGCCTGAACCGGCCGGCTCACCCAGAATGATTGCTTACGCCGTTCCAGGATTCACATAGAGACATTTTCTCCTGTATATGATCCTGGAACAGCAATGTCCACAAAATATCCTGAGGTGGCGTAGGCAATCATTGCAGATGTGCCGTAAAATTTCCGTCTGTTTGAGCAGATGCCTCTTTGTAGAAAAGCTGGGGCATCTGTGAGTCAGGAAATACGGCACAGATGTAATGGATTGCCAGCCAAACCGAAGGCCATTTTGTGGAACTTTGCAGTGAAAGGGAGGTAAAGTTGAAAATATAAAAGGGGTAAATACAATAGAGGCTGACCTTATGGGCCAGCCTCGCAATGTTTATATACTGTCGGGAAGAGATTAGTTCTCTTCTGCTACGTACTCTTCTTTGATTGCTGAGAATGCAGCAAGGTCTTCTGGTTTGAAGGCAGCAATGTATGAAGCCCTCTCGTTGTTCCAAGCCTCTGATTTGTTTGTGTAAACCTCTGCTGATCTTGCGAATGACTCATCAACCTGTGCGTCAATGATAAGAAGGTAAGACATAATGATGTGGGCAGCCATCTCCACAAGTCTTCTTGCGTGGAAATCTATGTACTCCTCACCTTTGCCCTGAACCATCTCGCAAGCCTGCTCGTACTGTGCGGTCATTGCAACAAGTTTCTCTTTAAGTGCAGCATACTCAGGTTTGAACTCCATTGCCTCATACTCGCGGATTTTTGCAAGGTATGAACCGTTGGTAACATATCTGATTGCTGCAACAGTCTGCAACTGTGAAGTACCCTCATAGATGGTAAGGATTCTTGCATCCCTGTAAAGTCTCTCAACAGGATACTCTTTCATGAAACCTGAACCGCCGTGTACCTGGATTGCATCATACGCATTCTGGTTTGCGTACTCAGAAGACATCATCTTGAGCACTGGAGTGAACATATCAGCATATTTGCTGTATTTCTTGTTCTCCTGTCTCTCCTCTGGGGTAAGTTTCCTCTCTTCAGAAATTGCGTTGTATGCTTTGTAAATGTCAACAAATCTTGTTGTTTCATAAAGGATTGCACGTGATGCCTGCAATTTAGCCTTCATTACTGCCAACAACTCATATACAGCAGGGAAATTGATGATTGCCTTCTTGTACTGTACACGCTCGTGGGCATATTTCAAAGCCTCCCTGTATGCAGCCTCAGACAAACCTACAGACTGGGCACCAACACCAAGCCTTGCACCGTTCATCAATGACATTACATATTTGATGAGACCAAGTTTCCTGTCACCTACAAGTTTTGCAGGGGCATTCTTGAATACAAGTTCGGCAGTAGGGGAGCCTTTGATACCAAGTTTGTTCTCTATACGCCTTACTGTTACACCGCCCCAAGCCTTGTCATATACAAAGTATGAAAGGCCACGGCCGTCAGTTGTACCCTCCTCTGAACGGGCAAGTACAAGTTTGATCTGAGCGTCACCATTGGTGATGAAACGTTTTACACCATTGAGGAACCACATCTGTTTCTCCTCGTCCCAAGTTGCCTTGAGCATTACTGACTGAAGGTCTGAACCTGCATCAGGCTCTGTAAGGTCCATTGAACAGGTGTCACCTTTATTGATTCTTGGAAGGAACTCCTCTTTTATCTCTTTTGATGCGAACTCGTGGATAGTCTCGGCACAGTCCTGCAGGCCCCAGATATTTGCGAAACCTGCATCTGCACGTGAAACAAGTTCAGCAGCCATAACGTAAGGTACCATACTGAAGTTCAATCCGCCGTACTCCCTTGGAAGGCTCAAGCCGTAAACACCTGCCTTTGTAAGTGCATCGTGGTTCTGCTGTGTACCTGCAGCGTATGTTATTCTGCCGTTTGCACAAACAGGACCGTCGTGGTCTACCTGCTCTGCGTTAGGGGCAAGTACGTCACCGCAGATCTCACCGATAATCTCCATTACCCTGTCGTATGAGTCTATTGCATCTTCAACATTGGCAGGAGCATAATCATATTTGCCAAAATCCTTGAAATTATCCTCTTTCAGTTCAACAATCTTCCCCATCAAAGGGTGCTTGAACTGAAATTTCAAATCTGAATTATCTCTATAAAAGTTTGCCATAATTATTTGCTGTGTTTTTTGTAAGATGCAATCATCTTAGGTAATACTTCGTTAAGGTCTCCAATGATAGAGTAGTCTGCTATCTGATGGATAGGAGCGTTAGGATCATTGTTGATTGAGATGATCATTGATGACTGGTCCATACCTGCAGTGTGCTGGATCTGACCTGAAATACCAACTGAAATGAACAGTTTAGGCCTTACAGTAACACCTGTCTGTCCAATCTGTCTCTCGTGCTCACAGAAACCTGCATCTACAGCAGCACGTGAAGCGCCAACCTCTGCACCAAGTACTTTTGCAAGTTCAAATACAAGGCCGAAGTTCTCTTTGCTGCCCACACCGTAACCGCCGGCTACAATAATCTGTGAACCTTTTATATCTATTTTCTTCTCCTCAATGTGTCTCTCAATTATCTCTACAGCCATATCCGCATCTGTAAGGATTGAGTTTACATCAATCTTTTTGATGCATCCTGCAACTGGAGCCTCAAGAGCCTCTTTCTTCATTACACCCTCACGTACAGTTGCCATCTGAGGCCTGTGGTCAGGGTTAACGATTGTTGCAATGATGTTTCCTCCAAATGCAGGACGGATCTGGTACAGCAGGTTCTCCCATCTGTTGCCTTTTGCATCCTGGTGGTCACCAATCTCAAGTGATGTACAATCTGCAGTAAGACCGCTGTGAAGTGCACTTGAAATTCTTGGAGCCAAATCACGGCCAATGCAGGTTGCACCAAAGAGTGCAATCTGAGGCTGCTCCTGTTTGAACAATGAAATTGCAATTGAAGCGTATGGAAGTGTTCTGAAGAACTCAAGCTGCTTGTCATCTGCAAGATGGATTGTCTTTACACCATACTGGTATAGTTCGTTCTGCAGATTCTCTACATTATAACCTATAAGCAGAGCCTCCAAATCACAGTTCAGAGTTTGTGCCAAAGATCTTGCCTTAGTAAGAAGTTCCAGGCTCACATCGCACAATTTGCCGTTGTCTGTTTCGCAAAATACTATAATGTTGTTCATTTTGTTCTCTTTTCAAATTAATACTATGTTAGCCAATAGTGTGGTTTGCAAGAAGTTCAGAAATCAAAGAATCTATATCTTCATTAGAAGCGGTAAGTTTCTTTGCCTCTTTTGCCTGGAATACAATGTTCTCAACCTTCTTCACTTTAGTAGGTGAACCGGCCATACCGTAACTTGAATCCTCGCCACCTACATCTGCAGTACCCCACTCAGTAATCTTTAGGTAAGGATAATCCGACAATGGAAGCAGGTAGTTTGCACCTTCTGCTGTATCCTCAGTAACAGTCCTTGCATATTTGTATTTCATCACCTGTTTTGCGTGTCTTGGACGGCAAGGCGCTGCAGTAGCGTGAACTGTAACAAGGCAAGGAAGTGTGCAGGAAACAACCTCAACACCTCTCTCCAGTCTTCTCTTGATTGTAACTTTTGTATCTGTAATCTCCTGAATCTCCTCTGCGTATGTAACCTGAGGGATGCCAAGTTTCTCAGCAACCTGAGGACCTACCTGTGCGGTATCTCCGTCAATTGCCTGGCGGCCTGCAAGGATTATGTCAGGGTTGATTTTTTTAACTGCCTGAGAAAGGGCGTAAGAAGTGGCCAATGTATCTGCACCTGCGAATTTTCTGTCTGTAAGGAGGACTCCGCCGTCTGCGCCTCTGAAAAGTCCTTCCCTAATGATATCAGCAGCCCTGAAAGGTCCCATTGTAAGGAGAAGTACCTCTGAACCTGGGTTCTGGTCTTTGATGTACAATGCCTGCTCAAGGGCATTCATATCTTCTGGATTAAAAATAGCCGGAAGAGCTGCCCTGTTTACTGTTCCCTCCGGGGTCATAGCATTTTTACCGACATTTCTGGTGTCCGGCACTTGTTTTGCCAGAACAACAATCTTTAATTTTTTTGTCATAACCGTATCAATCTATGCTTTCTCGTATAGGTTTATAGTTTCTTTCATATTAACGAGCAAATGTACTAATAATTTTCTTTAATATAGAATTTTGCATCATATTTAATTTCATTAACTTTGCGTGCTTAATTGTTTTTTGAGAAATTTAAAGTGTAATTATTATCATGGAAATTCCTGCAAAATATAACCCGGCCCAAATTGAGGACAAGTGGTACGAATATTGGTTGGAGAAAAAGTTCTTCCACTCAGAACCAGATGAAAGAGAGGCATATACAATTGTAATACCTCCACCGAATGTAACTGGTGTCCTTCATATGGGTCATATGTTGAATAACACAATCCAGGACATTTTGGTTCGCAGAGCCAGGATGAAGGGTAAAAATGCCTGCTGGGTTCCCGGCACAGACCACGCATCTATTGCCACAGAGGCAAAGGTTGTGAAGAGACTTTCTGAGCAGGGGATAAAGAAAAGTGACCTTACCAGGGAGGAATTCCTCAAGCATGCGTGGGACTGGACAAACGAGCATGGCGGAATCATCCTGAAACAGTTGCGCAAGCTTGGTGCAAGTTGTGACTGGGACAGGACAGCATTCACAATGGATGAAGAGAGGAGCGCAAGTGTAATTAAGGTATTTGTGGACCTTTACAACAAAGGACTTATCTACAGAGGGTTGAGAATGGTGAACTGGGATCCTAAAGCCCAGACAGCCTTGAGCAACGAGGAGGTTATATACAAGGATGAGAAGAGCAAACTCTATTACCTCAAATATTTTGTGGAGGAAGAGGCAGGAAGCACAGACGGCCAGGAGGCGGATGCTGTAACATTGCAGCCTTCAGACCCATTTGATGCCACTGTAAAACACCAGATCCTTCACAGGGATGAGCAGGGCAGACGTTATGCTGTTGTTGCAACAACCCGTCCGGAGACAATTATGGGTGATACCGCAATGTGCATCAACCCTAAAGACCCTAAAAACACCTGGTTGAAAGGGAAAAAGGTGATTGTTCCACTTGTAAACCGCGCAATTCCTGTAATTGAAGACAGATACGTTGAGATTGAGTTCGGTACAGGTTGTCTTAAAGTTACCCCAGCCCACGACACCAATGACTATATGTTGGGCAAAACCCACAATCTTGAGACAATTGACATTTTCAATGCTGATGCAACATTGAGCGAAGCCGCAGGAATGTATGTGGGTATGGACCGTATGGCAGTACGCAAACAGATTGTAAAGGATCTTGAGGCAGCAGGGCTTCTTGAGAAGGTTGAAGATTACCAGAATAAGGTAGGTTATTCGGAAAGGAACTCAGACACTGCAGTTGAGCCACGTCTTTGTATGCAGTGGTTCCTGAACATGCAGCATTTTGCAGACATTGCACTTCCACCTGTAATGAATGATGAACTCAAGTTCTATCCTCCAAAATACAAGACCACATACAACAACTGGTTGAGCAACATCCAGGACTGGTGCATCAGCCGCCAGTTGTGGTGGGGCCACAGAATCCCAGCATATTTCCTTCCTGCAACAGCAGAAGGGGAGGAGAAGTTTGTAGTGGCTGAAACAGCGGAAAAGGCACTTGAACTTGCAAAGGCAATCCCCGGGTATGAGAACATTACAGCAGCAGACCTCAGACAGGATGATGATGCACTGGATACCTGGTTCTCATCTTGGCTATGGCCACTTTCATTGTTCGGAGGAATCAATAATCCCGACAATGAAGAACTGAATTATTACTACCCTACAAGCGACCTTGTAACCGGACCGGACATCATCTTCTTCTGGGTAGCCAGAATGATTATGGCAGGTTATGAGTACAAGAAAGATATGCCGTTCAAGAATGTGTACTTTACAGGTATTGTAAGGGACAAGTTGGGACGCAAGATGTCAAAATCACTTGGAAACTCACCTGACCCTCTTGAACTCATTGCAAAATATGGCGCGGATGCGGTACGTATGGGTATGATGCTCTCTGCCCCTGCAGGAAATGACATCCTCTTTGATGAGGCTTTGTGCGAGCAGGGAAGGAACTTCAACAACAAGATATGGAATGCATTCCGTCTTGTAAGCGGCTGGAATGTTGACGGGAACGCACAGCAGCCTGAAAGTGCAAGAGTTGCAGTGGAGTGGTTTGATGCAATGCTTGCAAAAGTAAGTGCTGAGATTGAGGACCTTCTTGGCAAATACCGTTTGTCTGAGGCCCTTATGGCAATCTACAAACTGTTCTGGGATGATTTCTGCGCGTGGTATCTTGAGATGGTGAAACCTGCATACGGGGCAGGAATTGATCCTGCAACATACAATGCAACCAAAGGCTTCTTTGACTCATTGCTGAGGATACTCCATCCGTTTATGCCGTTCATCACAGAGGAGTTGTGGCAGAACCTGAGCAGGCGCCAGGAGGGTGAGACAATTATGTTCCAGAGTGTTCCTGCAGGAAACAATTTCTCTGCAGATTTGCTTGAGCAGTTTGAGAATGCTCAGCAGATTGTAATGAACGTGAGGAACATAAGGCAGAGCAAACAGATATCTCCAAAAGAGGCACTTGAGATTTTTGCAAAGGCACCTTATAACGCTTCTATGGATGCAATCATAAAGAAACTTGCAAACATCACCAACATTAATGTAGTTGATGCATTTGATGCAGATGCGCAGGGTGTGAACTTTATGATAAAGACCAGCGAGTTCTTTGTACCGCTCAACGAACATATAAATGTAGAGGAGGAGGTTGCAAAGATGAAGGCAGAGATTGAGTATTTTGAGAAATTCCTCAAACAGGTGAACGGAAAACTCTCAAATGAGAAGTTTGTAAACAACGCACCTGAGAATGTTGTTGCAATGGAGCGCAAGAAGCAGGCAGATGCAACAACAAAACTGGAGAACCTTCACAACAGAATTGCAGCGCTGCTTAAAAAGTAAACAAGATGCAATCATATAAAGGATTATCTGATAAAGAGGTACAAGAAAGTAGAGCCGCCCACGGCTCCAATGACCTGACTCCCCCCGCAAGGGAGAGTTGGGTTAAATTGTTATTGGGGAAATTCAATGACCCGATAATCAAACTGCTGCTTTTTGCAACAGCATTGTCTTTCATAACAGGATATTTCCACGGCTCAATGGTTGAGAGTTTCGGTATCCTGTTGGCTGTATTCCTTGCCACATTCCTTTCATTCATAAATGAGTACAGGGCAGGAAAAGAGTTTGACATCCTTAATCAGATAAATGACACTGTTCCGGTAAAAGTGTACAGGAACGGTGCCGTTACACAGGTTCCTAAAAATGATCTGGTTGTAGGTGACATTGTAATTGTAACCCAGGGAGATGAGATTCCTGCAGACGGAAGGCTTCTGGAGACAATGGAACTTAGCGTAAACGAATCCTCACTGAACGGTGAATCTGTTTCTTCCAGAAAGACACACATTCCGGTAAAGGATTTTGCAGGCACATATTCACCCAACTGCATTTACAGGGGCACTACCGTTACAGAGGGTGACGGAATTATGGAGGTTACCGCTGTGGGTGATGCTACGGAGATTGGAAAGACTGCCCGTCAGGCGGCAGAACTTACCGGTGCAAAAACCCCTCTGAACAGGCAGTTGGACAAACTGAGCGGAGTTATCGGGAAGATAGGCTTTACAGTTGCAGGCCTTACATTCCTTGCCCTGGTAATAAGGGATTACATTGTGGGGATACTTACATTCTCCTTTACACTGGAGAATATGACCCTGCTGCTGAGTTTCTTTATGATTGCCGTTACACTTATAGTTGTGGCGGTTCCTGAAGGACTTGCAATGAGCGTTACCCTGAGCCTTGCATACAGTATGCGCAAGATGACTGCGGGGAATACCCTTGTAAGGAAAATGCACGCCTGCGAAACAATGGGTGCAACAACAGTAATCTGCACAGACAAGACAGGTACCCTTACCCAGAACAAGATGCAGGTACAATATTATTCAGCCACTCCCGACGAAAATTTTGCCCGTGAGATTGCCCTGAATTCAACAGCACTCCTTGAAAAGGACCCTGACGGGGAACTATCTGCCGTAGGAAACCCTACAGAGGGGGCATTGCTGCTCTACCTGGCCGCAAACAATTATTCATACGAGGAACTCCGACTGAAATATAAAGTGGTAAAAAGGCTCCCCTTCAGCACAGAGAGGAAGTATATGGCCACCATTGCAGATTTTGATTGTCCCGACAAAGTTACACTGCTTATAAAGGGTGCACCGGAGATTATCTTCGGCAAATGCGGCAACCTTGATGTGGAGAAGGAACTTGCAAAAGTGAGGGAATATCAGGAGAAAGGAATGAGGTCTCTTGCCTTTGCAAAAATTGATATTCCTCTTCTTGATGCAGACATAGAGATTGCAGACCTTGTAAACGGAAACAAATTCAATTATACAGGTTTTGTGGCAATTGCAGACCCTATAAGGCACGATGTACCTGCAGCAATGCAACAATGTACAGATGCCGGTATTGCCGTTAAAATTGTTACGGGGGACACTTCCCTTACAGCAGTTGAAATTGCACGTCAGGCAGGTTTGTGGAGAGAGGGAGACACCCTTGAGAAGAACCACATTACTGGAACTGCTTTCTCAGAACTTGATGATGCTGCGGCAACAGAGGCTGCCCTTAATATAAAAGTGATGTCCCGTGCAAGGCCTGCAGACAAGATGAGACTTGTGAAACTGCTCCAGCAGAGCGGACAGGTTGTTTCGGTTACAGGTGACGGTACAAACGATGCACCTGCACTCAACTATGCAGATGTTGGACTGGCTATGGGTACAGGTACAGCAGTTGCCAAGGAGGCCAGTGATATAATACTGCTGGATGATTCATTTGCAAGTGTTACCACTGCAGTAAGATGGGGCCGTTCGATTTATCTGAATATCCAGAAATTCATCCAGTTCCAACTTACCATAAATGTAGTGGCACTGTTTACAGCCCTTATTGGGCCGTTCATTGGAATTGAGTTCCCGCTTACAGTTACCCAGATGCTTTGGGTAAACCTGATTATGGACACATTTGCTGCACTCGCCCTGGCAAGCGAGCCTTCATACAAAGAGGTTATGAAGAAGAAGCCGAGGGGTATAAATGACTTCATAATTTCAAAGCCTATGATGTTCAATATCTTTGGTGTAGGGCTGATATTCCTTGCCATTCTGCTTGGCCTTCTCATATGGATGAACAGCGATGGTGAAATGACAGTTTATGAACTCTCAGCATTCTTTACTATATTTGTGATGATGCAGTTCTGGAACATGTTCAATGCAAGGACACTTGGAGGAAACAACTCCGCATTCCACAAATTGGGCGAGAACAAATATTTCCTTGTAATTGCAGCACTTATACTTGTATTGCAGGTAATTATAATCCAGTTTGGCGGAGGGTTCTTCAGAACAGAGCCTCTGAGTCTGGAACATTGGACAATGATAGTGGCAGGAACTTCACTTGTACTTTGGATTGGTGAGGCAAAGAGGTTTATTGCAAGACTAAACAGCAAATGAGATGATACAGACAGAGTGTACCATTGATGTAAGATATTACGAGACCGACCTTATGGGGATAGTGCATCATTCCAACTATATCCGCTATTTTGAATATGGCAGGATAAAGATGCTGGAAGAGATAGGGCTCCCGATAAGTGAAATAGAGGGAAGGGGGGTGATGCTCCCTGTAGTGTCAACTTTCTGCACATACAAGACTCCATCCAGGATGGGAGAGACATTGAGGATCATTTCCAGTGTGGAGAGTATGCCAATGGCAAAAATGAAGATAAAGACAAGGATTGTGAAGGAGAGTTCACAGAACCCCGAGACACTCCCTGCAGAGATAGGGGCAACAGTGGCAGAGGGTGAAGTGGTGATTGGATTCATAAAGGCAGATACCAGGAGACCATGCAGGATTCCTGATTATGCCGCAGAGATTATGCAAAAATACTTTTAAATTATACTTATATGAGAGGTTTGCTTTTGTTCGGCAGTTTTGGTGCCGGTGAGGTAATTGTTATTGCACTTATAGTATTATTGCTCTTTGGAGGAAAGAAAATTCCTGAGTTAATGAAGGGTATAGGAAAAGGTGTAAAGAGTTTCAAAGACGGTGTGAAGGGTATTGAGGATGAGATAAACACCGACATTGCAACTGACGACAAAAAAGAGGAGAAGAAATAATTGGGCGAAAAGGAGATGACATTCTGGGAGCACCTTGACGAACTGCGCAAGGTGCTGTTCCGTTCTGCTGTAGTTATTGCGGTACTTATGGCCGGAATATTTATGGCAAAGGATTTTGTGTTCAATACTGTGGTGTTTGCACCAATAGATTCAGACTTTGTACTGTACAGGCTTATAGACAAGGCCCTGCTTCTGTTGAATATGCCAATGCTTCCCGAATTTCATCTTGAACTTATAAACATAGACCTTTCGGCACAATTTTTCATACACGTAAGCACAACATTCTATTTTGCCCTTGTGCTTGCAATACCGTTCATCATATACCAGTTGTGGAGTTTTGTAAAGCCCGCTCTATATGAAAACGAAAAGAGGGCTGCCCAGGCTGCTTTCGCATTTTCAGGGGTACTCTTCCTGCTGGGTGTACTTGTAGGATATTTTCTCATTTTCCCCCTTACACTGAGGTTCCTTGGAACATACCAGGTGAGTTATGAGGTTGCCAACCAGATTTCGCTGCAGTCCTACATTTCTATGTTCACCTGGCTCATCCTTATAATGGGAGTGGTGTTTGAAATGCCTTCACTTGCCGTAATACTTTCAAAAATTGGGATACTCACCAAAAGTTTCCTTAAGAAATACCGCAGGCACGCTTTTGTGGTAATGCTTGTGGTTGCAGCATTCATTACCCCAAGCGGTGATCCTTTCACCCTTATGGCAGTGGGGCTGCCGCTGTATGGTTTGTATGAATTAAGCATTTTGGTTTGCCGTGATTTCGATAAATAATGTAAATGTGTCATTCGGCGGTTTCACGTTGCTGAATGATATAAATTTCCATATAACAGACAACGACAGGATAGGACTTGTCGGGAAGAATGGAGCAGGTAAATCAACCCTGCTGAAGCTTATTCTTGGGCTGAATTCCCCCACTTCCGGGAAGATTATGGTTCCTCCGGGGCTCACTCTGGGGTATCTGCCGCAGCAGATGGAGCACGCCAAGGACAAGAGTGTGATTGATGAGACCCTTACCGCCTTCAATGAACTGTTTGAACTGCACGAAAAGATTGAAAAGATAAACGGGGAACTTGCAGAGCGTACGGATTATGATTCACCGCAGTACAATAATCTGATTGTAAAACTGAATGAATACAACGACCGTGTTGCAATACTTGAGGCAGAACCGGTACGTTCACAGGCAGAAAAGGTGCTTACAGGACTTGGATTCAAGAGGGAAGAACTGGAGCGCTCTACAGCAACTTTCAGCCAGGGGTGGAATATGCGCATTGAACTGGCAAAGGTGCTTTTGCGCAAACCTGATGTACTGCTGCTGGATGAGCCTACCAACCACCTTGACATTGAATCTATTGAGTGGTTTGAGGATTATCTTAAGAGTTTTCCCGGCGCAATAGTGCTCATCTCGCACGACCGCAAATTCCTTGACAACATTACCAAGCGTACCGTAGAGATTATGCTTGGCAAAATATATGACTACAAGGTTCCTTACAGCAAATACAAGGAACTGAGGGCCGAGCGTATGCAGCAGCAGTTGGCGGCGTACGAGAACCAGCAGAAGATGATTGAGAAGACCGAGGAGTTCATAGAGAGGTTCCGTTACAAGGCCACAAAGAGCAACCAGGTGCAGAGCCGCATAAAACAGCTTGACAAACTGGAGAGGATAGAGGTGGACATTGAGGACAAGAGTGCCCTGAGTGTGAAATTTCCCCCTGCGCCTCGCAGCGGACAGATAGTGTTCAGTGCAAAGGATGCAACCATAGGTTACGGAAGCAAAGTGATTATAGACGGAGTGAATGTAACCATAGAGAGAGGGGAGAAGATTGCCTTTGTGGGGAGGAACGGAGAGGGAAAGACCACCCTTATGAGAATCATAACAAAGGAACTCTTCCCGATAGATGGCCAGGCCGGCTTAGGTTATAATGTGGATATGGGTTACTTTGCCCAGAACCAGGAGGATGTACTGGACAAGAATGACACAGTGTTTGACACCCTTGACAAGATTGCAGTGGGGGATATCCGCACAAAATTGAGGGATATTCTGGGTGCATTCCTTTTCAGGGGTGAGGATATAGACAAAAAGGTTGCCGTATTGAGCGGTGGTGAGAGAGCCCGTCTGGCAATGGCCAAACTGATGCTAAAGCCGCATAACCTGCTGGCATTGGATGAGCCTACCAACCATATGGACCTTATATCCAAGGATATCCTCAAACAGGCTCTGCAGGCATACGACGGCACTTTGGTAATAGTATCTCACGACCGTGATTTCCTTGACGGGCTTGTAGACAAGATTTATGAGTTCAAGGACGGAAAGGTTAAGGAACATCTGGGTGGTGTGCAGGATTTCCTTGCAAGGAAAAGGTTGGAAAACCTGAATGAACTGGAGAGGAAGGCTCCGGCTTCACAGTCTTCCGCTGGTGGCGCCGTTGCAGAGAAGGTTACAGGCAATGAAACTATCGGGAAGCAGGAAAACAAGGCCCAGGCACAACTCACTTACCAGCAGATGAAGGAGATTGAGAGGGAGAAGAGCAGGCTGAAGAAGAAGATTGAACAGTGCGAAAAGAGGATTGAGGAACTGGAGGGGATAATTGCAGGTCTGGAAGAGGAACTTTGCAATGTTACTGCTCCCGACAAAATCCTTGAACTTACAGCAAAATATGAAACTGCCAAGAGGGAACTGGATGAGAAGATGGATGAGTGGGCAAAATTGAGTGAATAATTTAAAACTGACAGATATGGAAGAGAAGACAAACTACCTGTTTGGTATGCATCCTGTATTTGAGGCAATCTCTGCAGGAAAGAATATAGAGAAAGTGTTTTTGAAAAAAGGTCTCACCGGAGAGCAGTTCCAGCAGTTGTTCTCATTGCTGCAGGAGAAACAGATTGCATTCCAGTTTGTACCTGTAGAAAGGCTTGACAAGATTACCCACGGACGCCACCAGGGTGTAATTGCCGTAATTCCATCTGTTGAGTATGTACAGCTGGAGGATGCAGTTGAGCAGGCTTTTGCAAAGAAAGAGAATCCATTGTTCCTCCTTTTGGACGGTGTAAGTGATGTGCGCAACTTTGGAGCAATTGCCCGCAGCGCAGAGTGTGCCGGGGTAGACTGCATTATCCTCCCTGCAAAGGGTGGTGCCTCAATTACCCCTGATGCCATAAAGACATCCGCAGGCGCATTGTTGAGAATTAATGTATGCAAAGTACCTAATCTTAAGACTGCTGCATACTACCTGCTCCAGAGTGATGTACAGATGGTTTGTGCAACCGAGAAGGCCGAGGGGTATCTGTATGACGTGGACCTCACAGGCCCTACAGCCATTGTAATGGGTGCAGAAGACAAGGGAATCTCAGACCCTGTACGCAAACTTGCCACCGCAGAGGCCAAAATCCCAATGGCCGGCAGCATAGGCTCACTGAATGTTTCTGCCGCCGCCTCTGTAATCCTTTATGAAGCAGTAAGACAGAGGGTGAGGAAATAATTACAAGCCCAACATAGCGTTAGGCTGGATATTCAGAACTTTACACAAGGAGCGGGCCACCTTAAGAGTTGGTTCCGCTCTTCCTGTTATATAATCATTAATTCTTGATGGGCTGACCCCAATCCTGGAGGCCAGTTCCTTCTGGGTCATGCTTGCCTCTTCCAAAGCAAGATCAATCAATTCTGCAATCGTTGGCTTTTCAATAGGAAAATGCTTGTTCTCATACGCCATAACAATCTCAGACATAATTGAAAGTTCAATGGAATTATTGTCATTAACTGGAGTTGATTCATCAGTTAAAGGAAGCAGTTCCTCAATTTTTGCCAATGCATACTTATATTGGAGTTCTGAAATTTCAAACATAATCCTGATATTTATATGGTTGAACAATCAATTTTATCATACTGGGAGTGAGTACCAACAAAACGGATAAATACATACCCCATCGTAAATTTTACAACAACCACCAATCTGTATTTGTTCCTTTTTATGTTGAATACATAATGCTGGTTACCCACATAATCTGCAGAGGGAAAATCATATCTTATATCACCAAAATTCTTCCATTGCGATTTCTGGACAATATCAAACCATCTCTCAAGCGCTACTCTGGAATCCTCATATCCTTTGCTCTCGTAAAAATCCCTCAATTTCTTATGCGACACAACCCTCATATCCTCGTATTTTTAGCAAAAATACAAAATAAAATTTGAAATACAAGAGTTTTAATGCAAATTCTCCTGTATTTCAAATTTATCAAAAGTGTAAAAAATTACCTCCTGAACTCGGCGCAGATGATTGCGGTGGCAATTGCAACGTTAAGGGATTCTGATGTAACGGAGTCTGCAGGGTAAGGGGGGATGAGGAGTTTGTTGGTGATAAGGGATTCCAGGGCAGGGGAGATGCCGAATGATTCGCTTCCCATTACCACAAGGCCGTGTTTGGCATCAGATGGGAGGTTGTCATAGAGGTTCTTTCCATCCAGAAATGTACCGTATACCGGAAGGCCTGCGGTAGAGAATTTTCTGCATACATCAGCCAGATCAGTATAGATTACCTGTTTGCGGAAGATTGCCCCCATTGTGGCCTGTACAACTTTTGGGTTCCATACCTCCACTGTGCCGGGGCTTGCAAAAATTGCATCCACCCCAAACCAGTCTGCCACACGGATAATGGTGCCCAAATTGCCCGGATCCTTCACCCCGTCCAATGCAAGGTACAGGGGTTTTCTTCCCGACAGATTTTCAAGTATCCTGTCGGGAGTAAGATTGGGTTTCTCCACTACCGCCAGGACAGGGGAGGGTGATGAGAGGCAGGAGATGCGCTCCATGCACTCACGTCCAATCTCTTCCACCCTGAAAACTTCACGCACCTTGTACCCAGATGCCAGGGCTTCTGAAACTATCTTTTCACCTTCTGCAATGAAGAGACCGTGCTCATCCCTGAACTTTTTCTGTGCAAGTGAGCGGATAAACTTTATTTTGTTTGCTGATAATGCCGGCATAACTGAAATCTTACCTCATATTTATCCGTAAAATTAAACAAAAAAACCTATTTTTGTGTAAAGAGAAATGTAATACTGTTGCAATGTCCGTACGCATAACCAAATATCTTATGTTGGCAGCCACAGCCCTGCTGGCGGCCTGTTCAACAACAAGACTCATCCCCGAAGGAGAGAGCAGGCTTAAGGACAACAACATTAGAATTACCAATTCCCAAAGTTACCAGGCATCAGAACTGGAACCTTATCTGAAACAGAAGCCTAACACTTATTTCATATTCGGATGGAACCCTTTCCTTGATGTGTACAACTGGCAGAACGGCAAGGGGAAAGGTTGGGACCGTTTTGTGAAGAAGATAGGGCAGGAGCCTGTGATATTTGATCCTGAGTTAGTGGAGAGCAGCAAGGAGAATATAAGCAACCACCTTGTGTACCAGGGGTATTACGGCTCCAAAGTGACTGACAATACCGTTACAGAAAACAAGAAGACAACGGTAAACTACAACATTACCCTCGGAAAACAATACCCTATAGAGGATATAGAATACATAATCCAGGATACCCTTCTGGGCAGGGTGTTTTTTGCAGATTCACTGCAGAATTCAATACAAAAAGGGGAACTCCTCTCTGAAGAGTATCTGAACAATGTCTCTGAAGAGATGTCACAGTCTCTCAGGAACAAAGGATTCTACGGATTCTCAAAGAATTACTTCTTCTTTACCGCAGATACACTTAAGAAGAAGGGGTGTGCAGACCTTAAAGTTGAGATAAAGAATTACACCCGTAACGAAACTCCGCAACAGGCAAGGCCGCATAGGATATACCGGATAGGGGAGGTTTCTATGGAACCTGTAAGGAAACCGTCCAATCCGCTTGTATATGAGTTTGTGGGGGATTCTGTAGTTGCAATTCCGGCAATGAACATAACCCGTCCAACAGACTCCACATATTACCACGGAATAAAGATAAAATACCGCAACAATCTGCTTTTGAGGCGCAAAGTTCTTACCAGGATGAACTATGTGCAACCGGACAGCCTCTACAACGAACAGCAGGTTGCAGACACATATACCCGTCTCTCCAATCTTAACCTGTTCAGCAGTGTGAACATTCAGATGGACCAGACAGATTCAAGCACAGTAGACTGCAATATGAAACTCACAGCATCAGAACTGCAGGGGTACAAACTGGGACTTGAAAGTTCCATAAACTCAAGCGGTCTGCTTGGTATCTCACCATCAGTTTCATATTACCACAAGAACCTCTTCAGGGGGGCGGAGCTGTTCAGTGTAAGCCTTATGGGTGACTTCCAGTTCGGATTCAACAATAACAAGAGGGCAACGGAGTTCGGGGCATCAACATCCCTGAGCACCCCAAATTTCCTCCTTCTTCCCGACAGGATATTCAAATCAACCAACATACCTCGCACAGAATTCTCCCTTTCATACAACTATCAGGAGAGGCCCGAATATGCAAGGAACATCATTTCCGGCAGTTACAGTTATGTATGGAGCAGCAGGGACAAATTCTTCTACAAGGTATCTCCAATCCAGGCCAGCATTGTAAAGATCTACAATATGGAAGAGGGGTTCTATGAGAGCCTTAAGGACCCTTTCCTTATAAATTCATACAGGGACCACTTTGATCTGGGTATGGGAACAAGTTTCTATTACACCACAGACTCATCGCCACAGCCTGCCCACAGTTATTTCTATCTGAGGTGGCAGAATGATTTGTCGGGAAACTTGTTGAGCCTGTTCAACAGTGCCATGCCTGTAAATGAGAATGGGGAGAGGCTCATCTGGGATTCCCCTTATTCACAGTATTACAAGACTGAGGCTTCTGTTGTATATACCTGGAAGTTCGGGAAAAAGGAGAACCATTCCATTGCGGCCAGATTCCTTGCAGGAGTGGGTATAGGTTACGGAAACTCCGTTACACTTCCTTTTGAGAAACTCTTCTGGGCCGGCGGAGCATACAGTCTGAGAGCGTGGCAGGCAAGGACAGTTGGTCCTGGCTATGCAAAAGAGGACACTTCCTTTACAATACCTAACCAGACCGGAGATATGCGCCTTGAGGCCAATATAGAGTACCGTTTTCCACTTTTCTGGAACTTTGAGGGAGCGGTGTTTGCAGATGCCGGAAATGTATGGAACATAAAGAAAAATTACTCGGCCAAAGGCTCTGATGGGGAGGATGACCTCATTACCCGAAGTGAAGAGGGTCTGTTTGAGTTTGACACTTTCTACAGGCACATTGCCACCGACTGGGGTGTTGGTCTGCGACTGAATCTTGGATTTGTGCTGCTGAGGCTTGATATGGGTATGAAGATTTATGACCCAGCAGAAGATGACTGGAAAGGACCGCGCAGCTGGCTGAGAAAAGGGAACTATGGAGTACAGTTCGGTGTGGGATATCCGTTCTAAAGAATATTAATGAAACACTTATGCATATGAATAAAATACAGCTTCCTTTACTTAAAGAGTACAACAACAACATGTTTTTCCTCCTTGCAGGCCCTTGTGTGGTTGAAGGGGAGGAGATTACACACCAGATAGCAAGGGAATTGAAGGATATTTGTGAGAGACTTCAGATTCCATTTGTGTTCAAAGCATCTTACCGCAAGGCAAACCGTTCAAAAGCCTCATCATTCACAGGGATAGGCGACCGCGAGGGGCTTCAGATACTCAAAGATATAAAGAATGAACTGCAGATACCAGTAGTTACAGACATCCATAACCCGAATGAGGCGGAACTGGCTGCATCATACGACATTGACATCCTGCAGATTCCTGCATTCCTGTGCCGCCAGACAGACCTGCTTGAGGCAGCAGCGGCAACCGGGAAATATGTAAACATAAAGAAAGGTCAGTTCCTTGCCCCTGCATCCATGAAATTTGCAGCAGAAAAAGTGGCCGGATGCGGAAACAACAACATTATCCTAACCGACAGGGGCACCCAGTTCGGCTACGGTGACCTTATAGTGGATTACAGGGGAATTCCTCAGATGCAGGAGACCGGCTATCCTGTGGTACTTGACATCACCCACAGCCTTCAGCAGCCCAACCAAAGCAGCGGAGTTACCGGCGGACAGCCTCAGATGATAGAGACAATTGCAAAGGCCGGAATAGCGGTAGGGGCAGATGGTCTGTTTATGGAGACCCATCCGAACCCTGCACAAGCAAAATCGGACGGTGCAAATATGCTTAAACTTGATCTTGTAGAGCAGTTGCTGGGTAAACTTATTGCTATAAGAAAGGTTATATTGTAATAACATAAATAATATATTGCCATGAACTTGTCAGAATTTTCAAGACGGTACGAAAAGATTCCGGTAAGCATTTTCCGTGAGCAGGAAGATGCTGCAAAAATGATAGTGGATGAAATTATCATTAGGACCAACAAGAAAATTAACGAAGGGGGAAAATGCGTTTTGGCCCTGGCTGCCTCTTCTGCCTGTATACCTGTATATGAGAATATGGTAAAGGCGTACGAGAGCGGAAGACTCAGTTTCAGGAATATTGAGATATTCACCATAGATGAGTATTATCCTCTTGACAGGAATGAACTCCAGACCCACTACAGGTTCCTTAAGGAGTATATCTTTGACCTTACTGATATTCCTTGTGAAAACATCCACTGCCTTGAAAGTGCAAAAATGGAGGATGTTGCAAAATATTGCAGGGAATTTGAAGATAAAATCCGTTCGGCAGGAGGAATAGACATCCTCATTACCAGCGGAATGGGAAGCAATGAGCCTGGATCGCCATACAACTCAAGGACAAGGCTTATTACAATGAACCACACCACCAGAGTTTCTGCGGCAAGTGATTTCTTTGGAGTTGAATATGTCCCTTACCACGCAATTACTATGGGTATAGGTACAATAATGGAAGCCAGAAAGATCTATTATCTTGCCTGGGGCGAAGGTAAATCCGGTTCAATAAAGAAACTTGTAGAGGGGAACATTACAGACCAGAACCCTGCATCATATCTTCAGCAGCACGGCAATGTAAGTGTTATAATAGATGATGCTGCATCTGTAAACCTCACACGCATAGATACCCCTTGGCTTACCGGCAAATGCGAGTGGACAGACTATATGATACGCAAATCTGTGTTCTGGCTTTGCAAGAAACTTGAGAAACCTATTCTGAAACTTACAGACCGTGACTACAACGACAACGGAATGTCTGATCTTGTAACCGAACACGGCCCTGCAAGCAACATAAACATAAAGGTATTCAACGACCTCCAGCATACAATTTCTGGATGGCCGGGAGGAAAACCAAATGCAGATGACTCAACCCGTCCTGAAAGGGCTTTCCCGTTCCCTAAAAGGGTAATTGTATTCTCACCTCATCCCGATGATGATGTAATCTCTATGGGAGGTACAGTTGCAAGGCTCTCTGCCCACGGGCACGAACTCCATATTGCCTACCAGGTATCCGGCAATATTGCAGTATTTGACCACGATGTAATCAAATATATGGACTTTATCCGTGAGAGTGCCGGCATTTATGGCTTTGATGCCACAGAAGCTGATGCCAAATACCGCAATGTGATAGAAGAATTGAAGAAGAAGCGTCCTGGCGAGGCAGATCCGATGGATGTGAGGGAGATAAAAGGAATTATCAGGAGGGGAGAAGCACGTTCTGCCTGCAGATACCTTAACATTCCTGAAGAGAGGGTACATTTCCTTGAGATGCCTTTCTATGAGACAGGCGGTGTAAAGAAAAAACCTCTTGGAAGGGAAGATATTGATATAATCAAAAATCTGCTGCAGGAGGTGAAACCTCACCAGATATTTGCTGCCGGTGACCTTTCAGACCCTCACGGAACCCACAGGGTATGTTTCCAGGCAATTATCCAGGCCTGTGAAGAATTGAGCAATGAAGAGTGGTTCAAGGACTGCCGTCTGTGGATGTACCGTGGTGCATGGCAGGAGTGGGATGTAGCAGAGGCTGAAATGGCAGTTCCATTAAGTCCTGAGGAGGTGGAAATCAAACGTGAGGCTATTTTCCGCCACCAGTCACAGAAAGACCGTCCTCTGTTCCCTGGCTCTGACAAACGTGAATTCTGGCAGAGGGCAGAAGAGAGGAATCACAATACCGCAGTTTTGTATGACAAATTGGGAATGGCGGAGTATCAGGCTATTGAACTTTTTGTGAAATATAAATTCTGATTGCCATGTTCCCTACCGTTAACCTTAAAAGAATCATCTCAATGGCAGTTGTTGCAGGAATACTGGTTTCCTGCAACAACTCCTCAAATACCAAAAAGCAGACAGAAGTGCTGCCTGCGAAAGATATAACAGAGAATACAATGGAAGACAAGACACTGATAGTTAAAGAACTTGAATTTACTGCAGAGAAACCTTCTACACAGGAGATTGAGGATGCTCTAAATGCAAAAAATGTTGAATACAACCAGATTGCCTGTGTAAACTGGGAGGGTTATAACGGTGATTATACTCCCGATGTAAAATTCCGCATAGGGTATACAGAGAAGGAGATTTACATCCAGTACCTTGTTACTGAGGATGACATTAAGGCTGCATACGGAGAGGATGCTGGAAGCAAGCCTTATACTGATTCTTGTGTGGAGTTCTTTGCAATTCCAGGAGAGGGTGGAGAATACTACAATCTTGAACTCAACTGCATTGGAAAAGGGACTTTTGCAGGCGGTGCCCAGAGGACAGACCGTACCCGTTATGGGGATGATGTGCTTTCACAGATAAGGAGGGAGTCAACTCTTGGCAGTGAGGCTTTTGGCACAAAGACAAAGGCCGAGAACGGTGGTAAACCTTATACCTGGAAACTTACTGTTGCTCTTCCTGTTGAGTTGTATTCACTTTCTGAGGTGAAGCCTCTTAAAGGACGCTCAATTAAGGCCAATTTCTACAAATGCGGTGATGATATGCCACAGAAGCATTATCTTTCTTGGCATCCTATCCGCATTGAGAAGCCGAATTTCCACAGGCCTGATCATTTCGGAACACTAATTTTTGAATAATTTATCTATATAACGGATAGAAGACTAATACTCTCTTACCAGGAACAATGCGGGCACCTCAGAGTGCTCAGCTATGGCTGGCAATTATACATTATGAGGCCTTGTTTCTTAACTCGACAACAGAGTTGTCTCAAACAGACAGAAACTTAAGGCCTCATACTGCATATTGCTTACGCCGCTGAGCAATAGAGGTGCCCGCATTTTCCTTAAAAGAGCCGTATTAGTCTTCTGTATGGATATATGTTTATGAAAGGAAATATAAAGGACAATCGGGCCATGCGAATCCTGGAAACGGCGTAAACAATCATTGCAGGTGAGCCGCAAGACTGAGGCCTGTCTGAAGCAGCGCAGCTGCTGAGTTCCTCAGTCCGGCTCAAATGCAATAGATTGTCAGCCAGGTTCCAGGCCTGAGCATGGAATGATTGTCCTTTGAATGATTAGTCGTTGAAAAGATTCTTCTTATTTAGTAATTGTATTTCTGCCAGAGGGCGGCAAGGCGTTTGCGGAGGTCGGCTTCTTTGGAGTTCTGGCCGGGTTCATAGAATTTTGTCCCTGAGAGTTTGTCGGGAAGAAATTCCTGATCTACAAAGTTGCCGGCATAGGAATGGGCATATTTGTAGTCTTTAGCATAGCCAAGGTCCTTCATAAGTTTGGTTGGAGCATTGCGGAGGTGGAGAGGGACGGGTAGGGGACCCTCTTTCCTTACAGTTGCAAGTGCCTCATCTATTGCCAGGTATGCAGAGTTGCTCTTTGGTGAGGTTGCAAGGTAGATTGCACATTCAGACAGGGGAATGCGCCCTTCCGGCATTCCTATCTGGTGCACAGTCTGGAGGCAGGCCTGCGCAAGAAGCATTGCATTGGGGTTGGCCAAACCAATGTCTTCAGAGGCTGAAATTACCATTCTGCGGGCTATGAACATAGGATCTTCTCCGCCGGCAATCATTCTGGCAAGCCAATATACGGCACCGTTGGGGTCTGAACCTCGGATGCTTTTTATAAAGGCGGAGATAATGTCGTAGTGCTGCTCCCCGTTTTTGTCGTACAGCGCAATATTCTCCTGCAGACGTTCCTGAACAAGTTGGTTGTCAATTGTAATTTCTGCGGAAGGGGAGAAGCCAGAAGTTATTATCTCAATAATATTCAATAATTTACGGGCATCACCACCTGAATATCTGAACAGAAGTTCCTTCTCCTTTACAGTAATTTTCTGTTTCTTTAGGTATTCATCCTCTGTAAGTGCACGCTGCAGGAGGGTATCCAGATTCTCAACGCTCATCTCCTTGAGTACATAAACCTGACACCTTGACAGCAAAGGGCTTATTACCTCGAATGAGGGGTTTTCGGTGGTTGCACCTATAAGAGTGAATGTCCCGTCTTCAACAGCACCAAGAAGGGCATCCTGCTGGCTTTTGCTGAACCTGTGGATCTCATCTATAAAAAGTATTGGAGCCACAGTATTGAAAAGTGAATTACCTTTGGCTTTATCTATTACTTCACGGATATCCTTAACACCGGAACTGATGGCAGAGAGTGTATGGAACGGACGGTCCAATTTGGATGCAATGATTCTTGCCAGTGTAGTCTTGCCTACACCTGGAGGTCCCCACAGAATGAAAGAGGAGACATTGCCAGCCTCAATCATTCTGCGCAAAATTGCATTGGGTCCTATAAGGTGTTCCTGCCCAACATACTCTTCCAGTTTCCTTGGCCTCAATCTTTCGGGAAGAGGTATCCTTTGAGAAGTACTATTTAACATAATATAAATTGTGTGATTATTTCTGTTTAGCGCCATCTGCCTCTAAAGCAGAGAGATAATAAGTAAGGCAAGCAGTTCCATCCATTGTAGGCTCATTTGTAGAGTAATCTCCAATGGCATCGTGGTAAACCATAAGAGTTGGCTGGAACCTTGCGTAATCTTCACCAGGTCTGTTAGGGATACCGTCCATATTCACACCCTCAAGATGTTTGAAGATATTGTAATATACCGGGCCGTCAACCAAACCTCCAACTGTTGTCCCTTTACCTGCGTTCAGATATGATGAGTGAGGCTGGGTTGGATAATCTCCGTGCAAAGGAAGTTCCACAACCATACTGGTTCCCCAAGGGGTGCAGCCAAAGAGCCAGTCGCGCATACTTGCCTCCATCTCTGCATAGGTGTTGTCACCTGTAAGTTCCCTGTAAAGGCGGCACTGTGTAAGCATAGCGGTTGTAAGATTATTTGAACACCAAATATAAGGTATACCGTGCATATACGGACTCTCCAGGGCTTTCTGCCAGGTTCTGAAGATTCCTGTATGCATGTTTCTTACAAACTCCTTACTGAGCCTCTCATTACCAATCTTTGCAAGGTGGTAATGCCCCATATTCATAAACGGATACCACTGGTAGTGTCTTGCACTGTCTGCACCCATCCAAGGGGTTACAGGCTCTTTGCGGCCATATTCAATTGCCTGTGCAAGATATGTACTGTCTTTGGTTGAAATGAAGAGTTCCATAGCCCCAAGTTCCATATCATCCACCCAGTTCTCCTCCTCATAAATGTATGGTGCCAGAACAGAAGCGGTCTGGTGATAACCTGGTTTCTTCACACCCTCCTGGTATGCAGCATCTGCCTTACTCCCGATAAGTTTTGCAAATTCAGGGTAAAAAGGCTCAAGGATACGGGCACCCATAGCAAAGCAGGAAGCAAATTTGCCCGCAGTACTTGCCACACCTGTAGTTGAAGTCATGAATGTACCCCTTACCTGTGGTTCACCACTGCAGAAATAGACAGGTCTCCCCTGCCCCGGTCCGTAACCGTAATCCACCATACACTCATTTGGAAGTCGCATTCCGGCGTGGTCGCGGTCGTCTGCTATCTGGTTGTATAACTCACCCGGCTCCGGATTCATCTTGTTGAGCCAGTCGAGGCCCCATTTGATCTCATCAATGATGTCGGGAATACCATTTGAGCCTTTGTGGCCACGGGCATCATAGTTATCCTTGAAGGCCTGCGGGTTCTGCTGGTATGCAAACATCATCTGGTATATTGCATTTGCAGAGGTGGTTGTATACTGCAGATAATCAGTTGCATCGTGCCATCCTCCGGTAACATCTATGTGCTGTCCGGTTTTGGTAGGGTGGTAAAGTATATATCCGTCGTGGGTATGGCAACTGTCCTCAATATGAGGGTTATATCCGCACCTCTGCTGCCTCATGTAGTTGAGGAGGAAATCTGCTGTTCCGTCATAAACGGAAGGATTTATCGGGAAGACAGGGGATTTTGCCTCTCCGGCCTTGAGGTAGTATTTACCGCTGGTCTCAAAATCTGTGAAATTGAGGCGGTATGTGGAGTTCATTGTGCCGTATTTTCCTGTGGCTTTTACGTTTTGCAATTTCTTTACAGTCTTGCCTGTGGTTGCATCAACAACTTCAAAATCTGTAACCTGAGCAGGTTCTTCACTTATAAATACAGCCACTTTTATTGATTGTGGCAAATAACCCAACTGATTTATCCTAATCCATTGATCTGCTTGAGCAACCAATGTTCCGCATAGCAACAATGCTGCGGAAAGAAACAGTTTCTTCATTAATCTCTCTCCTTTTTAAGTTGTCTGATAATTCGGTTTATAATGTTTTCAATTTTTGCATCCGGTTCAATTATGTTGTAGTCTTCCCAGAAATCCTCATCCTGGAAATCTGCAACCTCTTTCTGCAGAATGTCCTTCATCCTGAACCTTTCGGCCACAGGAATCTTCAGGGCACTCTTGTTGTCTGTATCTGTAATGGCAAGTTCGGTTATTATGTCATACTTGCTCTTGAGCCATTTACCTTTATATTTTGCAGTAAAGCGGAGGTCTATACGGGCATAATCCATATACCATTTCTCTCCGTTCTGCCTGTAGTTTATCTGGTATTTTGCCCAATCAACACCAAGTTGCACATCATCCGGTTTCTTGCGCACAAATGACTTCCAGGCATCATCACGCCCCTCCACATTCATATCAAATTCAATTCTTACAACAGCAAGGGTCTGGCTCTCCACATAAATGCGGCCTCTGAAGAGGATGTCCTTTACACCCGGAGCCTGATTAAAATCTATTGTGTAGATGTTCAAATCATCCATAAACACGAGCGGCCCCAGCCTGAACTCATACAGGTCTGTGGCTGCCACCATATCTGTTGCTATAAAAGGATTCTTTACTATATCCATCTGAAGCGAGGTTACCGGACCGCCCTGCAACTGCATAAAAACGGTATCTGCAGCATTGCGGTTGGTGTTCCCCCTACCCTTGTATATTGCAATATTGTCGCCGAAAGAACTGGTATATGACTGCTTTAGTATATCCACAACAGCCTCACTTAGGGAGAGATATTTGTTTCCCTTCTTTATGGTTTCCCTGTAGAATCCGCTCATTCCGGCAGGATCTGTAGGATAATTGTGCTTTACGGCTTTTGAAGAGAATGCTGAAATGAAGAGGTCTTCCGCATCATCTGTCCTTACAGTGATGCTCCTTATATCCATTGTGGTGGGGTAAAGTTTTATCCTCTTGCTCCTCTTCCCGATAAATTCAGTCACCGGAACTTTCAGATTCCTGTACCCAAGGAAACTTACAAGCAGGGAATCATTGAGATTCTCCACAGGCACTTTCAATGAGAATTCCCCCTCTGAATTTGCAACATTTGAAAATGTGGAATTAAGCAGGGTGACAGAGGCAAACGGAAGCGGATAACCGGTTGAGGCATCCTCTATTTTGCCGTTTATTGTCTTGAGGTCCTGAGCAAATGCCATTGATACAAATAATAGCATTGCAGGCAATAATAAAAATCTTTGTATATGATGTCTCATAGTGCTATTATAGGTTTCTCCAAAAATACTAATTATTTTGTTATTTTTGTTCTTTAAAATTGCAAAAGATCCCATTATTCTAATACTAAAACACATAATGAAGAGAAAAGATAAAATTGTCCTGTACAACGTGGAAATAGAATCTGTAGCGGCAGAAGGGAATGCCCTGGCAAGGGTAGACGGCAAGGTATTGTTTGTGCCGCAATGCATTCCGGGAGATGTGGTGGATGTAAGGCTAACCCGCAAACGCAGCGGCTATATGGAGGGTGTGGTGGTAAATATGGTAAAGCCATCTCCATTGCGCGTGGAACCGTTCTGCAAACACTACGGCGTGTGCGGAGGATGCAAGTGGCAGGCACTACCATATGAACTTCAGTTGAAATACAAACAGCAGCAGGTTGTAGACCAACTTACCCGTATAGGACACCTCCAGTTGCCAGAGATTACACCTATATTGGGATCTGAAGAGATTGAGAACTACCGCAACAAACTGGAATTCACATTCTCTAACCGCAGATGGCTCCTTACAGGTGAAGATCCTGAGGCTTTGAGTGATACAGACCGTCTGGGACTCGGTTTCCATATAAGCGGTTTTTTTGACAAAGTGCTTGACATCCGCGAGTGCCACCTGCAGGCAGAGCCGTCAAATGCCATCCGCAACTTTGTGCGCGAGTATGCAATTGAACACGGACTCAGTTTCTTTGACCTCCGCGAGCAGGTAGGATTCCTCCGCAATATGGTTGTGCGCACAGCCTCTAACGGGGATGTTATGCTGATTATGGTGTTTGCCTACGAAGATGCGCAACTCCGCTGCGCATTATTGGATGCGCTTGCAACCAACTTCCCTCAGATCACCTCATTGCACTATGTGATAAACGGCAAGAGGAACGATTCAATTGGCGACCTCCCTTGCGTGAAATACTCCGGAGACGACTGTATCTACGACACTATGGAGGATATAAAATTCCGCATCAGTCCAAAATCTTTCTACCAGACAAACTCAAAACAGGCCTACAGACTATACAGTGTAGTGCGTGAGTTTGCAGACCTGCAGGGAGATGAAGTGTTGTATGACCTCTATACCGGTACAGGTACAATTGGCCTCTTCCTGAGCAAAAAAGCCGGGAAAGTTGTGGGAATTGAGTATGTGCAGGAGGCCATTGACGATGCAAAACTCAACGCCGCAAACAACGGCATAGAGAATGCCCATTTTTACGCAGGAGATATGAAGGATATGCTCACAGGCAAATTCATAGAGGAGAACGGTCATCCCGACATTGTAGTGCTTGACCCTCCACGCGCCGGCATCCACCCCGATGTGGCTGCAGTGCTCCTTGAGGCTGCCCCAGAGAGAATGGTATATGTAAGTTGCAACCCTGCCAGCCAGGCCCGCGACCTTGCCATCCTTAGCGAAAAATACGAAATTACCGCAGTACGCCCTGTAGACATGTTCCCACACACCCACCACGTGGAGAATGTGGTTGCACTGCGTTTAAAAAAATAATGACGTTGACATTATTTCCAACTTATTGGCTCCTAATGTGTTGTAATTTATATTTTTTGCAGCAATAAAATTTTTTTAAGTCAACGACAAAAAAATTAGGTATGGAATTCTTGAACAGGAACATTTGTGCACTGGCTACCCCTGCAGGAATGGGTGCCATAGCAATCATAAGGTTGAGTGGAGAAGAGACTCCGGAAATTGTCGGGAAGATATTTGCCCCTGCGGGGGGAAAGGCTCCCCTACCCTACACTATGCGCTTTGGGGCCATTAAGGATGGTGAGAGGCTGATTGATGAATGTATGGTGGTAACTTTCCAGGGACCACACTCCTATACCGGGGAAAACAGTGCGGAAATATACTGCCACGGATCGCAATACATAGTGCAGGAGATACTCAAACTCCTGCTGGAGCACGGTGTAAAGATGGCCGAGCCGGGGGAATTCTCAAAAAGGGCATTCCTGAACGGCAAGATGGACCTTGCCCAGACAGAGGCAGTTGCAGACCTCATTGCATCTGAAACCGAGGCCGCCCACAGAATTGCTCTTGACCAGATGAAAGGCGGGTTTTCAGGCGAACTTAAAATAATGCGCCAAGACCTGCTCAACCTGGTATCCCTTATGGAACTGGAACTGGACTTCAGCGAAGAAGAGGTGGAATTTGCAGACAGGAGCCAACTCTCGGCACTTCTGGCACAGGTATCACAGCGTGTGGGGCAATTGATTGAAAGTTTCAGCCTTGGAAACGTAATTAAAAACGGCGTGCCCGTAGCCATTGTAGGTGCCACAAACACCGGCAAAAGCACCCTGCTGAACACCCTTGTTGGGGAAGAAAGAGCCATTGTATCCAACATCCACGGCACCACCAGAGATGTAATTGAAGACACAATGAACCTGGGAGGCATCACCTTCCGCTTCATAGACACAGCCGGAATCCGCGAAACCAAAGAAACCATAGAAATAATAGGCATTGAGCGTACATTCCAGAAACTCCGCTCAGCCTCAGTGGTAATTCTGGTCCTTGACGCCACCCGCCCGGAAAACTTTGAAAGCAGCCTGGAAAACCTTACAGACAAAGTCTCTTCCCGACAGCAACTCATCATACTGCTCAACAAAATGGACGAAATCTCCATTGCCGGAGTGGACACCCAGGTGGACCTAATCAAAGACCTATGCGTGAAAAACACCCTTGGCCCTATTGCAGTACTCCCTATATCGGCCAAAAAAGGGTTGGGAATTGACGCCTTGCAGTCAGTGCTGGTAGAGAGCCAGAAAGCCCTCTCCTCATCCGCAGCAGCCGGCGGCACCCTTGTAAGCAACATCCGCCACTACCAGGCCCTCATGGACGCCCAAATAGCCCTTGACCGCGTAGAAGACGGCTTGGCCTCTGACCTTGCTACCGACCTTGTTGCGCAAGACATTAGGGAGGCTTTGTATCATTTGGGTTCCATTGTTGGAGAAATCAACACCGAAGAGGTGCTTGGGAATATATTTGGGAAGTTTTGCATCGGAAAATAAATGGCACTTTTTTGAATTGAAAACGGATGCAAAGAAAACCCTATAAAACGCAAATATCAGCAATTAAAATGCTATAAAACAGCAGTTTGCGGTATTTGCGTTTCTTTGCATGCGAAATCGTT
>JAGAKR010000018.1 GCA_017625535.1 Bacteroidales bacterium | reverse complement strand
TTCAGCCTTCCACCAGGCTTGCAATCTATTGCATCTGAGCCTGGCTCAGGAACTCGCCAACTGAAGTTGGCTCAAACAGGCCTGAGCCTGCAGGCTCATCTGCAATGATTGCTTACGCCGTTCCAGGATTCACATAGCACCAATATTTCTGCCATTGCATATACTTGACAATTGTATGGGATAGAATGTGTGAGTATATATACGCAAATGCAGGGTAAACATTGGTCCGAGGGAATGGATGATGAGGCGGTAAGTGAAGGGATAAAATTCATCGTCTTGTGACGGCGCTTGTCTGACGACGTTAGGCCTCTGCAGGAGGACTAAAAGGAGGAGTTCGCCGTCAAGATGAATTTTATCCCTGAGCAGCCTCATCACTCCCTGAGCGAGGAACAATGATTTACCCGGAGTTGTGAATATATACGATTATATCTTGATTTTTTTTCATAACAGGGTGTTTTTTCAGATTCTTTTCAGATTCGGTACTCATTTTTGCATTAGAAATCAAACGATGCAATTAAATGATTATGGTTATGAAAAAGATGATTCTTGGTATTCTGAGCCTTTTGTTCCTTGCCTCTCCGGCTATGGCAGACGATGACAAACCTATAAAAGTTAAGGAAATGCCTGTGGCAGCACAGGAGTTCATTGCAGAACATTTCCCAGGACAGAGCATTGCTGTGGCAAAACAGGAAGGCTCATTTATAGAGAAGAACTACGATATAATCTTCACAAACGGCAACAAACTGGAATTTGACAGAAAAGGGATATGGACAAATGTAGACTGCAGATACGGCTCGGTACCACAGGCAATAATACCTGCCCCAATAACGGAATATGTAAAAAATCATTTTCCCGACGGTAAAGTGAAAAAAATAGAGAAAGAAAACAGAAAGTATGAAGTTGAACTCTCAAACGATGTGGAACTTAAGTTCAACAACTCATATGAACTGGTTGATGTAGATTTATAATTTTAAAAAATGATATATTATGAAAAGAAATCTGAGTATGGTACTTTTTGCAGTGCTTGGATTGGCACTGGGTACAAGTTGTGAAAAAGAGGATGATTTGAGAAGTGTAGACAGAGAGTTGAGTGAGGCTTTGAATTCAAAATTCCCTGAGGCAGGATGGGTAGAGTGGGAGAAGAACAGGGATTTCTATGTGGCTGAATTCCACAATGCTGGAACTGAGGTTAAAGTATGGTATACAGGGAATGCACAGTGGTGTATGACAGAGACCGACCTTGGCCGGAACGCGGAGACTCTTCCGGAGACTGTAAAAGAGGCATTCGGATCAAGTGCATATGTAACATCCTGGAGAGTGGACGACATAGACAAATATGAAAGGCCGGGAGAGACATTCTACCTCATAGAGATTGAAAAATCCGGAGAGCGCGACAGAGACCTCTTCTACTCTGAATCAGGAACACTCCTGAAGGATGACAAAGACAGGGGTGATGTACATCCCGATACAAAAATATGATTAAGTATTATGGTTAATGTTCAATAGATTGTTTAAGTTATTTTAGTTATTTAGTGTGTAAGCAGGAGGGTACCCCAAAAGGGTGCCCTTCATTTTTTTCAATTGTTTCGTAATGCAAAGAGTAATACAGACTGTATACAAACAAAAAAGCCCTGCATTTCTGCAAGGCTTTCTGGGTGGTGTCACCAGGAATCGAACCGGGGACACAAGGATTTTCAGTCCTTTGCTCTACCAACTGAGCTATGACACCATCGTTTTGGGATTGCAAATGTAGGCATTAATTTTAAAACTCCAAAACTTTTTTAAAGTTTTTTCATAAATTTGTGAAACAATGGAGCCGCAAATTACTCATAAAAGGCATTATGCCTCTGTTATTCTGCCTGTTAAATATGGTGGAGAGATTTCCTATATTTTGCCTGCAATTTTTCAGGCAGGTGTAGGGAGCAGGGTTCGTGTGGATCTTGCGGGGAAGGTTTATCCTGGGGTGATAAGCAGAATTATGGACCAGGAGGAGGTTCCGGCCTTCACTCCCGACGGAAAGGAGATACATTATAAGTCCATTTTGGATGTGGAGCCGCTTCCGCCAATTCTCCCTACCGAACTCCGTTTGTGGGAGAGTGTTGCCCTGTATTATCTGTGCAGTGTTGGGGAGGTGTTCAAGGCGGCATATCCTGCCCTGCAGGTGAAGCAGGAGGCTGTGGAGCCACGCAAGAGTGTGGAGCATTTCCTTCAGGAGGCTGCAAAATGGGATGCTGGTGTAAATGATGTCATTAAACTGTCGGGAGTACAGCAGAAGGCATATGAAAGCATTAAGGGGAGTTTTGCCCATGCACTGGGGAAACCGGTCCTTTTGAGGGGCGTTACGGGGAGCGGAAAGACTGAAATTTATATTACTCTGGCCCAGGAGAGCCTGCGCAGGGGGCAGAATGTCCTTTATCTGGTTCCGGAGATTGCCATAAGCAAGCAGTTGCAGAGCCGCCTTAAGAAGGTGTTTGGGGAGAGGCTCCTCACTTTCCATTCAAAACAGACGGCTGCAGAGAAGGCCCGCATCCACAGGATACTGCAGTATAATGCGGCGCATCCGCAGGAGGCTGCAGAATCGGCAACTGTGGTTCTGGGGACCCGTTCTTCCTTGTTCCTCCCGTTCGGCAATCTTGGGCTGGTGATTGTGGATGAGGAGCATGATTCAAGTTACAAGCAGACGGAGCCGGCACCCCGCTACCACGCAAAGGATACAGCCATAATGCTCTCCCAGATACATAAGGCGCAGATTCTGCTGGGTTCCGCAACCCCCTCTTTTGAGAGTGAATACAATTGTATAAGTGGAAAGTTTGCACTGGTGGAACTTAAGGAGAAGTATCACGGGGCCGCAGTGCCGCAGGTTGAGATAATAGATACCATTCAGGCTTACAAGACCCGCCAGATGGCGGGGAATTTCTCGCAGAAACTTATAAATGAGATCCGCCGCACGGTGGAGGGGGGAGGCCAGGTGCTGGTGTTCCGCAACCGCCGTTCATACTCCCCTATAGTGGAGTGCCAGGAGTGCGGGGATATTCCAAAATGCCCCCACTGCAATGTGCATCTGAGTTACCACAAATACAACAATACCCTCCGTTGCCATTATTGCGATTATGTGGCCCGCTTTACCGGTGTATGCAGAAATTGCGGTACGGCAACCTTCAAATACAGGGGGGCAGGTACAGAGAAACTGGAAGAGGAACTGGCTGCCCTTCTTCCCGACATATCCATTGCCCGTTATGATGCGGACATTGCCTCAAGCAAGAGGGCGGAGGAGCAGACCCTCAGGGATTTCCAGGATGGGAAGATACAGGTTCTTGTAGGAACACAGATGATAAGCAAAGGGTTTGATTTTGAGAGGCTCAAACTGGTGGCTGTGATGCAGGCCGATACCATCCTTGGGGTGCAGGATTTCCGGGCCGACGAAAAGGCACTCCAACTCCTCAGCCAACTTATGGGTCGTACGGGGCGCCGCGGGGAACAGGGTAAGGTGCTTATACAGACCAGCCAGAAGGACCATCCTGTTTTGGCAAGGCTCAAGGAGCATAATGTTCCGGGGGATTCATCTCTGCCGCCTCTTACTGCACATCTGCTCAGGGAGAGGCAGGAGTATCTTTTTGCCCCGTTTGTAAGGATGGTGAAGATTGTTGTAAAGCACAGGGATATCGGGAAACTGGATGAACTGTGCGGTGCTGTAACAGAAAAATTGTCGGGAAGAAAGGAGTTGCAGTATAAGGAACTTACAGGCCCTTTTGCTCCGGTAATTGACAAGGTGAGGGGGGAGTTTGTGAAGTGCTTTTATGTGAAATTTGCAAGGAATGCCGGCCTGGCCCGGAACAAGGCCCTGCTGCAGGAGTGTATTGGGGAGATAAAGGGAAACCAGGCAATAGTTCTGGATGTGGATCCTCTATAGGGTGTAATTCACACCCACAACCACCTTTATTGCGTGAGGTACAAGTTCAAATGTGAATGGTGATGTGCCTACAGCCTCGCCGTCTATCTCTATGCGGCTTTCCGGAAATGATTCTATCTCAATTTTCTTGCACTGCTTGTGGAGCACCTTTGGGATTGAGTATATGTTTCCGGTGTATAGCAGTTTGAAATTGCGGGCTATGCGTAATTTGGACATCTTCTTTATTATGGTAAGGTCCATAAGTTCATCATCCATTGCCGCATATGGAGTCTGCTGCATTCCTCCTCCGTTGTATTTGCCTATACCTACCGCCCCGGAGAACACCATTCCGTTGTAGAACTCCTCTCCGTCTGTCTTTATGTTGAACTTAATGGGGCTGAATCTGGCAAAAGTGTGGAATGCACTGCGCAGGTAGAGGCTTTTGCCGTATTTCCCCTCATCCTTAAGGATGTTGTACTTCATGTTTACAACGGCATCGTACCCCAGGCCTGCCACATTGGCCATATATCTGGTGTGCTGCACGCGGGTTTCGTAATAGGAGACCTTTGCCACATCCTGCAGCACTGTGCGTTTTTCCACCAGAGATTTTACCGCCTCTGAGTAGGTTTTGGAGATGCCGAACATCCTTATCCAGTCGTTGCCCGTACCGGCCGGAATAACGGCAAGGGAGATTTCTGTTGTGGGAACCTTCTTCTGTATGAATATGCCGTTTACAACCTCGTGTATTGTACCGTCGCCACCTACGGCAACTATATTGCGGTAACCGTCATTTATTGCCTTTACGGTAAGTTCCATTGCGTGGTACTTGTGCTCGGTAAAAAGACAGGTGAAATGCAATCCACTGCTGTACATCTGGTTGGAGATGATGGGCCAATCCTTGAGCCCCCTGCCACTTCCGGCCTTGGGGTTTACAATTACCATCCATACATCTGTTATTCCCATATTGTTGAAAACTTTATACTACGCAAATGTAATAAAAACTGAACTCTTTAAAAAGATTTCTTATTTTTGCGTGTTATAGTTTATCATATGGGAAAAGTTATAGCCATTGCAAATCAGAAAGGAGGAGTGGGGAAGACTACCACGGCAATTAACCTGGCGGCATCACTGGCTGTTCTTGAGAAGAACACGCTGCTCATAGATGCGGATCCCCAAGCCAACACAACATCCGGCCTCAATTTTGATCCGGATTCAAACTCAAAGAGCACCCTTTACGAAGTGCTTATTGGAGAGAAGAACATCAATGACATAATCCTTCAGACAGAGATAAAGAATCTGAAGGTTGTCCCTTCGCATATAAATCTTGTGGGTGCGGAGATTGAGATGCTCAACATAGAGGAGAGGGAGAGCGTGCTGAAGAAAAATATTGAGTCATTGCAGGAGGAGTATGAGTACATTATAATAGACTGTTCCCCTTCACTGGGCCTCATTACCATAAATTCGCTTACTGCAGCAGATTCTGTAATAATTCCTGTGCAGTGCGAGTTCTTTGCCCTTGAGGGGTTGGGCAAACTGCTCAATACCATTAAATTGGTTCAGAACAGACTTAATCCGCAACTGGCAATAGAGGGGTTCCTCCTTACAATGTATGACGGACGCCTCAGGTACGCAAACCAGATAGTGGAGGAAGTAAGGCATCATTTTGGCAGTATGGTTTTTCAGACAATGATAAACAGGAATGTGAGGTTGAGCGAGGCACCGAGCCACGGAAAGCCTGTAATTATGTATGATGCGCTTTCTACAGGTTCAAACAACTACCTTAACCTTGCAAAAGAGTTCATTTCCAAGCAACAACAGGAGCAATAGAAGATATGGCAAAGATACAGACAGGTCTTGGGCGGGGATTGGGAGCCCTTATTTCAGATGTCAATTCCATACAGCAGGCGGCACACAAACCTCTTGCAGGGGAGCCGGCACGTCCTTTGGTTTCAACCTCTGAGATAGAGATATCCAAAATAGAGCCCAACCCATACCAGCCCCGTACGGAGTTCAACCAGGAGGCACTTGAGGAGTTGTCTGCATCCATAAAGCTGTTGGGACTCATACAGCCCATAACAGTAAGGCCTCTTCCCGATGGAAGATACCAGATAATAAGCGGTGAGCGCAGATTCAGGGCAAGCCAGATGGCAGGCCTTGCCACAATACCTGCATATATCCGCAAGACAGATGACCAGGGGATGCTGGAGATGGCCATTGTGGAGAATATCCAGCGCGAAGACCTTGATTCCATAGAGGTGGCTCTCAGTTTCCAGAGACTCATTGAGGAGTGCAACCTTACCCAGGAGGCAATGGCGGAGAGGGTTGGCAAAAAACGTGCAACCGTAACCAATTACCTCCGTCTGCTGAGGCTCCCTGCAGAGATACAGTTTGCCATAAGGGCAAAGAAAATCTCCATGGGCCACGCCAAGGCTCTCCTTGCCCTTGAAACAGACAAGGAGCAGCTGAAATTTGCCAACCAGATAATAGAGCAGGACCTTTCTGTAAGGCAAATTGAACAAAAGATACAGAATCTTGGTAAAAAGAGGGAGAAAAAGGAGAAGGAGGAACCTGTTGCAATGGAGCTTCCCGACAGCCATTTCAGGGTAATAGAAATTATAGGGAAATATTTCAACAACAACGTGACAGCCAGAAGGGATGCCAAAGGGTGCGGAGAGATTTCCATCAGGTTCTCCAATGACAGTGAGATGGAGGCTTTCCTGCAGGCATTGGAAAAACTTGACATTTAATTATCGGGAAGAGTGAAAAGGGTAAAATTCATATTTGCTGTATTGTTGGGATGCCTTATGGTTTCCCTGTCCTCTTATGGGCAGGTGAACAACAATTTCATAAATATGGCTCCTCCGGGGGCACAGAGTACCCAGCAGCAGACCAATCCGGATGATGAAGAGGTGATAATGTCAACCAAACCGTCATTTACAATAAAGAGATACTTCAAGTCTCTGGCCCACAAGGATACCATGAAGGTGCAGCAGATGGCCATAGGCTCAATGATACTTCCGGGTACAGCACAGATTTACAACAAGGAGTACTGGAAACTCCCAATAGTGTATGGTACAATAGGCGGATGTATTGGCGGAGCAGTTGCCACAAAGGGGAAAGATGCCCAGAATTACTTCATTGCGGGTGCAATTGCTTTCTATTGGGGAAGTGTGATAGATGGTGTGGCCTCATTCAAGAGTCCGCAGAAACCACTTCCGGCAAGGGCTTCAATGTTCTCCGCACTGATACCCGGCCTTGGACAGGCATACAACGGGGACTATTGGAAAATTCCAATTTTCTACACCGGACTGGGGGTGTGTGCCTATTGCTGGAGTACCAACCAGAAACAGTATCAGAGATACAGGAACATGTACCTTCAGTTGCAGGATGAAACCTATACCGGAAACCTCTCTGAAGAGAACATAAAATGGTACAGAGACCAGTACAGGCGTTACAGGGATTACTCTATAATTGCCACAGTGCTGGTTTATGCCCTCAATATAGTTGATGCCAATGTCTTTGCCCATTTCAACAACTTTGACATAAGCGATGACATTACCCTTAATGTGGAGCCTGCCCTTATAAATCCGGTGGCACCTGTGGGGAGCACACTTGCATCAAACGGATCCGGACAATCATTCGGACTCCAGATGAACTTGAAATTTTAACATTTGACAATACTGAAATACACTTTAAAGACAATGTCCTACTTAAGAACACTGCTTGCAATTGCTTTGATGATCTTAGCTGTCCCTTATACTGCAACAGCACAGTTTGGGAAAAAACCTACCAAAAAACAACTCCTTAAAGAGAGGATAGAACTCCAGAAGACCATAGACTCCCTTAAGAGCATAATTGAGGGTGGGGCACTTGAAATGTCCGACACCTCAGAATTTGAGGAGGCTGAAGTATATAACGGCATAAACTATATAGACAGCGAAGAGTTTGCAGATGTTGATCCGGGCAGTAATCCCGACAGCCTTATGTCCATGTGGTACATACAGAAGAGGCTTACACTCAACGATGCGGAAAGGGCACTGGACAGCATAACCCTTACTTCAAACATTCCGGATGAGGTGTATATGGAGAGACTGAACAGGATTAATTCGTTCATACCGCTCTCATACAACAGTATAGTGAAGAACCATATCATCTACTATACAGAAAAAATGCCTTCAAAGGCATCGCATATCCTTGGATTGAGTTCTTATTATCTGCCAATCTTTGAAGAGATATTTGATTATTATGGCCTTCCAAAAGAACTCAAGGCAATGGCAATAATTGAATCTGCCTTGAATCCGGTGGCTGTTTCAAGGGCAAGGGCAAAAGGAATGTGGCAGTTCATGTACAGGACAGCACTCCAGTACAACCTTAAGATAAACTCTTATGTGGATGAGCGTCTCGATCCTATAGCTTCAACCCACGCTGCCGCAAAATACCTGAGGGATTCATATACAATTTTCGGAGACTGGTTCCTGGCCATTTCTTCATATAACTGCGGAGTAGGCAATGTGAACAAGGCCATAAGGCGTGCCGGCAGTAGGGATTTCTGGAAAATTTATCCATACCTCCCAAGGGAGACAAGAGGATATGTGCCTTCATTCATAGCAGCAATGTATATGCTGGAGTATTACAAGGAGCACAATCTTCGCCCTGCACAGTTCAACCTCCCAGCGCACGTAGACACATTCAAAGTGAACAAGAACCTCCACTTTGAGCAGATTTCGGCAGTTATAGGCATCCCTGTGGATGAACTCAAGAACTATAATCCGCAGTATATACAGAACATCATTCCTGGAAACAGCGGAGATCACATACTTCAGTTGCCGTTCAACTATACCGTACCGTTTGTAGAGAAGGAGAAAGAGGTATATGCATATAAAGACAGCGTATACTTCAATCCAATAACAAAAGAGAGCATAAGGAAAAATGCTGCAACCAGCAATGGAGGTGACCAGATACACATTGTAAAAAGAGGCGAGACATTGGGTCATATTGCAATGAAATACCATGTAAGCGTGAAAAACCTTATGAGATGGAACGGCCTTTCATCAAAATCTGTGCTCAGGATTGGGCAGAGGATAAGGATTTACGGTGGCAGCGGTCCTGCAGTATCATCCTCATCGGGAGGATCAAAATCATCTGCAACAACCAGCAAGAGCGGCGGATACGAGTGGTACACCATTAAGAAAGGCGATACTCTGCTGGGTATAGCATACAAATTCAAAGGTGTGAGTCTGAATGATATCCTTATATTGAACGGACTTACCAAAAACTCAAAAATCTACCCTGGCAGGAAGATAAAGATAAGGAAATTATAGACTTTGGGCCTTGGACGCAGATGGAGGAATCCCTTGCTGAAAAACTTTTTTCACATTTTAAGCAATTTATTTTTGCATAAAAGAAAATAATTCCTACATTTGCAGTCCCAAAGCGGAAGGAGAGGTGGCAGAGTGGTCGATTGCGGCGGTCTTGAAAACCGTTGATCTGAGAGGATCCGGGGGTTCGAATCCCTCCCTCTCCGCAACAAAAAACCGGATGATGAAAATCATCCGGTTTTTTTGTATCCCCCAACGACCGTTGCAAGCTCTGCTTGCATAAGGGAGGAGGGGGATACAAAAAAAGGGTGCGCCAGCACCCGGTTTTGTGTTGCAAGGGCCCCCGCGGCGAGCGGGGAGGGAATGCCGGAGGCCAAATCCCTGCGCCAGCGGGGAGGGAATGCACAGCCTGCCAGGGCGAGCACAATCCCGGTAATTGGAGTGGAATGCACAGCCAGCGGCATTCCCCAAATCAGTAGCGCACCCAATCTGCCCCAGACAGCACTCCAGAGCGCATCCACTGCGCCACTCGTAGAGAATTGTTACGGGTGGCGCACCACACCCCCTTCAGAAGCATCTCTATAGGCATTTCACTGCGCCACTGATTTGGCAATGTACAGACACGCAGCAAAAACAAGCCCTGCAACCTCATCCCGAGACCACAGGGCTTGTCCGACTTAACCTAACTTAAAAAAACTATTTCACTTATGTAAACATGTGTTGCAGCAAAAAGTTCAGGTGATATCATATTTTTATAAGTTGTTCTGAATATGCACTTTAAGTTCACCTTTTACATCATAAGACAGACTACCAGATGATTTCATGTTCTGTAACTTAAAGCTGCCGCTATACTTATGATTTTTCTTGTTATATTCTGTAAATATCAATGTTCCCGATAGGGGACATGGCATTTCATAAGAACTGCTTATAATATCAGAATACTTTTTAAGTACCAGTATTCCCGATGGATACATTGAAGAAGTTTCTTGTGCCTGAAATTCCAAATAGTCATCAGCAATCTTTTCAGCTGGCTTATCAGAAATATCAAAACTTGGATGACAATATAACTGGTACTCTTTGTTCAAAATTGGAAAGTTTTCCTCTTTTTCAAACGGAATACCTCCAAACAGGTAATAACAGATTTTGCCATTAGCATCAGATAGCTGAAACTGTATGTACGCAAGATTGTTGTTCGTGCCTATAAAAATTCTCCCTTTAGTAGCAAAAGGATATCCTCTTCTCCCCAATTCTTCCCTTACTGTTGTGACGTCTTTATATTCTTCACCGTTTATTGTTGCTGTACAATATGTTGTCTTTATATCCAGGATGTTGATCTTTTCACAACTTGAAAGCATTACCACCATCAATGCCAATACACAAACAATCTTATTCATACCTCAAAATTTTACATATTAAAGTTATTTTTGCAAGGCTGCGCAATGATATATGACTTTGAAATCTCCACATCGGAATCAAACCAATTTACCAAAGCTGCTACAAATTTGTCAGTAACCCAGATATATTTTACAGTTTCCCTATTGTCTGTGCCGGCAAAAAGTTCTGAATATTTCTCTGCCACTCCTGTATTCTCATCATATAGTGGTGAAGAGTTGTATACTTGACACATATATTCGTACAACCATTGGTCTTCAGCAGGATAATCAGGTATTGAAATCTTTGCTACAGGAGTATTTTGATTTATGTAATGGGTACTGATTATTTCAAGACTTGGGTTCAAGAAATTCACATAACCTATACTGCTTGAAGAATTTTGTGTGATTTCATTCCAATTATACATAAGGAAATCCTTGTTGTTATGCAATTTTATCTGTTTGCTGTCTGTATATACAATTTCTCCATTTTTATATCCCTGTATCCTACACATAGCACTCATTGGAATATAGAAACAGTGGGCCCATGAAGAGGTTAATTTGGCTTCTCCTGTTTTTTGGTAATATACTTTTGCGGTACCATCTTTACTACCCATAATATCAAATACCAGCGAATCACACAATTCCCTTAAATTTTCTTGCATATATTCATCTCCATCCAGATAAAAATGCACCGGATCAAAGATGTTGGCTTCGTAGCCATTGGCCTCTGTCTGTGCTAATCCTTTTACTGCCAGCTCTGGAAATGCAACAGGCCTCTGTTCCACTATAGAAATGAGTTTATATTTTACGCTGGAAGCATCCATTGGAGGATTGGTAAGCGTGGTTTTCTCTACCAATAATGTGTATTTGTGCCCCTTTATATATTCAAAACCGCTAATCTCCTGAAAAGGTCTGCTTTCCCAATCTTGCCACCCTTCTTCTTTTATGAGCATTCCTTCTACAGGCGAGGACAACATTCCATAATATTTGCCAGTTTGGTGTGAAACATACATTGTAACCTCTTCAATCTTGTCTTTTGGCTCTTTTTCAAAGCAGCTTGTGAAGATGAAGGCTATTGCCAATAATAAGATTTGAGTAAATTGTTTCATAATGTCACTCTTTTTGATTTCCCTTCCTTAACAATAAACGTGCAAAAGCCGCAATTACTGCATCTACATCCTGTTTTTCTGGCTCTCTCCGGCACCTGTTCCCTTGTATTTGCTCTTGGTGGTGTTGAATTTATAACGGAGTGTAAGGGAAATCTGCCTGTGCTGCGTTTGAGTCTGCTGCAATACCCTTATTCCGCTGTATAGGGTAATGTTCTGCTTTGATTCAAGAAGATTGTTTGCCCTCAGCTGCAGAATCAGGCTCTCTTTCAGGAAACTCTTGTATATTGATGCACCAATATCAAATCTGGCCTCGTTCATACAAGCATTGGTTGAGTGCCCTTTTGTTGTAAGATCCCCAGCAACATCAAATATAAACCCTCCCGGCAGGTTGAAGTTGTTCCTGAGTGTTATACTCCCGACAGGTTTGTTGAATTTTTCCACACCCACAGGTGTATTGGCATTGTACCATTGCTGCTGCAGAGCCAGACCCAACTGAGGTGTCCAGACCCCGATTGTTGGAGATAAGTTCAATGATGCCACCAGTTTGTCATACTCAGGAGAATTTACCAGTGTGAGCAAAGCAATGGTAGGGTCATCTTCCGACCAGGCTACGGTCTGGTTTATCATCTCATCCATTATATGTGAATATCCCACATACAGATTAATCCATTTGTATGATGCTCCCAAAGTTACATTGTGGCTCAATGACGGCATCAGGAAGGGGTTTCCTTTGTCATACATATATCTGTTCACATATGTGATATTGCTCCTCAGGTTCCAGTACGAAGGGCGGCTTATGTCATTGGTGTAACCCAGCATTATCTGCACATCCTTTATCGGGAAGCTGAAGGAAATGGATGGGAATACATTGTTGTAGTTCTTGCTCTGCTCTTTCATGTGCTTTCCTGAGTCATAGTAGTTGAATCCAACATTCTCATAGCGCAATCCGGCCTGCATCTGCAGATTCCCAAACTGGCGGGCATATTCCACAAATGCGGAGGTTGCACCCTCCTTTATTTGTGCCTGGTCATTTTCAATGATACCCTCAGCGTTAAAATAGGTAGTGTTACGGTTATTGTGAGAGTATTCAGCACCAAATGAGAGGTTACCTTTTGCAAAAGGATGTGAAGCCACCAGTTTAGCAGCATACAGCTCATTCTTTTTGGTGTCTATGGTAGTTACGGAACGGTTGGGATTACCGGTTATGCCTCCAGTAATCTTCTCTTCTGCGGTTTGTGTATTTTCTGCATCACTCCAAAGGCCGTCTGCATTGAAATCCAGGCTCCAGCCCTTAATTTTTCCGCTATAATAGAGATTGCTTCTGTGATATGTTTCAGGTTCATTATCCGCAAGATAACTGTACAGGCTCTCCTGCAGCACATCATTGCAGTATGTATTTGCATACTGGTTTATATACCAGTGGCTTTCCGGATAGCGTTCAAAATTATAGCGTCCTCCAAATGTGTGGTTCTCGTTCACCTGATAGTTGAGGGTAAGGGTAGCCTCCACATTGCTGGTATTCGATCTCTGGTCTGTAAGGTCCATTTCCTGTTGCCAATGCTCGCTCAGATATGTATCTGTAACAAAAGTCTGGTCATTGCCGTTGCGGAATTTTCCTGCATACAACATTCCCGACAGATCAAACCCGTTTTTCCTGTAATTGAAATTGAACTGGTCATAATATGACATCCCGTACTTTTCCCGATGGGTTGCTACAGCCCTGTTGTCTATACCAAAGCCCTCTCCGGCAATCTTCTTTGTATATATCCTGATTACAGCCTTTACAGATGCATCATATCTGGCACCCGGATTGGAAACCACCTCCACAGATTTTACTTGGTCGGATGTCAGTTGCTCCAGTTCCGAGGCATCCCTCATTTTACGGCCGTTTATGTATATTTCCGGAGTTCCCCTGCCGAATACAACTACATTGCCGTCCTGCGCCGTTACATTCGGGATTTTGTCCAAAAGGTCCTCTGCCGTTCCGGCTTTTTCCAGCACTGTCCCCTGAATGGAGGTTACAAGGGCATCCCCTTTATATTCCGGTTTGGGCAGTTCGGCCTTTACAACTACTTCTGAAAGGAGAAGGTCATCGGGAAGAAGTTGGATCTCTCCCATATTCTCCAATATTACCTCTTTGCAGATTGTCTTGTATCCTACAAAAGAAAGGTTGAGCAGTTTCCCATCCGGGGTGGATTTTAGGGTGAAAGTGCCGTCTTCTGCGGTGATTGTTCCTGCAATGTAGGATGAATCTGCCCTTTGGAGCAGTACATTCACGTATGGGAACGGCTGGTTCAGTTCATCCAAAACTTTGCCTGTTATATTTTGGGCGAAAGTAGTATTTGCAAACATTGTGGCCACTAGGACTAATGCCACTGAAAATAGTTTTTTCATTCTTTGCAGATGTTAGGGAGTTTTACATATATTACGTGGAGCCGAAGCTTTTGTAACATTGTCTTTACATATTGGACGGAATGAGGTGGAAAATGTTGCAGTGAATTTTTGTAGGGAAGAAAGCATTCTTTGATTTTCTGCTTATTTTTGTCCAATACCTGTAGTTTTTTGAAGGGTTTGTTGTTTAACGTAGAAAACAAACCGGACAACCCTATTTATGGATAACAACGAGAAAGAATTTGCGCGGATTGTAGGGGAGAACAAAAGGCGGATCTATACGGTCTGCTATATGTTCTCCAAGGATTCAGAGCAGGTGAATGACCTGTTCCAGGATATTCTTATAAATATCTGGAACGGCCTCAAATCCTTTGAGGGGGAGAAGCACCTGAGCACCTGGATTTGGAAGGTGAGCCTGAATACCTGCATCAATTACACAAAAAAGAAGAAAAGGGAGGTTCCAACTTTGCCGTTGGATGTGACCTTCAATCTGTATGAGGATACTGATGATGATTCCATGCAGATAAAGCAGCTCTACAATAGAATCAACAGACTTGGATTCATAGACAGGAGCATCATACTTATGTGGCTTGAGAATATGAGTTATGAGGAGATAGGGTCCATATTGGGTATAACTGCCAATAATGTTTCCGTAAAACTGGTGAGGATACGCGAGAAGTTGAAACAGATGTAGAACCTTCAAAAAGCAAAACGATGAACAGAGATAATTTTGAGATATCACAGGAACTGGAGCAGATGCGCCGGCAGTTCAGTATCCTTTCCAGAAAGGTGGAGGAGCAGAATATTGTTACAGACGCCATTCTCCGTTCTTGCGCCAGGGAAAAGATGGAGAAATATAACCGTCATGCCATTTGGGTCCCAATGGTTGCTTGGATAGTATTGGGAGGCTGGCTCATCCACAAGCAAGCAACAGATTACCGAATGGCCCAGTGGTCAGTGGTATTCTCAATTGTTGCGTGTATAATAGAGGTGGGACTATATGCATATAAGAAGTTCCAGCAATCCAGAACACTGGATTTCAATGGTGATATAAAAGAATTCCATACCCAATTGAAAGCGCTCAAGGGCTCTCTTTCAAGAACTACTCTACTTTCAATTGTAGTGGGGTATGTGTGGGTAGGTGCCTTTGTGTGGGAATTCTTCCGTGTGCACCCAATAAACTCTGCCAAAGGTATTTTCCTTTTGGTTGGCTATTTGGTAATTATGAGTTTTATCCATTTGCGTGCAGAAAAGAAGGCATTGGGCATTTTGGATGAAATCTCAAATGATATTGACAAATAAATAGGAATATGAAACGGATATTTGCAATTATTGCTTTGCTGCTGGGAGTTCAGGCGGCAAATGCCCAGCTGCTCTGGAAAATATCGGGAAGAGGAATTGAAAAACCTTCCTATATTTTGGGGACACACCACGCGGTACCATACACTTTCTGCGATACAATTCCTGGGCTGATGAAGGCCTTTGGGGAGGTGGGGCACGTGGTTGGGGAGTTTGATATGCTTAAAATGGATGCAATGACCCCACAGCAGATGCAGAATATGCAGAAAATGATGATGATGCCTGCAGACACCACAATGGCATCACTTTTCAGCGATGCCCAGAGGGACACACTGGATGCTTACCTCAAGAATACCCTGGGTGCAAACCTGGAGATGCTCTCCAGTATGAAACCCATGACCATAATGGTAACAGTGCAGCAGAAGATGCTTATGGAGCTTATTCCCGACATTGCTTCCCTTACAGGAATTGACAAATATATGCAGACCCTTGCCGCAGAGAAAGGGAAGCAGGTTGGAGGTCTGGAGACAATGGAATACCAGTTGGGACTCCTGTATGGAAGTTCCCTGCAGGACCAGGCAGATGCACTGCTGGATATGGTCCGCCAGAGCAACAGCAAGGAACTGCTGCAAGAACTGACCGTAGCCTACAAGACTCAGAACCTTGATACCCTCTGGAAAATCTTCCAGGACCAGATGACACAACTGGAATATGACGCACTGGTAAAGACCAGAAACCTCAATTGGCTGGAAGAGATGAAACACCTCCTGACAACCCAGAGTACTCTGTATGTAGTTGGTGCCGGTCACCTGCCCGGAGATGCCGGCATGATAAATCTGCTGCGGGATGCCGGATACAAGGTAAAACCGGTGAAGAAATAAGAACAGGCTTTATTTCTATGAGGGTATCTTAAAAGAAAAAGGCATCAGTGAGGGCTGATACCTAATTCAACTTTAACTTTAACTTAGCCTTGCGGCTAACTGCTTATTATGACGCAAAGATACTATATTTTTGTAATATCCAATATATACCATTGAATTTTCTGCACATATAATATGCTATAGATAAGGCATTTCCTTAGCCATCATCACCGCATACTCCAATAGTTCATCTTTTCCTTGTCTGATGCCTTCCAGTGTGGGTTTTATGGTTTGGTTTATCTTAACGCCCCGTTTCTGCATAAGTTCACCGGTTGGGTATGCTACTCCTATGGATGAGAATCTTGCTCTGATATATCCCGGAAGCGGAAGATAAGTGACATTGCCGTTGGTGCCGGCTGTCTGGGTGCCTATTACTGTGGTATTCCTGTATGTCTGCAGGAGCATTACAGCAGTTTCTCCAGAGCTTTGTGTAAGATTGTTCACCAATAGTATTATTTTCCCTTTGTAATGTTCCGGATTGGTGAAATCCATTGTCTGGACCGGGGTAGGTTCTGAGTGGAATGAACCGGGAGTTCCTTGCAGGGGTGCAAGAAATTTTATCCCTTTATAGGGATTGCCTTCGCAAATCAAATATACAAGGCCCAAATCCTTTGGATATCTTCTCAAATCAATAATCAAAGCCTTGGAATCCCTTATTCTTGTATAATCATCATATACTTTGTCGGGATTTTTTATATTGCTTGGGTCTATGTAGTAAATATCTTCACTTACAGGTTTTATGTAGAATGATGTGTCATTCCTCATATAAATGGAAGAGGCATTATGGGTAGGGGAATCCCATTTGAACTCTACTGCAGGCAGCATTTCTTCTTGAACTATACTATCCCGCAAATATTCAACTGCAACGGAATCATCATCTGTATGCAGATACAGATCAATTCCAAAAATACGGTCATTGCAATTGTTTGATTTTGCAATAATGTTTTTCCGGGCATTGATTATGCTGTCTACTGGTGAGTTGTTGAAGGATATTATTCTGTCTCCAAGTTTTATCTGTTCGTATCCATCCTTGTTGCAGAATCCTATAACTGTGGGTTTCCCCTCAACCATACCCAATTCCACCGGAATCCCTTTCATCCCAAAAATCTTATGTTTATTATAAAAAGAGTTTACAGATATTCCCGATTTTCCAAAGCCGGTGATTTCGGAATGCCCGTCTTCAATTCTGGTTGCCAGACGTATCATGTTTTCCAGGTATGAGTCATCATCACAGATCTTATCAAATACTGGAATCTCTTCTCTAAGGATTTCATCCCAATCTTTTGATATGATATTTTTATATGGGAAGAAATATTCAATGGCATTCCAATACCTGAACAGGGCCAGCATATAGTCCTGTTTGTTCCCAGGCATCCAGGATGGATCTTCATTGAATACCGGAATACCTGCCACATTAAATGAACAATATTTGTTTTTGTGGTTCCCCTTGTCTGTCAGTTCCATCAATGCCAGAGACAACTCTTTTCCCAACGATTCTGAATCCTGAATCCAGTCATTGTCGGGAAGAATTTCTATATATTTATTCTGCAGGGGCTGTGAGGAGAGTGTATCCAGAGTTACCAGGTTGTCTGTCCAGGATTTGAGAAGCCTGTTCCTTTTTGCTGCACTCCCAACCTTGTCCATTTTTATGAGCATATCTTTCAATTCTTTGTCCCAATCCACATCTCGGGCAGATATGTTAGGATGGTGGTATTTGAGGAATCCCCAAACCTTGCAGGTGTAATAGAGATTGTCGGTTCTGATATCTTTCTTCCCGAATGCCTGGAAGGAGAGGAGTACCAATAGAAGTGATAGAAAATGTTTCATTCAGTGAGTGTTAAGATTTGTATACCGGATATCAAATTATATGCCATTGAACAATCCGCCTCCCCGGGCCGTTTCAGAGAAAAGCAACATCATTATGAAAGACATATGGAACACCGCACTCTCTGTTGCTGCGGCAGTTATGGGAGCTGCGGCACTTGTAATTTCCCTGTGCCGCATTGAACCGGTAACAACTGAATGGCTGGGAATTCTTGTGGGGACTCTGTCTATAGCCTGTCACTCACCTCTGTCTTCTGGGCGCGTTTAAGGTTGATGTTTGTTTTGCCGAATCTCCAGGTCAAGCCCATGCGGAGCTGGCGTGGATTGTACCAGGATTCATTGTGCTGCCAGTAGTTTTCGGCATACGTATCCCGGGTTGGTCCACTGTAATGATTCTGGAATGGCATCAATGATGTGATGGTAAGTATCAAACGGTTCTGGATGAATCCCTGGCGAAGACCCAACGAGTACATATAATCCGCACCATGATATGTGCGCTGCAGTGTAGTTTCTCCACCATAAATGCCTCCAGAGGCAAATGCCATGGCTCCTTTCCATAAAACAATGTTGCTGCTGATGTCAAATGACCATTGGATGCCGTCATTTTTCTGCTCCAATGATGGTGCGTGATACCAGTTGTATCCCACCATAGCGGAGGACTGCAGAGAGAAGCAGCTGCCGTGGCTCCAGCTGAAACTCAACATCTCGTCTATATGATTGTAGGTTACGGCATTCTCATAGGTAGAAACTTTTATGCCGTCGGGATATACCTTTGAGAGATATTCAATCTTGTTGTTGCATAGAGTGCCGTATGTACGTGCAGTGAGGTCCCAAGTTTCGCCGCCTGTGCGGTAAGTTAGGGTGATGGCATCTGATACTACAGTCCTCAGGTCTGGGTTGCCGTGCATCCTGCTGTAAGGCGATTCCTCAAAAATGTATGGATTGAGATAGTTTACGCTCGGGCGGCCAAGACGCCTGGTATATGAAACTGAGATTGCATTTCTTGGGTTTATCTGCCATGCAGCGTTCAGATAGGGCACTACATTGAAATTGCTGTTGTCAAATTCCAGGTTTCCGGATGCACTTTTGGAAATCCCACGGTTAAGTGTAGATTCCATTCGTGTGCCCGCTTTCAAGGTAAGTTTGGTAAACTTATAGCCGTAACTTGCATAGGCTGCAAAGATGTGCTGGTTGTAGTCGAGGTCATTTACATTTGAGTTGTCTGTTACCCACTGACCGGTTGGGAAATCCCATAATTCATCCTGTGAATCTGCAACATGCGAACGCAGTGTGTATTTGCCTCCTGCTTCAATCTGGTGTTTCTTCTTCAGTGTGGCAAAGTAATCTATCTTCCCAATCTGCTGGAGAGTGTGTTCGGTATTATAAGAATGCCTGTGGTATTTGGAACAGTTGAGGACTGGGACCACAATTATATCATTGTCTGTACTGTTGGGATTTCCGTCAATTGCATAGCTGAATGTAAGTATGCCTTTATTGTTTCTGAAAGTCTTCTGGTATGCCATTTCTCCAGAGAAGGTGTTATAACGGTTTGTCCGCATTGTCGGTTCCTTCATCTCTATAGTTTTGATATGATTGCTGTCCCAAAATGTTTCGGTAATGTCATATTCATTTAGCACATTCTGGAAGTTGGTCCAGCCGGAGAGGGTAATGAGATTAAGTGAGTCAGGTTCATAACTGGCTTCCAGGGAGAAGGCTTCGGATGATATCCGGCTGTCATTGGTAAATTTGAGCTGCTGGTAGCGATAGAGGTCGGTTGTGTGGTTTTCAATATCAGTAATAGCGTATCCTTCGGGGTTAGGAAAATGGGCCACGCTTGCATTGGCGCTGATTGTAAATTTTCCAAGTTGGGCATTTATGTAACCGTTTCCGCTTACAGCCCCAAGTGTACTTGCCTGTGTCCCCAGTGAACCGCTATAACCAGATTTCAGCCTTCTGGCCATAACAATATTGATAATTCCACCAATCCCTTCCGCATCATATTTGACAGGAGGATTGGTTATGACCTGTATTTCTTTGATTGAAGAAGCCGGAACCGTTTTTACAAGTTGCTCAAAATTCCTGGCAAGCATTCCGGTAGGCCTGCCGTTTACAAGAACCTTGTAGTCTGGTGAACCGTTGAGCAGAACTTTCTCTTCACCGTTGATGCTGAGCATAGGTACGTTGCGGAGGATATCTATAAGGTTGCCACTTTCTGCCTGTGGGTCAGCCTGTACGTTGTAGGTGAGTTTGTCTGCATCAGTGGTGATTAGTTCCTGTTGGGATACAACAATCACCTCTTTAAGGTTCTGGATGGTTCCAAGGGAATCCGGTTTTGCTGTTTCAGGTTCCTGGGCCCTTGCTGAAAGGGAGATGACCAATGCTGTTGCTGTAATGATGAATGTCTTTGTATACATTGTTTTTCCGTAAGTTTTATGTTGCAAAACTATCGGGAAAAAGTTTTACAAGACACGGTGCTATATATAATTATTCTCTGGTATCTGGTTGATATTAAGAGGTATATAATAAAAGTGGTGTTGTAAAAGAATGAAAAGTTTTACATCATCGTTCCTGCTCAAGAAGAAGGTTCCTAAGATATATGCCAATGTTGGTGTCATGCTCGGTAAGACCAAGTTTATGGCGGATTTCGTGGCTAATGATGTAGTGGCGCTTTTTCTGGATATATTCACCTATGTCCTTGCCTTTCAGGCCAAGGGTATAGAGGCAGCAATATCCTATTTCCCATTCTGTGAGTCCTTTCTCTTTAAGGATGGCAATAAACTTTGGATGGTTCTCCTCAAATACAATCTTGGTGGAACAGAGGAATTCTTCCCTGTCTGCCATCAGCACTTCAATTTCTTCTTCAGATGTGCGGTAAAGTTTCTCATCAGAGGAAATGCGGGAAGCAAGCACTTTGTCCAGTACTGAAAGCCGTTGGCGGATAACCGCCATTGCCTGTTCATTGGGGCGGGATTTGAGTTTCAATACTACATAACGGATAATCAGCGCCAATATAAAAAGAAGGACCAGAGAAAGGATGATCATTTCACGGATACGGTTCTCTTTCTCAATGAGTGTCATCTTGTCCATATAGCGCTCCTCAATTATGCGGGAATTCTGTATCTTCAGGGTATCTGAAGGGGCCACCATGCTGGCATTTTCAGTTATCTGCTCAAGGCACTCCCGGGCTTTCTGTGCATTCTCGCTGTCTCCAATAGAAGAATAGTAATCAAGTGCTATATGAATGATGCTGTCGTTGTATACTTCTATACCCACCTTTTCCAGCGCCTGCGAGTACAACAAGGCGTGCCTGGCCTGAAGTTCCCTGGTATTGAGCAGATTCCTGTCCAAAGAATCCAGTGCTACAAAGGCACTGTCCGGAGCAGTGGCAAGATTGTTTTCCGCCATATCCAACACTCTGTCTGCATCGCTGGTATGGAAACACGAACAAATGCAGATTGCCAGAATCAAGCCTGATATATAGTTCTTAAGGTGTCGCATGCAATGAATAGTCCTAAATCCAAAGGCTATTGCTTGTTCTGCATTTCAAGCATAAACTCATCTGCAACGTACAAATCTCCGTATAAATACAACCCGGTAGATTTATCGTGCAACTTTTCACATGTTTCACTCTCATAGAACAGCTTGAGAGCTTCTGATGGCTGGATATCCAATCTTTTGGCAAGTTCTATGGATATTGCACCTATACGGTTACTCATTATTATTTCCTGAATGACCGGTGATTTAGTAGGGCTGTCATAGATTTTCTGTTCCATGGTAAGTGAAGTGTTTATTGATGATATCCTGGTTCAAAATACACATCTGATTGTCTTCCAAATTTACATACAGGTTTATCAATGACCTGAGTTCCTCCATGAAAAACAATAATTGCACTCATTTCTGCTCCTCCCATTTATTCAAACATTCTACAAGTCTCTCTGCCAACACTTCCCTGCTTTCGCTATGGAGCGGTTCATAGTTCGGAATTATAAAATTATCTATCATGCCAACATTTTTCATTCGTTGGTACACATCTTTATAACTGACATTCAGGAATCTTGCTGTAGTTTCTATACAAGTTGCCACAAATGCCATTACAATCTGTTCTTTTGATATTTTTATATTCTGTCCCATGCAGTCATTTTTCCCTTGCATACAAATTTAACAAGTTTTTGCTAAAATGACGTTTTATTTAATTTATACTTTCAGCCAGCAGCTTCTCCATATCTGTGCGGTTCATGTTGCCGTCTATGCAGATGAAAGTTGTTTCGTCCCCATCCCTGGCCACCATTACAAAACTGTTTACGACGGTGTCATTCCCAACGGTGTACATTTTCACAGTCTCACCAGAATCTTTGGCCTCCATAAGGAGTTCGTACCTGCCGGATTTTATGAATTTCTCCACATCTGCATACAACTGGGCATTTATGTTTTTGTTGCTGCTGTTTATTATGTATAGACCGGTAAGGGATTTGATTATAGGGTAAAAGTTCACTTCTCCGCTGTTCATTTCAATATCAGGCAATTTGCCAATGAGTTTGAACATTGCAGGTGATACATAAACAGCACTTATATCCTCCGAATCCGAGTATTTCTGATATATGCTTTTCCCGTCCTGGGCAAAAGAACTTATGGTAACAAGCAGCATTGCCGCTAAAAGGAACAATCTTTTCATAATATTGTCATTTAATCTGTGTTGTTTTGTTTAAAATCTCCAATGGTTTCTCTGCCAGAGGTTTTGCTTGGGAAACCATTTCAACGCCCATAGACATTTTATTTGAAATTTCTGCAAATGCCTTTTCCACCTGGGCATATGCCATACGGGGATCTTCAAAAGTATCCTGCAACTGGTCATCCACCCTCCCCAGGTTAAAAATGAGAAGTGCCAGAGCCACTGCAGCAGCAATACCGCCCAGTTGCATAACCCTTCTCCCCACTGGCAATCTTGTCATCTCCCGGGCAAGGATCCTCTCCTTTATCCGCTCCTCCAGCCCCTGCGGCACACCGGCATTTCCGGCCATTGCCGCCGCCTCAAGCTCTTCCATCCCCATTTTCTCTATATCATCAATCCTTTTCATAATACATTCCATTAAAATTTTCTTCCCGACAAATTTTTCCTGGCCCTTGCCAGCAGCACCCTCAGTGAGAGTTGGGACATCCCCATCCTCCGGGAAATCTCTTCGTATGACAGTCCGTCCACAGTGCGGAGGAGGAGAACCTGCCTCTGGCTGTCGGGAAGAGACTTTATTGCCCCCAAAACTTTTTCCAGACGCCTTTTTGCATCCATCAGCTCGTCTGCAGGCACTGCTGTTTCCCTTGTGGTGCATTGAGGCTCCTTAACGGATTTCTTTGCCCTGCGGAGGCGGTCAAGGCACTCGTTCTTGAGGATTCTGATGCTGTATGCCTTGGCAGATTCCACTGTGTCCAGCCTCTCCCGCATCTCCCATAGTCTGAGGAAAGTCTCCTGCACAGCATCCTCCGCTTCTGCTTCATCTTCCAGAATATGGAATGCTATCCGGTAAAGCAGCGGGGCCAGCGGCAAATACTCCGTATTGAATCTATTGCTGCCCATCCAATGCAAGTTTTGCAAGTGCATCTGCAGAAATAGAACCCAAAATGCATATTACTGCACATTCCGATGGGGTATGCAGGATAAAATCCTTTATCTTTCCCTCTTTCTCGTCCACCACACCGTAGATGATTACATTGTCTTCCCCGGCCTTTGCCTCCAGAAGCACCTGAGACCCTTCAAGCATCCTGTCAAGACGACTGTTCACTTTTTCCTTTACACTCTTGCTGCAATCCTCATAATTGAAGACATACAGGCTTCTTACATCCTTTATGAGCTCCAACACCTCATTTGCTTCTGGATCATCTATTGAAGCAATCTTAAGGACACCTTTTCCTATGCTTGTTGCAAAAGATCCCAGGTGTACAACTTCTGCCCCCTCATAACTGCGGCAATCTGCTATAAAGTTTCCTATTCTCTTGTCATTTGCCCTGTTCCCGAATGTGGTGGCACTTGCCAGCATTGGAACCATCAACCCTAATATCAAAAACAGTTTTTTCATAATTATCTCCTTTTTCTTTCCACCAGTATTGCGCGCTTTGCTGGTGTTTTATTATAAGACTGATTGTTGCACTTTTTGTTAACAATTATTTTACACCCCGGCTGTTTTGATTATAAACAATGCCAACAATAATGAGAGAAGGATGGCGATGCTTAAAAAATAGATGAACAGCACAAATATAGATTTAAGTGCGCTCTTTATCCATCCTGTACCGCTGTATACAGCGTGTGATGCAATTATGAAGTAACCCAACTGGAATGCTGCGTACCCTTTAATGAGTATATCTGAAGGGATAAAGCTTGCGTATGCCAAAAGTAGCAGCAGTATAAAGAGCGTGATGAACATTGCGGAACAGAAATGCAATGAAAAAACAAAATGTGACATATAGTTCATCTTCTTTTTCCTGTATATAACCTTAAGGATAAAGGCCATAAACGGTATTGTAAGCAAAATGACAAGCGGAAGCCAACTCTTGGAAAGGGAGAATAACTCATCAAAATAACTCCTCTTTATGGTATTGTCGCTGTCAATGATGGTATACCGCTTTTCTGGTGTTACTTTGTGGAATGATGCATCCACCTTTACAATAATCCTGTCCCTTAGGAATACCGCAGGAAGTGAAAGTAGAATAGTATCGTTTCCTGTCTGCTCATCATCATAGTTGTAAATGGCATTCTCCCTCATATCCTTGCCCATCTTCTTCATTCCCTCTTCTATGGCAGAATTGCTTTTCTCTTTGGTTTCATCAGGCATATCCTTAATGTCTCTGGGACGGAATTTCCTTATACTGTGGTTTCCGGACAGCCTTTTCTTTATTGTAAATATATCGGGATAATCCTCCAGAATGTGAGGGTTGCCTATAAAGAATACAGTTGTATCCTTTCCTGCAAAATACTGTGGATCCAGTTTCAGGTTCTCAGATACATACCCTGGAATATTGGCTTGTGTAAACTGCTCGTCAACTGCCTTTTCACCCATAAAGATGATTATGGTAAAGAAGATTACCAATATGAACATGTTCAGTTTCAAGGGGTGCATATAAGAAACAATCTTTCCGGCATTGAACTCATTGGTGAGGAATCCTGGACGGCGGAAAAGTTGCCACACTGTAGCCGGTATCTTGTAGTCAAACTGATATACATTCTCAAAATACTGCCATATATATTTCCAGAACGGCTGGCTGTCATCGTGCGCAAACTGTCCGCAATTATGGCAGTACATACCCTGCAACTCGGCTCCGCAATTTTTGCAGTGTGTATAAGGAACCCTGTATTTGCTCCTGAACCTCTTGAGCCTTTTCAGCTCAATCATCCTGTGTACATTCTCCTTTCTCTCCTGCGCCTTGGCCCTCCATTGTGCATATATATCTTTAATCTTTTTCATATGATTTTTCAGTTTTGTGTAAAGTCAGTTCTTTTTGTTAACGAAGGTCCAATACCCGTGCCAAAACTGAAAACATCCTGTATTCCAGCTTTTTGCTAAAATTAAGTTTGTATAAAAGTGTAAGATTTCTTTACAGGTGTAAAGGTTCTTTACAGATGATTCCCGCCAAATCAGTTGCGCACCCAATCTGCCCCAGACAGCATTCCAGGGCGGATTCCTTGCGCCACTCGTAGAGAATTGTTACGGGTGGCGCACAATACCCCCTTCAGAAGCATCTCTACTGGCATTTCCCTGCACCACTGTCTTGGAGGCAGTACAAAGCAACGGAAGCTTACCTCAATCTGTTCCTGAGGAAATTCTGTCGGGAGTAGAGGGTGAAAAAGGCTACGCCAGCAAGGTTTACGGCAAAGGCGGTCCAGAATGCGGCGTGGTAGCCAAGGTGTTCTGCAACGCTGCCGCCGGCAAGGATGCCAAGGCCCACTCCTATGTCCCAACTTACGAGAAGGGTGGAGTTGGCAGTGCCCCTTTGGGCGTTTGAGGCCAGGTTGAGGAACATTGTCTGGAAGGCGGGGAACATATGTCCGTTGCCAAGTCCTATGATCAGGGCAGAGCAGTAGTATCCGAAATGGTTGTGCATTGATGCAAACATAAGGTATCCGCATACCGCAATGGCCACTCCAATTGAGGCATTTTCCACAATTTTACCCTTGCTCAGGGTGCGGTTTCCAACCAGGCGGGAGAGGATGAGTCCTACGGAGAGGAGGAGGAAGAACATTCCGGTGCCTCCGGTTATCCCAAGTTCATCTTTGCCGTAGATGGCAATGTAGGTGGCCAGCACTCCGTATGAGAAGGCGTAGCAGATCATGCAGAGCCCCTGGCTCCATCCTTTCAGAAGTATGAAGCGGTCCAGCGATATGGCGCATTTTTCCTTTACCGGTTCTCTCTTTTTAAGGTCCAATGTGTAGTTAATTGCAAGTCCGGTGGCGGATACTGCAAATGCCATCCAGAAAAGGACATCGTAACTTTGCCAGGCCCCGTAAATCATAAGTGCCACTGTTGGGCCTATGGCAGTTGCAATGTTGTTGCTCAGACCATAATACCCAATTCCCTCAGCCCTGCGGGTGGGGTGCAGCACATCAATGGCCACAGTGCTGTTGGATACCGTTGAGGCTCCGAATGGGGCGCCGTGCAGGGTACGCACAATGGCAAACAGAATGAGTGAGCCTGCAGCCAGATACCCCAGGAAAAATGCACAGAACAGCCCGTAACTCACCAGCAGCACAAGCCTGCGGGGCAGACTGTCTACCAGAAATCCACTGAACGGCCTTATTATGAGGGCAGTTAATGTGTATCCCGACAGAACTATCCCAATCATCTCCTTGTCGGCCCCAAAAGTCTCGCTCAAGTAGAGTGGCAACAGAGGGGTGAGGAGCATGAAGGAGAAGAAAATCATGAAGTTTGCACACCACACCTTAAGGTAGTTGCTGTTCCAGAGTTTTTCCCGTGGCTGGGCAGTATTGGAAACGGATGACATCTTTTTAAATTTTTGCAAAGATAGTTAATGTGGCTGCCGTTATAACAGCCGGGTTTGCTGTTCTACTGAGTTCTCAATTGAATCCGGGAGCTTATGAAAGAAATCAAGTCCTGTTATTGCCTCAACTTCATCTATAGTTACTATATAAGATTCCAGAGGGCGGTTTACAGGAGGTTTTGTGCTTATGCGTGACTCCCTTTTGGGAGGGTTGTGGAATATGAATCCCACTCCGTGCCATTCCCCCTCCTTTTGGGTAAGGAGCACCTTGAAGAATTTGTCGGGAATAACAACTTTGTTCTCCCCAAGGGTGCCGTGGGTGTTGTCTGTGATTATTGGGCCGCAGACAATGTGGAGGGAGCCGAATTTTTCTGCCCAGTATCTGCATTTCTCCTCAAGTTCCTTCCAGTCTCCGGTGTTGAGTTCGTGGTTCTGGGGGCAGATGTTTGTAAAGTAATAGCTCTCATCCATTGCCCTGGTGCTCCATTTCATGTCTCCGGCAGGAGCCATGTGGCCGCGGTCCCACCCCGAATTGCGGTAGTCCTCCTTGTCTGCCTGGGGCCCCTGGGCCTGAGGGCAACGGGCAAACTTGTCTTTGCGAGGATTCTCCCCCTGTGCCTCTTTGCGGGTAAGTTCGTATGCCACCCAGTTGGGGAGGCGGGTTCTGCTGTTGTATGAAAGGGTATGCCCGGTATACTCAATTATCTGTGAGGCGGTCTTGCCTTTCATTGCAGGAATCTCCAGCTGTGCAGGGACATCCCTTTTTGTACCGCTCTTTTTCTGGGCCTTTCCCTTCACCTGTTTCCCCACTTCCTGGGCAGCCTCCTTTGCATTTTCTGCAACCTTCTTGGCAGTCTTGGAGGCCTCCTTCTGCAATTTGGAAACAGTTTTGGACATCTCTTTCTTCTCCTGCTCCACATCTTGCAGGATGTGGCTCAGTTCTTCAGCAAAATACACTGCCACCGCTACAATAACCAGTACAGCATATAATATCCTCTTGAATTTTTTCATTGTTTCTATCCTGGAAATTTCATGCAAAAATACAAAATGATACTTTACCCTCGTAAGCAGGAATTCAAGTAATGTTTCAGATTCGTTTTATACACTGGGGACCCCTTGAAATACCTTAAAGTAGGTATTATAAGGATAAGGAGTAATATTTACATTTGTACGCTAATTTGCAAGTGGTGTATATATATGGAAAATGAGAATATAAGTCTGCTCTCTGCCCTGCATCCCGGCCAGGAGGCTGTAATTACAAAGGTGAAGGGATATGGGGCGTTCCGCAAAAGGATAACCGAGATGGGTTTTGTGCCGGGTGTGGCAGTAAAGGTGATAAAGAAGGCACCCCTGGGAGATCCTATGGAACTTGAACTTATGGGATACCGCATTTCATTGAGGAAAAATGAGGCAAACCTTATAGAGATTGTATCCAAAGAGGAGTACCGCAACTGGCAGAGCCCTTTTGAGGGTGGTACCATTCCGGCAGAGGAGGCTTTCATGCAGAGGGTGAGCCGCGAGATGAATACCATAAATGTGGCATTGGTTGGAAACCCCAACTGCGGCAAAACCACACTCTTCAACACCGCAACAAACCGCAATGAGAAGACTGGCAACTACGGAGGAGTTACAGTAGATCTTAAAACCGCGCAGTTCAATCATAACGGATACACCATAAACATTACAGACCTTCCAGGTACATACTCAATGAGCGAATATACCCCGGAAGAGATATTTGTACGCAGACATCTGCTGGATACAATGCCGGATGTGGTTGTGAATGTGATTGATGCCTCAAATTTGGAACGCAATCTCTACCTCACCACACAACTCATAGATATGAACATTAAGGTTGTGGTGGCCCTGAATATGTATGACGAACTGGAGCAGAAAGGGGACAAGTTTGATTATGACCTCCTTGGAAAGATGATTGGAATGCCGTTTGTGCCGGTGGTTGCAACAAAGGGCATTGGCCTTACAGAACTCCTTGAGCGTGTAATTGCAATGTTCAAGGATGATGAGAAAGATTACAGGCATTTCCATATTAATTACGGGGAAACCATCAACGGAGCCCTGCGCGAAGTGAAGCAGCTTATTAAAAGGAATGAGGATCTGCGCAACAAGATACATCCCCAGTATGCTGCAATCAAACTCTTGGAGGGGGACAGTGTCTTCATCTCCAGAATAAAGGGGTTCAAGGATTCGCAGGAGATAATAGAGTGTGCGGCAAAACAGGTGAAGCGGATAGAGAAGGAGTATAAAGACAATTCCGCTTCAATAATTACAGATGCCAAATATGCCTTCATCCACGGAGCACTTGAGGAGACCTACACTCACGCACCACAAAACAATGTGGAGAAAAAGTACAGGCTGGACAACATCCTTACCCACAAATGGTTCGGCCTGCCGTTGTTCTTCCTCTTCATGTTCATAACCTTCCAGCTTACATTTACATTGGGGCAATACCCTACAGACTGGATAGATGCCGGAGTGGCCTGGCTCAGCAATGCGGTGTCAACCCTTCTTCCCGACGGAGTTCTCAAAGACCTTATAGTTGACGGTGCAATAGCCGGAGTGGGAAGCGTGATAGTCTTCTTCCCGCAGATTATGATACTCTTCCTCTTCCTCTCATTTATGGAGGACACAGGATATATGGCCAGGGTGGCATTCCTTATGGACCGCATAATGCACAAGATAGGGCTGCACGGAAAGTCTGTGATACCAATCATAATGGGATTCGGATGCAACGTGCCGGCAATAATGGCCACCAGAACCCTTGAAAACAGGAAAGACAGGCTCATTACCATAATGATGATCCCTTTCATGTCTTGCAGTACAAAGTACCCTATATACATGCTTTTTGTAACTGCCCTGTTCACAAAATGGCAGGGGGCAATCCTCTTCTCGGTATACTTCATAGGTATGCTTATGGCGGTATTCACCTCAATAGTGCTCCGCAAATTCTTCCGCAGCAAGGATGACGTGCCGTTTGTAATGGAACTTCCCCCTTACAGGATGCCAACCGTAAGGAACTCCCTTAGCCATATGTGGGGGAGGAGCCAGCAGTATCTGAGGAAGATGGGTACCACAATTCTGGTAGGTTCAATCTTCATCTGGGCATTGGGATATTTCCCTCACAAGACAGAGTTCTCAAAGGATTATGACTCCCTCATTTCGCAGGTGGAGCAGAGCGGAGCATCTTCTGTGCAGATAGAGCAGCAGGTGCTGCAGCTGCAGGCCCAGCAGAAATATGAGCAGATAGAACAGTCTTATATTGCCCAGATAGGGCAGTTTGTGGAGCCTGTCTTCACTCCACTGGATTATGACTGGAAAATAGGGGTGAGTCTTTTTACAGGAATAGCGGCAAAAGAGTTGATATTAAGTTCTATGGGTGTACTGTACCAGTCTCCCGACGATTCTGAAGTAACCCTGCAGAACAAACTGTCGGAGCAGAGATACGAAAGCGGTCCGAAAGTGGGGGAGAGGGTTTTTACCCCTGCGGTGGGATACTCAATGATGCTCTTCATTCTCATCTATATCCCTTGTATTGCGGCCATAGCGGCAATAAAGAAGGAGGCAGGTGGAAAATGGGCACTCTTTATGACACTCTACAGCTGCACAATGGCCTGGATGGCTGCATTCATTGTTAAAATAATAGGGGGAATCTTTTAGAATCCCCCCTTTTTTATCTGAACAGTTCCGGTTCTTTGCGCGGTTCTGTAAAGTTCTTTTCCAGAATCTCCTTGTGCTCAAGGTAGGTAGGGTCTGAGAAATATTTTGCCTTTGGACGGCACATCTTTATGCAGGCTCCGCATTTTATGCATATGCCCGGTACCAGAGCGCAGTTCGTGGGGTCAATAGCCCCCATAGGACAGAGCATTGCGCACAATCCGCACGAGGTGCATTTTTCAGGATCAGTCTCAGGTTTCACTTTCCTTATGTCTATGCTGCTGTTGCTGCTGCTCTTTGCATTGTAGAATTTGTATGGATATGGATTTCCCGGAACCTCTACAAGTTCAGGAAGGTCTTCCCCCTGCATAATGGCAGTTCCAATCTCACTGCCAAAGTTGCGGGCAATCTGCAGGTCTGCCGCATCAGGCCTTCCCCCTCCAAGAGTGTATGAGAATGAGTGTTCTCCAATGAATGCACCTGCGGCAATGCAGCGGAACCCGTTGGAGTGCATTATGTCCCTCAGTTCAATGAGTGCATCATCATATGCCCTGTTTCCATATACTGCAACAGGCACTCCAATTGCGCCGTTTCCCTTGATTGATGCAAAATAATCCCTGAGCAGATTGGGTACGCGCCCTATGTATACAGGTACTCCAAAAATCACCAGATCCCCTTTGCCAAAGACCGGAGTCTCCCTCCTCTGGAGTGGTGTGGTTACATTTATTTTTGAGTATGTGACGTCCGAAATTTTTGCTGCGGCACCTTCTGCCATTGCTTCAACAACTTTTCTTGTTGTATGGGTTGGACTGAAATACAGCGCCGTAACCCTCATTGTTTCCATATTTCCCATACGGCAAAAATAACCATTAAAGTCCAGTTTTGGAACCTGCAGGCAACTTTAGCGCAATTTTTCTTATATTTGAGGTTAATAAAAATGTGAGATTATGAAAAAGATGGAAAAGACATTGAAATATCTGCTGATGCTGTTTGTGGCAGTATCTGTTGCCTGTTGCTCCAAATCTGACAATCCCGATCCTGATCCGGAGCCGGAAATTGATCCTGAAGTTGCTGAGCAGCAGAGGCTTCTCCTTAAGGCAAACAAGTTTGTGTTCGATTACACATCTGAAGCATATCTTTGGAGCAACCGCATAGATCCGTACATTACATACACAAGTGCGGAGGATCCGGAGAAACTGTTTGAGATGATGAGATATAAAGAGCTGGACAAGTGGTCTTATGTTACAGACAAGTCTGGCGATGCCATGGACAGTTTCCAGGGTGTTTCCACCACATTCGGCTACTCTCTGGCATTCGGACGTTTTTCCAATGCCCAGGACCAGATTTTTGCGGTAGTGCAGTTTGTATATCCGGATTCCCCAGCCAAGGCTGCAGGACTGAAGAGGGGTGACATCCTCCTTACCCTTAACGGGGCAACCCTGAATACATCAAATTACACCCAGTTGTATTATGGTGCAAACATTACAGTAGGGCTTGGTGAAATAAAGGATGGGGCCGTAGGTCTGTCGGGAAAATCCGTTACAATGGCCGCAATAAAGATGTATGAGGATCCTGTTGTTGAACATAGGGTGATTGATGCTGCGGGGAAGAAGGTAGGTTATCTTTTCTATGCAGGGTTTTATGAGGAGTCAAATGAAAGGCTGGCTGAGGTGTTCCAGAGTTTCAAGGACCAGGGGGTTACAGAACTTATCCTTGATTTGAGGTACAATCCGGGAGGAAATGCAAAGACACCTCCTTACCTTGCAAGTTTCATTGCCCCTGAGGGGGTTGTAAAGAACAAGTCTGTGTTCCTCACAGAGACCTGGAACCAGTTGTATATGGAGTACTACAAGAGCACAGGAGAGGATATGAACACTTATTTTCATCCCGATATCCCTGTAAACCTCAATCTTGGTACAGTGTATGTGCTTACTACAAGTTCAACTGCATCGGCAAGTGAGGCAACAATATCGGGCCTTACACCATATATGAATGTGGTTAAGGTGGGTACAGCCACACACGGAAAGTATTGCGGTGCGGCACTCCTCTCTCCAAGGGATGCCCAGGGAAATGTTGATGAGGAGATAGGCAACTGGCTCCTTACCCTTGTGATATACAAATTTGTGAACACCCAGGGCTTTACAGAGTTCAAGGAGGGTATTTCACCAGATTATGAAGCGCAGGACAGCGGACTTATGGCCGGCATTCCATTGGGAGATGAAAATGACCCTATGGTGGCTGCAGCCCTCTCTGTAATAACAGGAGGTGCAACAAAGGCTGCCGCAGTATATGATGTTATGCCGGATGGAGTGGAGATGCTCCCTCATTTTGGCGAAAATCCTATGAAGGGCGGTATGGTGGAGTTTATAGGAAAGAATTTTTAAATTTACAGATATGAGAAAACTGTTTCTATTGTTATTTATGGCTGTTTCCGGTGTTGCATATGCCCAGTTGAACAGCGGAGATATGGGCAGGTACCTGGCAAAGGATGCGGTACCTGTAATTGACGGACACGTGGTATTTACCAATAATGTTGCCATTCTGGATGGAAACACCCAGGAGAAGATAGGGGAAATGGCCCGGAAATGGCTTGACACTTACCTTGCAGGTTTTGACGTGGCAAAGAACAGGGTGATTTCATCTGCACCGGGTGAGATTGTTGCAATGGGTGACAGGGAACTGGTGTTTACAGACAATGCAATTGCCTATGATGCGGCCCAGATGTCATATGTCCTAACCATCAGGTATACTGTATCTGAGAGCAGCGTGGAGATAAGCAGGGTAAAGTATGTTTACAACGATGGTACAGGAACACGCAGGATTACCGCAGAGGAGTATATTGTTGATGAGTTTGCGGTGAACAAGAAAGGGACAAAACTTACCCCTATTACCGGCAAATTCAGGAAGAAGACATTGGATTTTGTTGATGAGGTTTTTGGGTCATTCAATGAAACTTTCAAGTATTATACAAAAGCGGGACTTGCAGAGATTGTGAAGAATGCGCCTCAGGTGATGCAGGCACAGCAACCTGTACAGCAAGCCGTTCAGCAATCTGTACAGCAGGCCCAGCCTGAAAAACCTGCAGAGGTGCAGAAACCTGTACAACCCGCACAGCCAGAGAAACCTGTACAACCTGTACAACCGGAGAAGCCGGCAGTGCCTGTAAAAGCCGCTGAGCCAGTGAAAGCCGCACAACCTGTGCAGCCACTTGTGGAGGCAGCCAAGGCTCTTCAGGGTTGCTTTACACGCATTATGGAGGGCGCTGATACCTATATGATTATGATTTATCCTGGCAAGGACGGCAAACCGTCGGGAGAGGCCTCAATGATAATTGAGTGCAGGAAACTCCCTTCAAGCAATATGGGTGAGATTGTGAATGTATGGGCCAAGTAAGGCTCAGAAATTTTCCCGGAAAGTTGTGGCTGGAGCAAGATTGAAATAATCAACCTCCGGCCATTTTTTTACCCTCTGCAGGGCGCGGGTAATGTCTCTGCCCATCCGTCGGGAAAGTGCCGGGCCTGTCCACGAAGAACTGTTGGATATGAATACCCAGGTATATCCGTCTTTCTGGGCTTTTATAAGGGCACTGGTGCCGGCCATTGAGCCTGTCCTCATCCACTCCCTTGATGTTACGGTTGCCCATCCGGCAGGCTTGAAGTTTTTGCTGTACATTGTCATGAAGTCTATGCTCTCCTGGCTCAGGAACTCTTCTTTTACCGGGCAATTGTCTATTGCCGATACAAATCTGAGCAGTTCCACAGGTGATGCAACCCATCCGCCTGCACCATAGAGGCCGTGCACATCATTTCCGCCGCGGCTCTTCATTACAAGTGTATCCGAGCCATCATAGGCAGGGACCGGTTCAGCCTCCCTTACCTCGTAGTATTTCACCTCATTCTCCAGGAATTCATCTGAGAAGTTGTTGGCCAGGTGCATGTCATAGCACCCCATAGGGGCCAGGACAGAATCCTTCACATATATTTCATATGGCATTCCGGATGCCTTTTCCACCACTTTTGAAAGGATTATGTATCCAAGATTGGAATAATTGAACCATCCGCCTGGCCTTGCCCTCAGCCTTATCCTGGTGGCGTACTGCACCATATCGTCCATACTCAGCGGCAGTTCCTTCCCAAGATATTTGGCAACCAGATCTGTATTGAATGCCGCATCCCCGTGAGGATTCGCAAATCCCCCTGTGTGCCTGAGCAGATGCTCAACAGTAATTTTTTTGATGTTTTTATCCCGATAGTTCAGGAACAGCGAGTCACACAGGATACCCTCCTCGCCAAAAACAAAATCCTGGGTTGTGAGTTTCCCGGTTTCGCAGAGCCTCATTATGGCAACCGCGGTTATAAGTTTTGATACGGATGCCACCCTGAAGACATTCTTTACCTCACACTCTATGCTGTCCTTTATGTCTGAGTAGCCGTATCCTTTGGCGTAGATGAGGCTGTCGTTTTTCATAAGGGCAAACGACGCACCCTTTATGTCCCAATATCTCATGAAACGCCTTATGGCGGCATCAAATTTCTCAGTCTCCTCAAGGTCGCTCATTGAGTTGTCCATAAGGTGGTTGAGCGGTGTAGGGAGCACCTCTTCCTCTGCAATCTCCTCCTCTGCTGTGTCTCCTCTGCCGGAACTGTATAAATTTACAGCCATCACAGCCACAATGGCTATGACAGCTGTAAAGATGATGTATTTATACCTTGTAAGACGTTTCATCGGGAAGAGGATCAGCCTTCAAGTTCTTTTACCATATCCTTTATCTGGGTAATCAGTTCAGGAACATCAAGTTTCTGTGGACAAGCAGACTTGCAGGCTCCGCAACCGATACACTTGTCGGCCCTTGCACCCTCAGGTACGGTGTTGTTGTATGTAGCCAGGAATGCACGTTTCTTCTTTTCAAACTTGCCGTCCCTTGGACCTTTCATATCCGGAATGTTGCTCTCTTTCACACATTTGTTGTATGCTGCAAATACTGCCGGAATATCCACGCCATATTTACAAGGCATACAGTATCTGCAGGCTGTACATCCTATCTGTGCATATCTTCTGAACTCTGCAATGGCCTTGTCAAGAACAACTTTCTCCTCTGGTGAAAGCGGTTTGAAGTTGCCGAATGTGCCAAGGTTGTCTTTCAGGTGCTCCATCTCTGTCATACCGCTCAATACGGTAAGCACGTTTGGAAGCGAACCTACATAACGGAATGCCCATGAAGCAACAGATTTGTCAGGAGCAGCCTCTTTGAGGATTGCATCAGCATCTGGGGTAAGGCTTGCAAGAGCACCGCCTTTGAGAGGCTCCATAACCATACACTGGATACCTCTGCTCTCAAGTTCCTTGTAAAGGGCCTCTGCATTCTGGTCTACCCAGTCAATATAGTTTATCTGAAGCAGTACAAAATCCCACTGGTGTTTGTCAAGGATATATTTGAACAGTTCAAGGTCTCCGTGGAATGAGAATCCCAGTCTCTTAATCCTGCCAGCCTCCTTCTCTTTTGCAAGCACCTCATAACCACCGTTGGTCTCGTACGGTTTCTCATAACCGTCAAATTCTGAAATTGCGTGGCAGAGATAATAATCGAAGTAGTCCACACCACATCTCTTCAACTGCTCCTCAAACAGTTCTTTGGCCTTCTCGGGACCTGTAATGAGCCAACCCGGCATCTTGTTTGCCAATGTGAAGCTCTCCCTTGGGTATTTCTTAAGAAGTTCACCGATAGCCACTGCAGATTTCTCATTGTGGTAGTTCCAAGCGGTATCGTAGTGGGTAACTCCGTTTGCATATGCGTGGTCTACAAGAGCCTGTGATTTCTCCATATCAATGGCCATAATCTTCCTGCCTCTTGCATTTGTCTCACCTGTATCATAGGTAGGGAAGCGCATACAACCGAATCCCAGCAATGAAATCTCCCTGCCGGTACCTTTGTCTTTTCTGGTTGCCATAACAAGAGTGCCATTTGCAGCCTCATCTTTTACTTTGCCTTTACAACTGGTTATCAGTGAATAGCCTCCGGCTATTGCAAGGGCGCCAAAACCTATGTGTTTAAGGGCTTCGCGGCGCGAAATGGTTCTTTTTTCTTCCTGTGCCATAAAATTATATGTTTATTATGGCTGTAAAGTTAAATAAAAATTTATACTTTTACCAATAGTGAACCCGTGACACGACTACAAGTACAGTCGTGTCACGACTGTAACTGTACCCGTGACACGATTGTAACTTAATTTTCTGATTATATGAGATTTGTATTTTTTGCTTTATTGATGTTATTAACATCTTTCCCAATTTTTTCACAGGAAAAGTATATTCCGTCGGCCCAGAATATGGCTTCGCGCAGGGAATTTGACCAGGCGAGGTTCGGAATTTTCATCCATTGGGGGATTTATTCAATGCTTGGGGACGGGGAATGGGTGATGCACAACAAGAACATCAATTACAAGGAGTATGAGAAACTGGCGGCAGGGTTCTATCCTTCAAAGTTCAATGCGGCAGAGTGGGTGAAGGCTATAAAAGGATCGGGAGCAAAGTATATATGCATAACATCAAGGCATCACGACGGCTTCTCTATCTTCAATACCAAGGCAAGCGGCTACAATGTGGTTGATGCCACCCCTTTCAAAAGAGATATTTTGGCCGAGATAGCGCAGGAGTGCCACAAACAGGGGATAAGGCTCCATATCTACTATTCCCACATAGATTGGGGGAGGGAAGATTATTATCCTGTAGGGCGTACTGGCCGCGGGACAGGGCGTACCGGCCATTTCCAGGGGAAGAAGTTGCCTGAACTGGACTCATCAAAATTCCAGACAAACTGGGCTTATGAGAATTATCTGAAGTTTATGGATCAGCAGCTTACCGAACTCCTCACCAACTATGGCCCTGTTGGGGCAATTTGGTTTGACGGCCTGTGGGACCGAGACAAACAGGAGGACGGCCTCAAGGCTGAGACCTGGAACCTTGATAACCAATATGCACTTATCCACAAGCTCCAGCCCGGATGTCTGGTGGGCAACAACCACCATATGGATCCGTTCCCCGGTGAGGATATACAGATTTTTGAGAGGGATATCCCGGGCCAGAACCTCTACGGATATTCGGAGCAGGCAATAAGTACAGTGCTCCCTTTGGAGACCTGCCAGACAATGAACCGTTCGTGGGGCTACAGGATAACTGACACCACATACAAGAGTGAGGAATTCCTTATAAAATACCTGGTGCAGACAGCGGCCAAGGGGGCAAACCTTCTCCTTAATATAGGCCCAAGACCAGACGGCACTCTTCCCGACGAATCATTGCAGCGTCTTGAGGCAATGGGCAGGTGGATGGAGAAATTTGGGGAGACAATCTACGGCACAACAGCAGGCATAGTGCCGGAGCAGCCTTGGGGAGTTTCCACAAGGAAAGGGCACAGGAATTTCCTGTTTGTGTTCAAGGATACGTCTGAAGTGTTTGTGCCTCTGGAGGATACAGATATTGTGGAGTGCAGGGATTATGCGGCAGGCACACATCTGGAATACAGGAGAGTTAAAGGTGGCATAAGGATAAGTCTTGGGAATGCGGGGGCTCCAGACAACGGTATAAGGGTGGTGGAGTTTACATATGATCCTGTAGACAATGAGGCATTGGAGGCCTCTGTAGCCGGGTTCCTGAAGAAATATCCCCAGGCTACACTGCAGGATGTGTACAAGAACAATTTCCAGGATTATTTTGGTCCGGCACATATAATGGCAAAAAGGGAAGGTGTTGTGAGGTATCTCCAGCAGGAACTGGAGGAGATGAAGCAGGAGGGATATTTGTCGGGAAGAGGATATTACGACCCTTGCGGATGGAGGAACAATTATTATCAGGTGAGCCTTGCAGTTGTTGCCGACGGGCTTATGACTCTTGATGAGTTTGCGGATGCATTCATTGCAGGAGGCGGGGCGGTTCCTGAGGTTACTGATGAGTGGATGCAGGAGTGGAAACTCATAAAGAAGGCAGTTAAGAAGGCTGCGCCAACAATTGTAGGCTATGGAAAGGATGCTGCGGCAATTGACAGTCTCATTAAGGATGGCAAATATGTTGTGCACCATAGCAACAGATATGTAGAGACTTACAAGCCGCACTACAGGATAATGAGGAGGGATATTTTCAATGCCCTGGTGTATCCGAGAATAAAGGCATCCGGTAAAAATTGATAATTTTTTAACATTTTTTTGTTGGTTGAGATAAAAAAGTACTATATTTGTTTTGCTTTAGCGAAGCACATTTTATTTCTTGTACTTATTTCTATTAATTTATAAATAGGTTTTTTGTTATTTTGAAAGAGGTTACCCTGCACAGGTAACCTTTTTTGCTTGTGCCCCTCTCCCCCTTTTTTAGTATATTTGTCCTTTAAATTGTTTTTATGGAGAAAACCGTATTTGACCCCCTGCGAAAGAAACACGTTGCCCTTACACCTGAGGAGCAGGTAAGGCAGTTCTTTATAGGGTGGCTTCATACGGAGCGACACTGGCCGCTTCAACTTATGGCCAGTGAATATGGGATAAAGTTGGGGCGCAAGAGTCTAAGGTGTGATATTGTTGCATTCAACAAGGGGCTGCAGCCACAGATGATAGTTGAGTGCAAGGCACCTCAGGTGGCACTGGACAGGGAGGTGCTGGACCAGATAATGGCATATAATGTGGTGCTTGGTGTGCCGTATCTTGTGATAACCAACGGCTGCACTACATATGTGTGCCGCTGCAATAAAGAGAAAGGGAAGTATGAATTTGTGGAAGATGTACCATTCTACTCTTCCATCTGACATTTGGACAATGGATTATTTGAAGAGCAAAATATTCAGGATAGTGTCCTCTGCCGCAAAAGAGCAGGGGGTGAGGGCGTTTGTAATTGGAGGATATGTGAGGGACTGTTTCCTTGGCAGGCCCTGCAAGGATATAGATATAGTGGTTGAGGGGAGCGGCATTGCCCTTGCGGAACTGGTGGCCAAAAGGGTTGGCAGCAAACTCTCGGTCTTCAAGAATTTTGGAACGGCAATGCTCCGTTTCAGGGAAGACAGACGCTCTGATGAGTGGATGGAGATAGAGTTTGTGGGGGCCAGGAAAGAGTCTTACAGGAGGGAGTCCAGAAAGCCTATAGTGGAGGACGGAACACTGGAGGAGGACCAGCAGAGGCGCGATTTTACCATAAATGCCCTTGCATTCAGCCTTCAGGAGGAGGATTATGGTGCTTTGGTTGATCCTTTCAACGGTATGGAGGATTTGCGCAACGGACTTATCCGTACTCCTCTGGATCCGGATACCACATATTCCGATGATCCCCTGAGGATGATACGGGCCATAAGGTTTGCAACCCAGTTGGGCTTTACAATAGTGCCGGAATCTCTGGAGAGCATAAGGCGCAACAAGGAGAGGCTTTCAATACTTTCGCGTGAAAGGATTGCTGAGGAACTGAACAAGATACTGAAGGCTGCAAAACCTTCAACCGGCTTTTATCTGCTTGAGGATACAGGTCTGCTGGAACAGTTCCTTCCTCAGATAAGCAGGCTCAAGGGGGTTGAGACGCTGGAAGGCAAAGGGCATAAGGACATTTTTGCCCATACCCTGCAGGTGTTGGACAACATATGCCCCAATACAGAGAATCTGTGGCTCAGGTGGGCTGCCCTGCTGCACGATATCGGGAAGCCTTCAACAAAGAAATATGAACCTGGGGTGGGGTGGACATTCCACAGCCACGATTTCATAGGTGGAAAGATGATTCCTGGGGTGTTCAAGCAGTTGAAGATGCCTCTGAATGAGAAAATGAAATATGTGCAGAAGATTGTGCAGCTGCATCTCCGCCCTATAGCCCTTGCCCAGGAGGAGGTTACAGATTCTGCGGTAAGGCGTCTGCTTTTTGATGCGGGTGATGATGTGGATGACCTTATGACACTTTGCGAGGCCGACATCACCTCAAAGAATGACAAACTGGTACAGAAGCACAAAAGGAATTTTGCATTGGTAAGGGAGAAACTTGTGGAGGTTGAGGCCAAGGATGCCATAAGGAATTTCCAGAACCCTATAACAGGTGAGATTATAATGCAGAAATACAATATCCCTCCAGGGCCTGCAATAGGAATCATAAAGGAGTATGTAAAGGAGGCTATCCTTGAAGGGGAGATTGAGAACAATTTTGAGCAGGCATATGCCCTTATGGAGAGGAAGGCTGCAGAACTTGGATTATAAAAGAAATGCGCACCGTCAAAAAGGTGCGCATTCTTTTTATGGTTGTGTCTGCCTCCGGCTTAGAAATAGAATCTCAGGCCAAGGGCAAATCCGCTCCAGTCGAAATTGAATTCAGGTGCAAAGTACAATCCTGGCCTGTAATCCAATGAGAGCATTATAGGTGCTTTTGGAAAAGCATACTCAATGCCTATCTGTCCAAGAATTCCTGCAGAGAACCCTTTGTCAAAATCGTCACAATCCCAGTCACCAAGGCCTATACCTGCTCCTGCGTACCATTTGAATTCACCCGGTGCTTCGGATGGTATATCATTCATCCACTGATACACTCCTTCTACAGAAAAACCATAGCGGTTTACTCCAATTGTACCTTCAATCCTGTTCTCAGGGGCAATGTACCTCTGGTAAGAGAGTTCTGCACCCCATCCGCCTCTGATACCAATGGCATTTCTTGAGCCGTTGATACCTTGTGCCTGTGCCGCAAATGTAAGCAGCATGGCTGCAATCAAAAATAATACGCTTCTCTTCATTTCAATTAGAATTAAATTGTGTTTTATTTGTTTTCTGAAACCAGATATTCTCCAAAAATCTGTGCCGCACTTCTCACCATCTCCACGCAAGGACGCTTTTTGTAGTATTCCGCATTGCGCTCCTGAGGCTGGGTTGGGGCACCAATCCCTGTCTGGGCAGGTTCCCTCAGACCAAGCAGTTCGGCACATACAATGGAGCCGTTCATCTTCCTGAACCTGGCTGCCATATCCTGGACAACTGCATAGTTTGCCCCTTTCCCGGCGTTGTCCTTGGGATCAGTGCATCCTGTCTGAAGTCCGGCCAGCAGGAACATTCCGCACGCCGCCCCGCAGGTCTCCCTCATTCTCCCTATTCCGGCCCCGAAAGATGCAGCCATCTTCAAGGACTGCTCTGTTGTAAAGCCATAAATGTCGGCATATGCGGCCACAACACTCTGCGAGCAGTTGTACCCCTGCCTGAAAAGTTCAACAGCCTTCTCTACCCTTTCTTCAACATTTATATTCATATTTTCTTCCAGATAATTTTAGCATCAGTGGCATTCGTGGTGGTGGCAGATTTCACCATTGTCCTTTACCTCACCTCTGAGATATGCCTCCACAAGGGCATCTGTGCTGCCGCTGCATCCTCTTATAACCGCTATATTGTTGCGTCCCAGCACATTTTTCGCCCCTTCGCCCATATTGCCGGCAAGCATAACCTCCACACCCATATTGTGGAGCACAGGGGCAATGTTTGACTTGCATCCGCAACCCTCAGGTGAAGGTAGTGTCTCCTTTGCAGTTACGGCATTGTTCTCAATAGTGTAGATTGTATAGTATGCGCAATGGCCAAAATGGTCATCCACAACATCGTTTCTTGTAGGTACTGCTATTTTCATGTCAAATTATTTTTTTTTATCCGTTTACAAATATAAACAAAATAGGGATTCATCCATTTGTCCAAATATACCCAATTTATGGTAAAATACACTTATGCACCAATTGCAGGGAGGATTAAAAATGTTATTTTTGTAGTTGGGCAGTTTTTATGGGCCCCTTTTTATGGCCAAGCAGAAAGATACAGATACTCTTGCACAATACAGTGCAATTCTGGCAGATATAAATGCCGGAAAATTTTCTCCCGTATATATTCTTATGGGGGAGGAGCCGTATTATTCTGATGTAATTATGGATGCCATTCTGCAGAATGTGCTCCAGCCGGACGAAAGGGACTTCAACCAGACCATTGTCTATTCCCAGGACACCACAACTGCAGATATTGTACAGGCCTGCCGCAGATATCCAATGTTTGCCCAGAGGCAGCTGGTAATGGTAAGGGAGGCGCAGCACCTTGCAAAACTGGATGTGCTGGAACAGTATCTTGAGAATCCTTCCCCGGAAACTGTACTTGTGCTGGCCTTTACCGGCAAATCTGTTGACAAGCGCACAGGGTTCTACAAGAAGGCAAAGGCAAATGCAACTGTTTTTGAATCTGCAGCGGTAAGTGAATGGAATGTGGCCGGATGGATCACCTCTTATGTAAAGGAGAAGGGGTATTCTATAGATGCGGATGCGGCTTCCCTTATGGCAGAGCATACAGGAAATGCGCTAAGAAAAATAGTCCTTGAGGCAGACAAACTCTTCAAAGGTCTTCCCGACAACATAACCTCCATTTCAGTTAAGGATGTGGAGCAGAATATTGGGGTGAGCAAGGAGTTCTCGGCATTTGAACTCTCCAAGGCAATAGTGTTCAAGGAGTATGACAAAGCATACCGGATTGCCCATTTCTTTGCCCAAAATCCCAAGAAATATCCACTTGTACTCACATTGGGGGCAATGTTCTTCTTTTTCTCCCGATTGCTCAAATGCCACGCATACAATATGAAGGACGGCGGGATGGTTGAGAATTCCATCCGCAAGGCCGGGGTGTTTGCTCCGGGGCAGATAAGGGAGTACAGTGCGGCAATGAGGGTCTTTTCACCAAAGAAGACAATGGGGGTGATTGCGGCAATAAAGGAGTATGACTACAAGAGCAAAAGCGGCACTGCAGGGCAGGCATCGGATGGGGAACTCCTTATGGAACTGATATCAAGAATCATACATTAGCAATATGAAAGAGGCCGGTTCTGAACACATTCAGACCGGCCTCTTTGTTCTGTTAGGCGTCAATTATTCATATACAACCCTCTTCACCCTCTTTGCAACAGAGGTGAAAATCTCGTAAGGGATGGTGTCAAGCAATTTTGCCATATCGTTTGCGGTAGGATTCTCTCCAAAAATGGTAACCTTGTCACCAACTTTTGCATCAACCCCTGTAATGTCAATCATACACATATCCATACAGATGTTGCCTATTGTAGGTACAAGCTGCCCGTTTACACAGAATTTTGCATTTCCCCTGCTGTAGTGGCGGTTGAGGCCGTCTGCATATCCAAGAGGAAGGGTTGCAATCTTCTTAGGATGCTCAAGTTTGCCGTGTCTTCCATAACCTACAGTACCGTCTTCCGGTGTAAGTTCCTTAATCTGGAGAATCTTGCAGGTAAGTGATGCCGCTGGCTTCACATTGTTCATATCAACTGCACTTATGCCGTAGATGCCTATTCCAAGCCTTGCCATATCCATCTGGTACTCGCTGAACCTCTCAATTCCTGCAGAGTTGAGGATATGATGTATAGGTTTGTAATCAAGGACTGCATCAATCATTGAAGCGTGGTTCTTGTACATCTTGTATTGGCCGCGGGTGAATTCATCGTGCTGCGGATCGTCAGATGCTGCAAGGTGTGAAAAAATTGACTGTACCTTAACCCTTGGCTTGTTCTTCAGGTATTCAATAAGTTCAGGAAGTTCCTGTTTCATGAATCCGAGCCTGTGCATACCGGTATCCAGTTTGATGTGTACAGGATAATGGTCAATGTCCCTGCTCTTTAGATAAGCGTCAAATTTGAGCAATGCGTCCATTGTTGGGATGGATGGCTCAAGATAGTGGTTTACAATATCCTCAAAAGAGTCTGTACCTGCTGTAAGAACAAGGATAGGGGTCTTGATTCCTCCCTCCCTGAGCTCAACGCCCTCTACAGGATGTGCAATTCCAAAATAATCGGCACCGGCCTTTTCCATTTGGCGTGCAAATTCCAGCGCACCGTGTCCGTAGGAGTTTGCCTTTATCAGAACAAGCAGTTTTGTAGAATCTTTAAGCTTGGATCTGAAGTAATTGTAGTTGTGAAGCATGTTGGGGTAGCTCAACTCCAACTGTGCAAAAGAATTTTGAACTAAATCCATAAATTATTGTATAGTTATAAGTCGCATTTTTCTGATGTAAAATTAAAAAAAACAAACAATGAAAACCAAATCTTTTTTACTGATTGCCCTGTTGGCGGCATTTTCAGTTGCCTCTTGCGGTACAAGGGACAAATCCGTTACAGAAAAACTGGTGGGTGTATGGACCGGAATTGATACAATACAGATTGCATCAATTGATTCTATGGGAAACCTTTCTGTAGAGACCATTGCGGTTCCTGTAGCAGTTGAGTGTTTTGCAGATACCACAATGAGCGGAAAAGTTGCGTATAACGACTCCACAACCGCCAATATCTCTGCAGTGGTAATTGTGGGTGAGCCGTATATCTCTTATTCTGGGGTAATGGACATCAATGACAGCCGCCAGAACATAAACGGTGAACTTGTCTACAACGAAACCCCTGAATCCCTTACAATGGAATTCTTCTCAAAGAATCCTGCAACCGGGGAGGAGCATTCGGGCAAGGCCCTGCTTACCAAGAAGAGTACAGCACGTTAAATGTTGTAGAAACTTTTATACCAGTTGAAGAACTGGGTGATGCCGTACAGGAGAGGGGTATTTGGCTTGAAGCCAAAATCTCTCTCTATTGCGTTTGTACTGGCATATGTGGTGTACACATCACCCTGCTGCATTGGAGCAAACTCCTTTATTGCCTCTTTCCCTGCAACCTGCTCTATGGTTGAGATGAAGTCCATAAGGGCAACAGGTGAACTGTTTCCAATATTGTACACTTTTCCTGCAGGTTCACCTTCAAGAATCTTTACAACACCTGTAACTATATCATCTATGTAACTGAAATCCCTGCTCAGATTGCCGTTGTTGAAGACTTTTATGGTTTTCCCCTCCAGAATGCTCCTCAAGAAAAGGAATGGTGCCATATCGGGCCTTCCCCAAGGACCGTATACTGTAAAGAAGCGGAGTCCGGTTGTCGGGAGGCTCATCTGGGAACTGTACACATTGGCAATGAGTTCATTTGATTTTTTTGTGGCGGCGTAGATGCTTTCGGGGGTGTCCACCCTGTCTGTCTCTTCAAACGGCACCTTGTTGCTGTTGCCGTATACGCTGCTGGAACTTGCATACACAAAATGTTTCACCCCGTATTTGTGTGAAAGCCCTATTATGTTGGCAAACCCCACAATGTTAGACTGTATATACGCAGACGGATTTTCAAATGAGTATCTCACTCCGGCCTGTGCTGCCAGGTTGCACACTTTGTCAAATTTTTCCGATGCAAAGACCGCCTCCAGAGAGGTGTTGTCTTCCAGTGAGCATTTTACAAACCTGAAACTCCCGTATGCGGAACTTTGGACCATAACATTCTCCTGTACACATTCCCGTGTTATGCCAAGTTCAGCCAACCTGCCGAATTTGAGGTCTGTGGTATAATAGCTGTTTATGTTGTCGAGTCCCACCACGCTGTGTCCTTTTGCAAGGAGTGCCCTGCAGAGGTGGAATCCTATAAATCCGGCTGCACCGGTAACAAGTATATGCATATGCTCTCTACTCTTTTGGTCCTACAGTTACAATTGCAAATTCGCCATAAAGTCTCCTTGGATACTCCCCAAGTGCCGCGTTGAGGGCTGAATCCCTTCTGAAACGCCTCTCCTTTACAACAAGCACAAGATTTTCCGCATCCGGCAGATCTTCTTTTGCAAGTTCATCCACAGGGTGTCCGAAGTAGACATCCAGATTGTCGCCGGAACGGAAGTCGTAATACATTATGCGTGGCTGCTGCCCGTAGTTCTGCTCCAGCCCCTTCATCTCATCTTTTGCGTAGTCTGTTGCATTTTTCAATCCCACCATATCGTTCAGTTTATCCATAGAGAGTCCTGCTGCAAGGATGAAGACAAACATTGAAACTCCCGTTACGGTAATGGCTCTGGGAAGGTTCCCGTTCCATATATGGTAAAGTGCTGCAATCCCTCCTGCACACAGAATGAGTGTGTAATAGTATACAGGGGTTCCCAGGTCAACCGGTACAAGCCCGCTTTTATCTGCATAAATGGCAGCACCCTGCAGCAGGATGAACAGCACTGCCGGTATTGCTACTGCAGCATTGAGCCATCTGCTTTTTCCAATCTCACCAATGAGTATTGCCCCAAGGTAAATCAGGCAAGGGAATGCAGGAAGCAGGTATACAACAATCTTGGAACTTATGCACGACATCATAAGTATTGTTCCTATTGATACAACTGCAAACATCCTAAGCAGGTCGTTGTTTATCAGTCCCCTGCGGAATCCTATGATTATTGCGGTTATAGTTACAATGCTCCATGGTGCTATGGCATACCAGTATGTTACAAAGTAGTACCAGAACGGCTCCTTGTGATGGAATGAGTTCACCGCCCTGTTTATTGTCTGGTTGAAGAGGAGGTTGTTCAGGTATTCGGTGCCTCCGTCAAGGAATACTCCGGTAAACCACAATGCGCACAAACCGGCAAGGATTCCCCAAAATTTCCATCCTATATATTTGCCTATTGTCTTTATTTTCCTGTTCAGAGCAAGGAATACTGCAATTGACATAAGAGGGACCATTATTCCCACAGCCCCTTTGGTGAATATGGCAAGGAATGTATATACAGGGAGGAGGATGCTCCATCGCCTGTAAAGGATTCTTGCCCCCATCCCTTTGTTGTTGAAACGGTACATCCGGTAGAATGTGTACAGGGCCAGGGTTATGAACATTGTCATAAGCATATCCATCCTGAGCACAATGGCACAGGCCAGAAAGAAGGCGCTGCTCAGGAGCATAATGCTGTTCATGGTTTCATCGCAGTGGCGCTCCTTCCTTACCCATCTGTTCATCACCCCAACTGTGATGAATGCCGGAATGAGGGAGAAGAGGGAGAGGAAGAACATTACGTGCTTCCCAAAAATGAGCCTTCCCAATGTCACTATCCACAGGTACAAAGGTGGCTTGTCTGCATATGGCTCGCCGTGGTTGTAGAATGCAAAAATGTTTCCGTCGCGGATGGATTCCTCTGCAATGCTCAGGTATTTAAGTTCATTGTCGGGAGTATAATCCCTCAATGCCAATACCGGCAGGAGTGCAAGGAATACCCCCAGAAACAATATGTGCTGTTTTCTCATTGTTGCTCTTTTTCCGTTTTTTTGCTGCGGTGGTTTATTATAAGGTTCCTTATGTAGGATACAAACCCGAATGACTGCCCAAGGATGATTACAGGATCAAGCCTGAATATTCCGTATGATACAATTATTGCAGAACCTGTGAGGCTTATTATCCAGAAGCCGTCCGGCAGCATTGATTCGTGTTTCCTTCTTGAGTAGAAATACTGGTATACGAACCTGAGTGTGAATATCACCTGTCCGAGTGAGCCGTAAACCAGGAGGAAGAGGGGTATCTCCTCATTTCTGAAGCACTGCTCCACAAACGGGCCCCAGTTGGTGGCTATAGACCAGAAGGCGAGGAGCGGGGTTCCCACAAGTGCCGCCTTTCCAAGTATGTGCAGCCTTTTCCATATGCCTTTCTGGTTCAGGTTCCAGATATATATGTAATAGGAGATCACCTGCCCAAGCATAATGGCAAAATCATCACGGATCCAGCCGTAGATGAACAGGAGCCAGGAGCCGGCCACGCTAAGAATCCAGAACAGGGCCGGATTCACCACTTTCTTGGCCTTTTCGCTCATTATCCACTGTACCAGAATCCTTGCAGAGAAGAATCCCTGGGCAAGCAGTCCTATCAGATATGTGAAGATGGATTCCATCAAATGTTGTTTTCTCCCACTTTATAGTTAATGTACCTGTGCTTCATCCACCTGAAGGCAAAACAGTCCTTGAATGGTGAAATCAGCCTGTTCCACAGATTGTATTTTGACACTCCGGCTGTCCTTGGGAAATGCCTTACTGGTATCTGCTTCATCTTTCCACCATCCTGGAGGGTAATGAGTGCAGGGAAGAATCTGTGCATTCCTGTGAACATAGGGAAGCGTTTTGCGTATTCTGTCTGGAACACTTTAAGAGGGCATCCTGTATCAATGGCCTCATCTTTGGTCATGAACCTGCGGAAATTGTTGGCTATTTTGGACTGCAGGTTCTTGAAACCGCTGTCCTTCCTGTTTGCCCTTATACCCATTACAAGAGGATACTCTTCCACGTGCGGGAGCAGCAGGTTGAAGTCCTCCGGAGTTGTCTGGAGGTCTGCATCTATATATCCGCAGTATTTGGAGAAGCAGTTGTCAAAGCCTGCCTTTATGGCTCCGCTCAATCCTGTGTTCTTCTGTAGCGAGATATAGTAGAAATCCTTGTTTCTGTCACATATTTCCTGCACCAGTTTCAGTCCGTTGTCCTTGGACCCGTCATTGATGAAGAGTACACAAGTATCCTTGAAATGTGCGTTTTCCAGATAGTTGGCAAAAGCCTTTTCCAGATTGTAGATATTGTCCTCCTCGTTGTAGAAAGGTACAAGTACCGTAAATGTGTATTGTGAAGTCTTGTTCATCCTTTTTATTTATTTGTGCCGAACCCGGCAAAATCTTTGCAAGATACGGATTTTTCCTATTTGGTGTTACTTCTGTTCCCTAAAATGCTTCATTTATGGAGAGGATGAATCCGTTCTGCCCCTTACGTCCAAAGCCATAATCAAACCTCAGGCACATCCTTTCAGTTATGTAGAACCTCGCCCCCAAACCAAAATTGGGGAGGGTGTTTTTCCATTGGAACTTGCCGTAATCTCCCCAGAGGTTTGCAAAACCTCCCCACACTGCTCCTCCAACCATCTCCCATATTTTCTGCCTGAGTTCAAACTGCCCTGCAATTAAGTTGTTGTTGCGGTACCTTCCCCAATAATATCCCCTCATCCTCTCTGTGCCTCCAATTGTCGGGAGCATTGTAATTGCCATATCACCGTAAGTGAGCACAGAGTACAGGTCTGCAGCCAATATTCCCCCTTCCCATACAGGGGTATATCCGTTTGCCTGCAGGGATGTGCTTCCCGACGAATTTGTCCAGTTCCTCTGCCTGAGCAGCAGATGTACCCCCTCAGAGGGGTTTGTGGAGTGATCCCTTGTATCGAATCTGGCAAAAATGCCATATTGCAGCACATCGGAGGAGGTGTTGCCGTCAATGAAATCCTCCCACTTTATCCACTCATAACCCAAAGATGGACCCAGTGTGAATTTTCTGGAGAACCGGTAGCCCGCTTCCCCTTGTATGAAGAATTTCTTCTGGTCATAGCGGCTTTTGTTGCCGCTTATGTTTGCCGCATCATACCCCAATCCCCAGAAATATGAGGGGGTATAGTTGTAGAAAGCGCTGTAATTGTACTCCCACTTCCTTTTGCGGGTGGTTCCGCTTCCGTTCACCCCAAGCAGCATATATCCTTCGGTGGTAATGTTTCCTATTATGGCAATTGGCTTTGCGCAGTTATAGCTCATTGCAATGCCAAGGCCCATCTCAGATGAATAATGGGGGGCAACAGAGATTGTGCCCGAAAAGATTTCTGCAAAATTCTTCTTGGGTGGCCTCTTCTTTATGGTAATTACTTGGGTGCTGTCCTGGGCATACATATCTCCAGGCAACACAAGACAAATGGCCGCCAATGAGAAAAATATGTACACTACAAGTCTCATTCTACCTGAAAAAGATGTATCTTAGCATTAAAGTTTATGCGGTTATGGGCGGCACATTCAAACATATTCTTGCTGCATTGCTGCTCCTGGGTGCAGGAGCGGCCCCTTGTGCTGCACATAATCCCCAGAATACTTCCCCAAATATAGTAAATTCCCAACAATCGGACACCCGAATGGTTTTGCAGACCAATTCAGATATCAAACAGACCATATACCCGGTGCTGCTTGTGGAGTTTGAGGATGTGCGCTTCTCTGTGGCAGACCCAAAGGGGAGTTTCACCACAATGCTCAACGGGATGGATTATACTGCAGCGGGTGCAACAGGAAGCGTTGCCAAATGGCTCAATAGAAATTTCAAGGGAAAACGCACCTTTGTGTTTGAAGTGTCTGATGTCATTACACTGCCCAATCCTGTGGCCCATTACGGGGCTCAGAGTGAAACAGCAAATGATTCCAACATAATAGAACTGGTAAAGGATGCCTGTGAGGCTGCATCCGCAACTGGAACAGACTTCTCACGCTATGACAACAACTCAGACGGTATGGCAGACAATGTCTCAATCATCTTTGCCGGATACAGCCAGGCAGAAGGGGGATCACCGGATTCAATATGGCCTCACCAGCAGGATGCAACAGGCCATAACCTGAGTTTCAACGGCACAGGCATAGCATCATACACCTGTACTGCAGAATTGGGCGGAAGCAGCGGATCCCAGATTGCACGCATAGGGCACTTTTGCCACGAGTTCTCCCATTTTCTTGGGCTTCCCGATCTCTATGACGTTAATGGGGAGGTGGAGGGGGCAGCCCCCGGCACCTACGGCACACTTTCCATTATGGACAAGGGAAATTTTCTAAACGGAGGAAATACCCCACCGCTGTACAATGCGGTAGAAAGGGAGTTGCTCGGATTATGCACAGTAGAGGACCTCATTCCAGATAAAACCTATTCAATATACCCATTTGGGATATCGGACAAAATATACAGGATAAAGACCACCAATGAAGGTGAATACTTCCTCCTTGAATGCCGCAGGGAATCGGGTTGGGACACCCATATTGGGGGAAGCGGCCTGGTTGTCTACCATATAGACAAATCTGCAAAGGTCTTTGGAGGAATATCCAGCGCGGACAGATGGGGCTTCAATAATATAAACAGTTTTGCCACCCATGAGTGTGTAAGGGTCATTCCGGCATTGCCGGATGCGGCAGATGCTTCGGGAGTGTTTTTCCCTGGCAAAAAGGGGGTGAAAGAACTGCTTCCAAGCGGTGAAATCCCTTTGGTGGATTGGGCTGGTCATCCTGTGGGAATAGGGTTGGTTGGGATAGGATACTCCAGTGGGCGTGTAATCTTCAAGACGGTTGAGGAACTCTCATTCAACCCTGCATTGCCACGTGCAGATGAATGCAGGGCACATCCTTACCAGTATGACATAAAAGTGGGATGGCATCCGGCCCCACCCGAAGAGGATGAGGAAGTGCAACTGCAATGGCTCGTGAAATGGAGGGAGAAAGGTGGAGTTGGATTCACCAGTGCAATAACTGATTCGGCTGCTTTCTATATAGATGGAATACTTCCCGGTACCGCATATGAGATAGAAGTGTGCGCCCTTTATGGGAATACCTGCGGGGATGCATCCAGAATGACTGCAAAAACACTCCCTGTAACATCAATGTTCCCATATATATATGTTGCACAGGATGGCTATGAGGCTGGTGACATTATGGATTTTAGGCTTATAAATATGATTGAGAAACCTGTCCAGGTGGAATGGTATGTAAATGGCAGTAAAATTGACGGAGAAAGTATACTGCTTGAAGAGAAAGGGGAGAAGGAGATAATGGCTTTAATAAAGTATTCAGACGGTTCAGATGAAAGGATTTATAAAAAAATACAGGTCAGATAGTGTGCTGCTGTTTCTTGCACTGGTGCTGTTTGCTGTTTCCTGCAGCAAGGATTCTCCAGGGAAACCTGTGGAACTGGAGGATTTTGTGCAGAAACAGGAATGCGGACTTGTTGGATATGGCGGTTATCTGTTCAAGTATTCAGATGAAAAGTGTCAGTTGGGGATAAACCGTAAGAGGAAGTATGTGAGGATGCAGAACGATGACCAGACAGATTATGTACACGTTGTGCTCTCAAGATTCCCGTCATTGGATGATGCTGCAGTTGGTGTGGAACTCAAATACCGGTTGGGTGAGGATGAGATTTCCAACACAATGCAGATGGAATGCGTCCATTTTTCGGGTAACAACGTGTGGCTGTGGGATAACGTCAAGAAGATGGGTATAATACTCCCTTTGGGCAGATAATCAGAGGTATGGATGCCTGCAAAAAAAAAGTTGTGATTGGGTGTCACAACTTTTTTTTGCTTTGTAGACTGGGACAAGATTATTTCTTGCTTGCCTCAATGGAAACTTTTCTGAACTCCTTCATCATTTTGCCAATCTCAAGAGCAGATTTCCTTGCACGTGTACCTGCAGCTTTGTTACCTTTAACTAGTTGAGCATCAGCGTCTTTTGAAAAAGCTTCCATCTCAGTCTTAATTTTCTCGATCAATTCTTTCATTGCTATAGCATTTAATAGGTTAGTTTTATGTGGTTAAAGTTAAAAACTATATTTTATCTTTGCAAGGAAATTGGTAAAAAATATTTTCATATGAGCTTAGAATTCAGCATAAAAGAGATTGTAAGCGCCTTTATGGTGCTGTTTGCAATCATAGATATTACAGGGTCAATTCCAATTATTATTGATTTGAAAAAAAAAGGTAATGTAATACAGCCTGTCCAGACGGCTGTAGGCTCATTTGTAATTTTTGTAGCATTCCTTTTTGCGGGAGATGGCCTCCTATCTTTGTTTGGGGTGGATATCCAGTCTTTTGCTGTGGCAGGTGCATTAGTAATTCTTGTTATGGCTATTGAGATGATTTTGGGGGTTGAACTTATGAAAAATGACGGTCCGCAGGGGAGTGCAACCATTGTACCTCTTATTTTTCCCCTCATTGCAGGTGCCGGTGCACTTACAACACTCCTTTCACTCAGGGCAGAGTTCAATATAGTGAACATCATTGTTGCCATTATCCTCAATATGGTCTTTGTCTATCTGGTTCTTGCAAAACTTGAGTGGATTGAGAAACTCTTCGGGAAGGGGGTCATTTATGTATTGCGGAAATTCTTTGGAATCATCCTCCTGGCAATGGCAGTGAAACTGTTTGTAACCAACATATCTTCACTTATCGGATAAATGAAAATGGCAGTGGACTTCCACTGCCATTCTCATTTAATCTTCTATAACCGGCGGTTCTTCGCCAGAGTATTCATCAAGCCTGTTGCCCCACAGGTATTTGTTTGTCTCTTTAATGATCACTCCGCTCAACAGCAGCAGTGATATAAGGTTAGGGAATGCCATAAGTGCATTGGCGCAGTCTGCAAGGCTCCATACAAGTGCGAGATCCACATTGGCACCTACATATGCCATAATTATCCATACAGCCCTGAATGCATATATTGTCTTTCTGCCTGCTATATATTGTATTGCCTTTTCACCATAGTAGCTCCATCCGAGGATAGTTGAGAAAGTGAAGGTTATAAGTCCTACAATAAGTACAGGGGTACCCACATATGGAATCTCTGCAAATGCAAGATGGGTAAGTTGTGCACCGTCTGTAGAACTTATATGAGGGTATGCGATAATGCTGCTCACAATTACAAGTCCGGTGAGGGCACATACTACAACTGTATCCCAGAATGTGGCTGTTGAAGAAACCATAGCCTGCCTTACAGGATTTCTGGTCTGTGCGGCCGCTGCAACAATAGGGGCAGATCCCAAACCTGATTCATTTGAGAACAATCCTCTTGCAATACCGAACCTTGCCGCAACCATTACAGTGCTGCCTATGAATCCGCCTCCTGCTGCACGTGGCGAGAATGCAGATGTGAAAATGAGGTTGATTGCATCACCCAGAAACTCCCAATTGATGAAAAGGATGATTATACATCCTACAACATAGGAAATTGCCATAAATGGTACAAGCGCCTCGCATACCCTTGCAATTGACTTTACACCAAAAATGATTACCAGTGCCACCAGTATTGCAGTTATTGCACCTGTTATCTGGGTTGAAAGGCCTGCGTAGCCTTCACCCATAAGTCCCGGCTGTGCAAGAAGTGATGCAATTGCATTGGATTGCACGGTATTTCCAATGCCGAATGCGGCCAATGCTGTGAATATACAGAATACAACAGCAAGCCATTTCATTTTAAGGCCTCTCTCAAGGGCATACATAGGGCCTCCAATCATTGTACCGTCGTGCGATTTAACCCTGTATTTGATTGCAAGCAGACCTTCGCTGTATTTGGTTGCTATTCCAAGGAAACCTGCCATCCAGCACCATAACACCGCACCAGGGCCTCCAAGAGATACCGCTGTAGCCACACCTATGATGTTTCCGGTACCTATTGTTGCCGCCAGGGAGGTTGCAAGTGCCCCGAACTGGCTCACGTCACCACTGGCATCAGGGTCTTTTGTGAATGACATCTTGATTGCGGTGAAAATTTTCCTCTGCGGAAACTTGAGGACAATGGTAAGGAAAAGATGGGTTCCAAAAAGGAGCACAATTGTAGGCCATCCCCACAGTGCTGCAGAAATCTGCTCTACAAAGCCACTGAGGGAGAAATGTAACGGAACTAATGGCATAATTTTTAAGTTTTAGGTTTATCTTTGCGAATATAATAAAAAATGAGGAAATACGTATACATAGTAACTGCATCATTGTGTGTCGCTTTGGGCTTTTTGGGGATGTTTCTTCCCGTACTCCCTACAACACCGTTCCTGCTGCTGGCAATCTGGCTCTTCATGAGATCCTCCAGGAAGGGGATAAAAGTGATTATGGGAAACCGGCTGCTGGCCCCCTATGTACACTCATATTTTTCCAGAAACGGCATACCTGTGCCAAGATTAAGGAGAATTTTGCTAACTTTATGGCTCACTTTGCTGGTTGCAATGGCCTTGTGCCGTAATAACCTGTATGTTGTGGCTGTATTGGTGCTGGTGGGAATTGGAGTTACAATTCACCTGTACTGCAAAAGGGAGAAATAATATTAACCTAAATAAAAATAATATGCGCTATTTTAAATTTTTCACAGGAGTTGTTGCTCTATGTGCTCTGTGCATTACAAGTTCTTATGCACAGAAGAATGACCCTGTTATAAACAAGGTCATAGAGATTGCCAAGACAGACAATCAGACTATGGATCATCAGGATGTGCTGTCAAACAGGTTCGGCGGACGCCTTGTAGGATCGGATGCATACGAGAATGCCGGTGACTGGATTGAATATATGTTCAAGAAATGGGGTCTTGAGGTTTGGAAACAGGAAGTTGGTGAAATGCCTGTAGGTTTCAACAGAGGCCCTTGGTTCGGACGTATGCTTGGCGGAAGCGGCCAGACACTCCATTTTGCCACCCCTTCATACACTGCAGGTACCAAAGGTGTGCAGAGGGGACACGTTCTTAAAGAGCCAAGAACACAGGCAGAGTTCGACAGAATGGTTGGTGTACTTAAAGGTGCCTGGGTGCTTATCGGAGGAACAAACTCAGGATGGCCTATCGATTATTCTGCAAAAGCAGACAGCGTACGTGCAGCAATGATTGCAGAGAATGCCCAGATAGAGAAGGAGAACAGGGAGATTATGATGTACAACAGGGCAAACCCTGACAACAAGAAAGAACTTAAGAAGATGAAATACGAGCCTGGTCTGTTCTACAGGCAGATGGTTGATGCAGGAATCCTTGGAATCATCCAGTCTTCAGCAATTCCAATCAGGGCATTGTATGACAGGAAGAACTGTATGGATATGACTTGGGAGACCCTTCCAACCGTTCCGGACATCAAACTTAACGAGGACCAGTACAAGGAGATTGAGAAGATGGTTGACAGAAGGGAGTATTTCCAGTTGGAGTTTGACATCAGAAACCATTTCAAGATGGGACCGGTTAAATTCCACAACTACATTGGTGTTATGAAAGGATCAAAATATCCTGATGAGTATGTGCTTTCAGGAGGTCACCTTGATGCATTTGATGTTGCAACCGGTGGCGTTGACTGTAATGTTGGTGTAGGTCCTACAATGGAGGCTGCAAGACTTCTTGCCCAGGCTGGAGCAAAACCAAAGAGGACAATCCTCTTCTGCGTATGGGCTGCCGAGGAGTTCGGCTTGTGGGGCAGCAAGAAGTTCGTTGAGTCCGGCATTGCTCCTCTCGCAAATATCGTGAACTATTTCAACAGGGACGGAGGCCCTACAGTTCCTATGGGAATTACAGTACCTCCTGCAATGTATGAGGATTTTGTAAAGGTTTGCGAGCCTATCAACAAGGTTAACCCTGATTTCCCATTCACCGTAACAGAGCGCAAAGGCGAGCCAGGTCCTAAACCTGTAACTGCAGGCGGTTCAGACCACGCACACTTTGTAATGAACGGTGTACCTGCAATAGGCCTCAATCTTGCAGACCCTAAGGGTTACAACTTCAATTACGGAGAAATCTGGCATACTGAAAGAGACCTTTACAACAAGAGCATCCCTGAGTACCAGGATCATACATCTGTTGTAAACGCAATTATCCTTTACGGCCTTTCAAATCTCGACCATAAATTGGACAGAAAGGGACTTTACAAGGAGTATGTTACCGGTAAAGAGGACTTGAGGACTGAAGAGGTTAAGAAGATGCAGAAAAAATAATGGGCCAATCCCATATTTGAAATAGAAATCCCCTCCACAAATACCGTGGAGGGGATTTCTTTATATCCTGTTTTCTATGGATTACATTGTAAGCCCCGATTCGTACGAGTATTTTTTTCCGTACTCCATATGTTGCTCAAGGAAATCGTCGTGATAGATTATCTCATAATCCTTAATCTCACCTTGTTTGTCGTATACAGGACGTATAGTAGGGTTTATGAATCCTTTATAAGGCTTCAGGTTGAGTGATGCATATCTCTCCTTAACCTCTTTGTGGAGAACCGGATCTATATTCACTGCGTATTTCTCAACCAGTTCCTTGCCGGCCTTGTAGTCACCCTCTGATTTTATCCTCTGTACCTCTGCAAGAAGTTTTCCAAAGAGTCCGCGCAATGCAGTGTAGTCATTTATTGCAAAGTAGGTTTTGCCATCTTTCACCACTTTCTCAATCACATCCTTTTCTGCTCCGGTCTTCTCTTTGAGGCCGTTTTCATAACACCACTCTGCTATGAGTTTGCGGTCCTGCATATGGGCCTCGGTGTTGGTCTTGCCCAACTCTATCCTAACAAACTGTGTGAAGAGTCCGTTTACAATAAAGTTTATGTACTCAGCCTTGTATGCCTCTTCGTTTGGAAGTATGCCCAGTTCCACGAGTTTCTTGTCGGCGATGTAGTAAAGACCGAACAAATCTGCCCTTGCCTCCTCCAAGGTTGAGTTGTACTCGCCAAGTGCAGTTGCAGGAACTCCTGGAAGAAGTTGGCCCGAACCGTGTCCCAGACATTCGTGCAGGTCTGTGTGCAGGTTGCCGGTAATTGATCCGTACTCCTTTATCAGCCCTTTCTCAACATCGCTGTAAGAGAACTCGTTTGTGATGCTGTTGGGAGACTCTTCAGCGGCTTTATTGTAGGCGTCTGTAATGTTTGCAATGGTAACTGATTTTGAACCGTATTCTTTCCTTATCCAATTTGAGTTTGGAAGGTTTATCCCTATAGGGCTTGCAGGGTAGCAGTCTCCACCAAGGCAGGCAATGGTGATTACTTTTGCTGTCACACCTTTCACCTCTTTCTTCTTGAACCTGTCATCTACAGGAGAGTTGTCCTCAAACCATTGTGCGTTGTTGCTTATGGTCTCGGTCCTGCGTGATGCCTCAATATCCTTGAAGTTCACAATTCCCTCCCAGGTGGCCTTTCTGCCAAGAGGGTCGTTGTAGTCCTCTATAAAGCCGTTTACAAAGTCTACAATTGACTCACTGTCCTGTACCCACGAGATATTGTACTCATCCCACATCTCAAGTGAGCCGGTACGGTAGTACTCAATGAGTTTTGATATGTAATCTTTCTGCCTCTCATTTTCAGCCAGTTCAAGTGCCTTTTCAAGGTGCAGCACAATTGCATTTATGGAGTTGGAAAATCTTCCGCCAATCTTGTACACCTGCTCGGAAAGCTTGCCGTCATTTTTTACAAGGCGGCTGTTTATGCCATAGGCAAGAGGCCTTTCGCCACCTTTCTCCTCCATTTTGCCATAGAATGCATTAACCTCATCTTTGGTAATTCCGGGACCGTAGAAGTTCACTGCCGAAGCCTCAATCACATCCAGTTCATTGCCGGTATATTTCCTTTGCGGATATACGTCGGGATCATACATTATTGGAAGTATATCTTCTGCCTGATTCCCTTGGTTTATGGCCTGCAGAAGGGTTTCCATATACTCAGGGGTGCATTCGGGAATTATCTTGTCTTCTGCATAGTGGTGGTGTATTCCGTTGCTGAAGAATACCCTCTTGGCATAAACTATAAAGTCCTGCCACTCCTTGCACTCTTTGTCTCCCTTGTAATTTTCAATGATATTCTCCAGAATCTTCCTTATCCTCAGGTTGTATTTGAAGTTCTGGCTGAAAAGTATGTCCCTTCCCGATTTGGCAGCCTCTGCCAAATGGTAGATATACCCTTTCTGCTGTACTGTGAGTGAATCCCATCCTGGAATCCTGTACCTTAGAATCTGCAGGTCAGCAAATTCATCAACCGTATATTTGAACGGTTCATCGTTTGTCCGGTTTTCCTGGGTGCACGATACTGCTGCAAGCCCCAGACCGCATACGCATAACATAGTCTTTAAGATATTCATATTGTTTTAGGGTTATTTATTGTCGGGAATAACATCTGCCTCTTCTGTTTGGGCAGGCGGCTCCGGGGCATCCTTGTCTTTGTATCTGCGGATAAAGTCCCTCACTGCGGCATATCCTCTCATAAAGGCTGCCATAAATTGTTCCAGATATGAGATTTTTGAAAGGGCCCTGTTTATGTATGTCATAGGGTTAAGAAGTTCCCTCATGGCATTGGTGTGCGCCTGGAGTTCCATCTCCTTGATGGCAATCTTGTGTCTTGTCTCCACCTGGGCCTCCTTCAGGTTGTCAAAAGAGTTGTCGCCGAAAAACATCTTCATGTACATTCGTATCATCTTCCCGATGAATAAAGTCTCCCTTTTGGCATAAATGAAGCATAATGCACAGAGGAACAGCAGTGCCATGATTACAAAACCCAGGGCAGTGCTGCCAAGGATATCACCTATAAAGAAGGCAAAAGCAAAACCCAGGAGTTGCAGTATTACAGCCCCCAGCATTGTTGCAACCAGCATTACCAGTGCCTTGTTGGATATTATGGAGAAGTTCTCCACCCCTTTCAGCCTGTATTCATCCAGTCTCAGGTTCACATATTCCCTGGCTGTTCTGGAGAAATCATCCAGACGGCTGTTGTTCTCATTTGCATCCATAGTATAGAAGATTTTTATAAGTCAGGCCAAGCCTTGCGCTGTCATTCACATCCGCAGTCAGGGGATTCGCACTCACATTTCGCATCTGCAACCTTTTTCTTCAGGTTGTCATACTCCTGTTGTGCCCTCTCCTTGATTTTTCTGCGTGTGTTCTCTCCAGAATCCGGAGCCAGCAAAATGGCGGCAGCTGCTCCTGCAAGTGCTCCGCCAATAAAGGCAATAATTCCATTACATTTCATAATCAACAAATATATGTAAATTTTTTTCTACTTTTGTCAGTTATCAAACACATTTGGACGGTTGAAAGTTTAATGGTTTTTTGAAAATGGGAAAAGGATTGCTTACTATATTGCTGCTGGTGGTTTCCAACAGTTTCATGACTTTGGCGTGGTACGGTCATCTGAAGTTTGGGACAGACAAGATGCTGCCCAAGTGGGGCCTGTTAGGGATAATTGCCATAAGCTGGCTCATTGCCTTTTTTGAGTATTGTTTCCAGGTGCCTGCAAACCGCATTGGATCTGATATGCACGGAGGTCCTTTCTCCCTCATCCAGCTTAAGGTTATACAGGAGGTGATTACATTGCTCATCTTTGTTGCATTCTCTGCGGTGTTCTTCAAGACAGAGAGTTTCAGGATGAACCATCTTATTGCGTTTGTGTTCCTTGTACTTGCAGTTTATTTTGTTTTCAAGCATTAGATTATGGGAAAGTTCATGAAATATATATTTATTGCCGTATTGGCTTTTGTGGCACTGGCGTGTGAGCCTGTAAAGGAGATGACACCGGAGTTTGAGGTAAAGGGGAAGACAGTGCTTGTGTATATGGTAGGCAACAACAACCTTTCATCCGATGCCGCAAACAACCTGGATGGAATAATGAACGGATATGTGCCTGAGGATGATAATCTTCTGGTATATTATCATACAGAAAAGCAGAGTCCTGTACTGCTGCAGATACATAAAGGTGAGGATGGCAGGACATTGCAGGATACCGTTTACCGTTTCCCTGTACGCAACTCATCTACAGCAGAATCATTGAAGAGTGCAATGCAGGTTACAGGTACAATGTTCCCTGCGCAGGAGTATGGGCTGTTCCTGTGGTCGCATGGTACAGGATGGCTTCCACAGGGGCACTACAATTCAAAATCGTTCGGCTCGGAGGAAGGTTTGGAAATAGAGATACAGGATCTTGTAAATGCATTTCCCTACAAACTTTCATTTGTTGTTTTTGATGCCTGCCTTATGGGAGGCATAGAGGTTGCATATCAGATGAAGGATTCTGTAGACTACGTGATTTCATCCCCTGCCGAGGTGCTTGCAAACGGATTCCCGTACAAGGATATAATGAAGCATATCTACAAGACCCCTACAGACCTGGAGGCAGTGGCAAGGGAGTATTTTGATTTTTACGACAACCAGCCGGGACAGATGCGCTCGGCTACAATTTCACTTGTAAAGACCAAGGAACTGGAGAAAGTTGCGCAGGCTGCAAAAACTGTGTTTGACAATTACAGGGATAGCATAAAGAACCTGAGTTTCTCAAGTGTGCAGCAGTATTACAGATACGGCAAGCACTGGTTCTTTGACTTTGGAGATTTTATGGTGCAGCTGGCCGGTGCAGAGCAGGCGGCACCTGTGCTTGAGGCTCTGGAGAATGCTGTAGTGTACAAGGCCGCAACACCTTATTTCCTTGAAATACCTATAGAGGCAGGGAAATACTCAGGTTTGAGCACATATATCCCTATAGAACCAGCAGATGAAACCCTTGCTGCCTACTACAAGACATTGGAGTGGAACAAGGCTGTGGGAATGATAGAATAAAGCCCAATCTTTTTTTGCCAATCAAAATAAAATCACTACTTTTGCGGCTCACAAAAAGTGGGCTGCAGAGCGCTGCTTTTTGGTGCAATGGGGTCTGGAAAATCCAGACTGAGTAACACAACATAATTCAAATTAAAAATGGAACACATTTCACTTAAAGGCGAGATCAGAACAATTGGCAACAAACAGAGCCTTAAACAGATCCGCAGAAACGAGCAGGTACCTTGCGTTATCTATGGAAACAACGTTGAGAATGTAAACTTCTCAATTGCAGAGAAAGAATTGAAGAAAATTACCCACACTCCTAACTCTTACATCATTGACATTGAGGTAGAGGGCAAGACTTACCAGTGCGTATTCCACGCTATCCAGTACCATCCGGTAACTGATGAGGCTCTTCACGCAGATTTCTTGGCAATCAACCCAGAGAAACCAGTTGTTATTGATGTTCCTGTAGTTATCACAGGTAACTCTGAGGGTGTAAAACAGGGTGGTAAACTTATGGTTTCTTCAAGAAAACTTAAAGTTTCTGCTCCTATTGAGAATCTTCCTGACACTTTGGAGGTTGACATCACAACTCTTGGCCTTGGCAAAACTATCGTGGCAGGTGACCTTAACTATGAGGGTATCAAGATTGTTTCTCCTAAAGCAACAATCGTATGTGCCGTTAAGATGACACGTGCTGCTCTTGGTGCTGCTGCCGCTGCTGCCGCTGCTGCAAGAAAATAATTTTAACTGAAATTGTACGGGTATGAATTTTCTTATTGCAGGTTTGGGCAACATTGGTGCCGAGTACGCAGATACCCGCCACAATATAGGTTTTAAGGTGCTGGATGCTTTTGCAAAAGCGTCCGGCACTTCTTTTTTGTCGGGAAGATATGGCTCAACCTGTACTGTTTCTGTGAGGGGGCACAAACTTATCCTCCTTAAGCCTTCAACTTATATGAATCTGAGCGGAAAGGCTGTCAACTACTGGCTCCAGACAGAGAAAATAAAGCAGGAGAACCTCCTTGTTGTGCTGGATGACCTGGCTTTGCCATTTGGCACGCAGCGTATGCGCAAGCAGGGGAGTTCAGGTGGGCACAATGGCCTCAAGAATATAGACGAGTGCCTTGGAAACAATGCTTATGCCAGGTTGAGGATTGGTATAAGTGACAATTTTGCCAAAGGGCATCAGGTTGATTATGTCCTTGGAAAGTGGACTTCAGAGGAGGAGAAGGAACTTCCGTTCATAGAGGACAAGGCAATTGATGCAATAAAGGCCTTTGTAACCCTTGGTCCCGACAGGGCAATGAATGTGGCAAACACAAAACCAAAAAAAGAGGAGCAATAATTGTTGCACCTCTTTTTCATTTATAGTCCGAGCAGTTTCTCAATATCCCTGCGCTCCTTCTTTGTAGGTCTTCCGGTACCTCTGTCCCTCTTAAGGAATATCACTTCATTTGGGGCATTGAGTTTGTCAAGTTCCTCCTGAGGTGTAATGTTTATTGCATATTGGGGAACCAGAGCTGCCCCCTGCCTTTTGTCTATGGGGCAAAGCACCTGATACTGGTATTTTACCGCCCCTTTGCGTACCATTATAATGTCACCCTCCTTTACTGCACGGGATGATTTGGCCTCTGAGCCGTTTACATACACCCTGTTGGTCTTGCAGGCTTCAGCCGCTTCCGAACGGGTCTTGTAAACCCTTATTGCCCACAGGTATTTGTCTATCCTTACTTCCGGTGTCATTACAGGTAATCCTCCTCGTCTTCATCATCTTCCTCTTCACATCCGCAGCCGCATCCGTGGTGGTCTTCATTGTGGTGATGATGGTAGTGGTGATGGCCGCAGTCACACTCCTCTGAAGAGTCTTTGTACGATCCGTGTGCCTCATCTTCCGGCTCATCATAGTTGAGATAGAGGTCCGGGTCATCTGAAAGCTGCGGCATATGTACATCAAGCAATATGGTACCCTCTTCCATAGGTACAAGCAGGAAGTCCTCCATAGATGAAGGGACCAATATGGTCTCCCCTTTGGAGATATGGTATTCGTTGCCGTCATTCATCCTCAAGGATGCCTTTCCGTTCAGGCACATGTACACTGTAAAACTTCCAGTGAGTGATGGAATGATCCTTTCTGCCTTTACAAGTTCCAATGTGCTTACTACGAAATTGTTTGTATCTACAATTGTCCTGCTGCCTGTAACTTTGCTGAAGAAGTATTTTTCTTTGTCAAATTCAGAGTAGTCAATTACATCTATGGCATCCTCAAGATGCATTTTCCTGGCAGTTTTAGGGTTGTTTTCCCTGCCCCAGTCGTACAGACGGTAAGATATGTCTGAACTCTGCTGTATCTCAGCCACAACAACTTCCCCTTCTGCTGCGTGTATGCAGCCCGGCTGTATGTATATGCAGTCACCTTTCTGCGGTGTAATGCAGTTGAGGAGTTCAGTTACTGTGCCGTCCTTGCATTTGTTGTAGAGTTCTGTAGGGGTCACATTACGGTTGAATCCTACATATAGTTTTGCCCCCGGTTTGGCATCCATAATGTACCACATCTCTGCCTTTCCGTATGAGTCTTCCCTTTCCATTGCAATTTCGTTGGAAGGATGCACTTGAACAGAAATCTTCCCTTTTATATCCAGGATTTTTACCAGCAGCGGGAAATCACCCCTGTAATGTGCAAATACATTCTCCCCAACAAGGTCTCCAAGATAAATCTCCATAAGTTCATCAAGGGTATTGCCTGCAAGGAAACCGTTTGACACTACCGAGCTCCCGCCATAGAGACTCCACAATTCCCAACTCTCACCAACCGGCCTGTTTGAGAATTCCTCATCAAAATCCTTTTTCAGTCCCTTTATCAGGTAATCTCCTCCCCAAACTCTTTCTCTTGGGTCTGCAATGAATTTTATAGGGTATAATTTGTTCATATTATTTTGCCTGCCGGTAATTTTCAGTTTTAAAATGCCTCTTTTGACAACTTCCTGTTCAGGAAGATCAGGATTGCCGCCAAAGAAACTGCAAATATAACAAAAACTATCCAGTAAAGGTTATCTGAGTATAGATTAAGGAGATCTTTGTAGGTGCTGTCCGGTGGAAGGTTGGGGAAAAGGAGCTGCAGCATATATGCTGTGCCGTTGTTCACTGCGTGTATGAAGATGCAGGCTGCAAGGGAGTGGGTCCTCCAATATATCCATCCAAGGAATCCTCCGGCAATGAATGCCCCTGTTGCCTGCCAGGGGTTCATATGGATTACGGCAAAGAAGAAGGAACTCCACAATATGGCCTTCACAGGTGTTGTGTGTTTCAGCAGTCCCCTCATCATAATGCCCCTTAGCAGGAATTCCTCCACAACAGGTGCTGCAATTACAGTTGTTGCAAATGCCCACCAGGAACCGCTGAGTATCTTTTCAAATATCTGTTTTATGGAATCGGGCATAGGAAGCCAACTGGAGAGAGGTTCTGTTACAAAACCAAGTGCAAGGATTGCAACTGCAAACAACGGGTAGGCCACAACGGGTGAGATGTTGCCGAATTCCGCTTTTTCAACAGGAATGGGAGTGCTGCAATCCTTTCCGGCAAAGTAAATGTATATGAATGCAGGAAGAATTGGAAGCAGATAGGATACAAGAGGGTTGAGGGATGCCATATCATACCCTGTTGCAGCACACACCACAGAGATTAGTGTACCCACACCCAGCCCCCCTACGGCCAACATGAAAAAAACAATTACCCAGCATTGTGCAAGGCTGGGTAAAAAGCAACGTATCCTTTCTGTCATATTCATCTATTCAAAAAGAGGTGACGGGTAAAGCCCTGCCTGTGTCATCTCCTTGAGTTTTGCCACAACTGTAGGACGGTCTTCCTGGAAGGTTACTCCAAACCATTTGTCAGGGGTGGAGAGAACCTTTACTGAACATTTCCCGTTTTCAATTGCATTGTTCACTACATATGGGATGTAGAACTCTTTCTTCGGTTCGTTTTCGTTCTCCTTAAGGAATTCCTTGAACAGTTTTTCGGTATGAGGGAAGATGTCGGGAGTGAAGCCCCAGATATTCATTGATGCGTATGCATCTGCAGGGAGGGTGTGGCGGTTGCCGTCCATTCCAATACCTGAAATTTCCCCGTCCTTTTCGATTATCTTGTGGTGCTCCTCTACTGTGGTAAGATAGTTTCCGCTGTCCACTGTGCAGATTCCGCGTGACACTTCACCATTTTCTGAAAGGGTCTTGTTGAGGTAGAATCCCACCATACAATATTTCCCTTTCTGCCCGGCATTTTCTGTAAGGAAGTCTGCCAGTACCTTGAATGACTCTTTTCCGTAGAAGTCATCAGCGTTGATTACTGCTGCAGGGGTGTCAACAACATCGGTTGCCATAAGCATTGCGTGGCCTGTCCCCCAAGGTTTCTCCCTGCCCGGCTTCAAAGTGAATCCGTATGGGAGTTTGTCAAGCTCCTGCTCTACAAAAGCAACCTCTATGTGGTTATGGTATTTTTTTGCTATCCTTTCTTCAAACTCCTTTCTGAAACTTCCTCTGATTACAAATACCACCTTGCCGAATCCCCCCCTGATTGCATCATATACAGAATAATCCAGTATTGTTTCACCATTTGGCCCTACACCGTCCAACTGCTTGAGTCCACCATATCTGCTGCCCATGCCTGCGGCCAAAATAATTAATGTAGGTTTCATATATTGTTATTTTTGATTTAATTTTGCGTAAAATTAGTAAAAATATGGCAAATAAAGTCATCCAATCCATAAAAAGGAGGCTTGCAGACTCCAGGGCCCTCAAAGTTGCCGGAAACAAGTATGTTGTGGTAACTGTATTCTTCCTTGTATGGATTCTCTTTATAGATACGGGAAACCTTTTTGTGTGGTTCGGTGATATGAAGACTGTATCAGTTCAGGAGCAGCAGAAAGAGTATTACCGTAATGCAATAAGGGAGACTGAGGAGAAACTTGATGAACTTGAGGCCAACAAGGACAGTCTTGAGAAATTTGCCCGGGAGCAGTATCTCTTCCACGAACCGGATGAAGAGGTGTTCATCATAACTGAATAACTCCTTCTTCCCGACAGATTATTCCAACAATTATTCAGCATATTCCATTCCCAGGAAAATGGTGCTATGTTCAGCTTTCCACCAGGCTGACAATCTATTGCATCTGAGCCTGGCTGAGGAACTCGCCAACTGAAGTTGGCTCAAACAGGCCTCAGCCGGACGGTTCATCTGCAATGATTGTCTACGCCGTTCCAAGATTCACATAGCACTATTTTCCTGCCATTGCATATACTGAATTGCATATAAAATTAAGGGTAAATATTGGCCTGAGCGAATGGAGTATGAGGCGGTATGGGAGGGTGTAAAATTCATCGTCTTGTGACGGCGCTTGTCTGACGACGTTAGGCCTCTGAAAGAGGACTAAAAGGAGGAGTTCGCCGTCAAGATGAATTTTATTCCCGAGCAGCCTCATACGACTCTGAGCGAAGGACTATTATTTTACCCTTCATTTTATATACAAATTAATTGTTGATTTTTATGTTATAAGAGATACTCCAGCAGGTCTGCAAGATTGTTGCTTTCGTAGGTGGGGCCTCCGTCACAAGGCCTGTTGTAAGGGTTGTAGTAGAACTGGTCTATTCCGAATATCTGGGCCCCTTCAATGTCATTGGCGAAATCATCACCAATCATAATTGCCCTGCTGCGGGCAAGGGACGGGGATTTTTTATACTCCTCCTCACCGCATATTGCTTCAAGGGCCTTCCTGAAAATTATTGGAGAGGGCTTCATTGCCCCAACCTCTTCAGATACAATTACGGCATCCACATATTTGTGTATGCAGGTGGTGTTCATTTTCCTGTACTGCACCCCCTTGAATCCGTTTGAAATGATTGCAATTTTTCCACCTTTTGCCTTTACAGCCTCCAGCACTTCCTCTGCTCCCGGGATGAGGCCGGTCTCCATAGCCATGAATTCAAGATATTTTTCGCCAAAGGCAAGGGCAAAGGCATGAAGTTCGTCGGGAGTGAAATTGTGAGCCGGGAGTGAACCTGCCGGGGTGGTGTCGAGTATCTGCTGCAGGGTGTGCTGGAACCTGTTGCAGCGGAGTTCCTCTTTTAGTATTTCCCCCCGCTCATATTGTTTCCACAGAGCCTGGTTTATAACCTCGTACCTCTGGAAGAACTCCTCCTTGTCTGATACCCCAAACAGATGGGGCAACTTTTGGGAGTCTACAAGTTTAAAGAGCGCACTCTTGGCATTTTTGTCAAAATCCCAAAGAGTGCGGTCCAAGTCAAACAGGAAGTATTTATACTCTTTCTTGCACATAGTATAATCTTCCCGACAATTTATTTGCAGTAATACTCAATCATCCTCTCAATGGCCCTCTGGCACACTTCGCAGAAGCCGTGGGCAGTGTTTGTCTTCATACGGCAATCCATAACCGGACGGTAGATGCCTTTTGCCATATATCCGCCACCTTCGTAAATGCCGAGAGTTGTATTGTCCCTCCTGTCCTGGAGCGGTGCTGTAGGGATCTGTGTGCCTGCAGGGAGCATATCCTTCCATTTTGCCTCAAAGTTTACAAGGGTGGTAATGTTAGGCTCCCAAGGCTCTATCTTTACATTGTAGAACTCTTCGTATGATGTGCTTGAATCATAATATTCATCTGCAAGACCTGCAAAACTGTGTCCGAACTCGTGGATGAATACAGGCTCTGCAAAGCGGCAGTCGCTGGCGCTAAGACCGTAGAAGTTGTAGATTCCGCCTCCTCCATATTTAGGGGTGTTTACAAGAACGTAAAGGGCATCGTATGGCGCGTTGGTTGCAATCTCGCATACGGTCTTCTGGTTCTGTGCGGTAAGGTAGCGGTCGCTGCGGAAGGTGTAGAAGTTGGAGTTTGCCACTGTCTTCTTCCAAACATCCTCGTGAGGGATATCGGTGCCGCTCTCTTCGGATACAGATTCCACTGCCCAGATGTTGAAGTCCTCCTTGTGCTTGTCGTATGGAGGCATAGTGAACATATAGTCGGCAAAACGCTTTGCATCCTGCAGGAATTTCTCCATCTGGTCTGCTGTGTAGCCCTCTGCAATGAAGAGCAGGTCAACTTTTGTTGCAGGGTCACCGTTGTAGATGACCTTTGTAACTTTAAAGTCATTCTTCACCTCCTGGCTTATGAGTTTGTCTGCAGGGTCTATGCCAATTGAGAGAATCTCATTGTGTTTTCCAGTTGCCTTTACCCTCTCATACACCTTCAGCACCACTTTCTCTTTTGGGAAGGGGATTACGTATGAACTGTTGAATGCCTGAGGGGTGGTCTGCGCCTCGGCGGTGGTCCTCCACTCCTGGAACAGTGTGTTGAACCCTTTGGAATAGATCACTTTGCCGTCGGGAGTCTGTACCTCCATATAATACTCACCATATTTGAACGGGTCCACAAGGTTTGTCTTGGAACCGCTCCAGGCACACTCTTTGGTGAGCCCTTCCAGGAATATCTTCTGATAGGTTGCATCACCTGCAAAGGTGAGGTCTACACGGAGCCTCTCAGGGGTGAAATAGGTGTCATACTGCGGTTGCTGTGCAAAAACTGCAATTGTGCCTAAAATGAGGGCTGCACAAAGGGAAACAAGTTTTTTCATATTATTTGCCTACGTATGTCTGTGGTGTGATTACAAGAATCTCCTGTTTTACTGCATCGCTTACATTAAGTTCCTTTACAAACTCCTGGATGCCCTCTTTGGTAATGCCTGCATTGCCGCGGGTAAGGGCTTTCAGGGCCTCGTAAGGGTTAGGATAACCCTCTCTGCGGAGTACGGTCTGGATACCCTCTGCCACAACTGCCCAGTTTGCCTCAAGGTCACGGTCAAGTGCGGCCTCATTGAGGATAAGTTTGCCAAGGCCTTTCTTCAATGATCTCAGTGAAATGATTGAGTGAGCCAATGGAACACCCACATTCCTAAGTACGGTAGAGTCTGTAAGGTCTCTCTGGAGCCTTGATACAGGGAGTTTTGCAGCCAGGTGTGCGTAGATTGCATTTGCAATTCCAAAGTTGCCCTCTGCATTCTCAAAGTCAATAGGGTTCACTTTGTGAGGCATTGCAGATGAACCAACCTCACCTGCTTTCACTTTCTGGCGGAAATACTCCATAGAAATGTATGTCCACATATCCCTTGCAAGGTCTATAAGTATTGTATTTATCCTCTCAAGGTTGTGGAACAGTGCTGCAAGATTGTCGTAGTGCTCAATCTGGGTTGTAGGGTATGAGCGTTTGAGTCCAAGTTTCCCACCTACAAACTCTGCTGCAAATTTGTTCCAGTCAATATCGGGATATGCAAAATTGTGGGCGTTGAAGTTTCCGGTTGCCCCACCGAATTTTGCAGAATAAGGTACCTGCTCCAGCAGTCTCAACTGCTCTTTGAGCCTTGCTATAAATACATATATCTCTTTGCCGAGGCGGGTAGGGGAGGCAGGCTGTCCGTGGGTATGGGCCAGCATAGGGACATTCTCCCACTCTTTTGCAAACCCTTCAAGTATCTCAATCACCTCGTTGAGGGCAGGCATATATGCATCCCTTATACCCTCAAGAAGGCTCAATGGAACTGAAGTGTTGTTGATGTCCTGTGAAGTGAGTCCGAAGTGTACAAATTCGCAATATTTGTCAATTCCAAGTTTCTTGAACTCGTCTTTGATGAAATACTCCACAGCCTTTACATCGTGGTTGGTAACCTTTTCAATGTCCTTTACTTTCTGTGCATCCTCTGCGGAGAAATTCCTGTAGATGTCCCTGAGTTTCTCAAAATCCTCTTTTGCAAACCCTTTCAACTGCTCCAGAGGGAGCTCGCAAAGGGCAATGAAATACTCAATTTCAACCCTTACCCTATATTTGATAAGTGCGTACTCCGAAAAGTACAGGCTTAAATCTTCAACTTGTCTGCGGTATCTGCCATCTATAGGTGATACAGCCATTAATGCATTGTTTGACATATCTGTTAATAAATGAAAAATTTGGTGTAAAGATAGGCAAAAATGCAACAAAAACATAGCAATGGTGTTTGGTATTGGTAAATGTTAAAAAAAGATAAAAGATGAATACAAAAGTATTGTTATTTGGACTGGTGTCCGCTTGTGCTGCAGCCGTTCCAGCCGGCGCCTGTACCGGCATTGCCCTTACTGCAAAAGACGGAAGTTACATTCAGGCAAGGACAATAGAGTGGGCCAAAGGGTACCTTGAGAGCGGATACAGCATAATTCCGCGCGGAGAGAAACTCTTCTCCTATACTCCCGACGGAGGGCAGGGGATGCATTTCACCGCAAAATACGGGGTTGTGGGACTTACTGTGGCCGACAAGAACTTCATAGCGGAGGGAATCAATGAAGCAGGATTATCCTGCGGACTTTTCTTCTTCCCCGGAGGTTATGGCTCATACAAGGCTTTTGATCCGGCACGCAGGGAGGTATCGGTTGCAGATATGCAGTTCAACCAGTTTGTCCTTGCCCGGTACTCCACCATAAATGAGGTTAAGGATGCCCTTCTGGGTGGCAAAGTTGATGTTGTGGGGCTGGTTGGAGACGCGGTATTGCATTGGAGAATAGGGGAACCGTCGGGAAGAGAAGTTGTATTGGAGATTGTGGACGGTGTGCCCCATTTTTATGAGAACCCTGTGGGGGTGATTACAAATGCCCCAGGTTTTGAGTGGCACCTTACCAATCTGAGCAACTATGTCAATCTGTATGGAGGGAATGTTTCCCCTTGGAAGATGGACAGTTTTGAAGTACGTCCTGTAGGCAGCGGCTCCGGATTGTTGGGATTGCCGGGTGACGCAACTCCGCCTTCACGTTTTGTGCGTGCCGCATTCATCCGCAACACTGCCCCACAGTTGGGAGATGCCTTTGCAACTGTTACACAAACTTTTCATCTGTTGAACTTTTTTGATATTCCGCTTGGATTTGAGATTGATCCAACTGCAGGCTTCCCAAACATCCCAAGCGCCACACAGTGGACCAGTTCAATAGACCTCACCCACAGGAAAGTCTACTACCACACCGCCTACAACGTGAACATCCGCTGTATAGATCTGGAGGAGATAGACTTTGGCAAAGTGGCCTACCAGTGGCACCCACTTGACGCCAGCCAGGTTCAGCCGGTAGAGATGGTAAAAGTGAAATAATGAAAAAGGACAGGTTTTGGCCCTGTCCCTTTTTCTATTTCATCAACTGCTCAATGATTCCGGGTATTTCCCTGTTCTGGAAGATGCCGCCGAATTTCTCTGCACCTGCGCCGTAGGCGAAGATTGGAACCACTGTGCCGGTGTGCCCTTTGGTGCTGAAGTTGAGGGCTACATCAGATGTGCCCCCTACAGGGTAACTCTTGTATGCAACGCCTGTTCCGCCGGTCTCGTGGTCTGCAGTAACTACAAGCAGAGTCTCAGGATGCTCGTTTACGTATGCAACAAGGGCCTTCAAAGTGCCGTTGAACTCTTTCATCTCCTCTACCATACCTTCAGAATCATTGTTGTGGCCGTAACCGTCTATAATTGCACTCTCAATCATAAGGAAGAAACCCTCCGGAGCATTTTTTGAAAGCTGCTCAATGGCCTTTACAGTAGCCTTCTGCAGATAAACTTCAGGCTCAGAGAATCTGGTGGTATCAAGGTTCCCCGCATCAGCCGCCAATTTTGCAGCAAGGCACACCTGGTCACCCTCTGCCGCCTTGGCCTCGGAATTTGAAGACTTGTTCCTGCGGTGCACATCACTCATTTCCAGTATCCCGACAAATTTCTCACTGTTTGTCCCCAACACAGATTTCCAGTCGAGATACACATTGTATCCCTTGTTGATGAGGGTAGCAGTGAGGTCAACAGAATCGGGACGGTTGATGAACACTGAAAGGCCTGCCCCGATTGCCACATCCACATTGCTTTCGCAGAACTGCTCGGCAATCTTGTAACCCATAGATCGGGAAGGGACTCCTGCATAAAATGCACCCGGTGTTGCCTCTGTAAGGGTGGTGTTTACCACAATTCCGGTCTTTTTGCCCATTGTCTGTGCTTTCTTAAGGATACTTGTAAGCTGGGTTGTATCGGGATCCACACCAAGGAACCCGTTGCAGGTGCGGGTACCTGTTGCCAATGCAGTACCTCCGGCAGGTGAATCAGTCACATAATTGTTTGCCGACTGTGTCTCATTCAATCCAATCACAGGATTCATCTCAAATCCGGTATCCCCATCCTCTGCCAACAGAAGTGAAGAAACTGCTCCAAAGCCCATACCGTCTCCAATCAGATAAATCACATTCTTGGGTTTCTGCTGCTCCTGTTCCGCAGTGCAGCCCACAGCAACTGCCACCACGGCAATTGCCATAAAAAGTCTTTTAAGGGTTTTCATATTTTGTAGAATTTATTTTCAGAATTTGCTGTAAAAATAACAACTATTTTTGTGAAATTCTCTCTCGGGATGCGATTTGGGATGTGATTTGGATGTATTTGGCTGTTGTTGCAAGAGGTAGGGAATGCTTACCCCTCTCACAGATATGTTGAATGGCAATCAGTGTGCCTCAGCCGCCTCACCATCAACATCCTCTCTGCCTTTCACAACCGTATGCCTGTACACTATCTTGGAGAAGAAGCGGATGATTACAATGAGGAACAGTATCACAAAGAGTGATATCTCAGCAAAGAGCTGTTCGCTTATCTGGGCCTGGGCGGTGATTACTTCAGGGTCTTGGGCAAGCAACTCATCAAGAGAACCAATAGGGTAGTTTCCACGGGCCCATTTTTCTATGATAATGCCGCTGTTCACGTATGTGAGGCCACCGCTGGAGCGGTTGAGCGATATCACCATTTTGTAGTCGGCATAGAGGATTTCAAAACTTCCGCCGTACATCCCCATATATGGTTCAAACAGGGCCTGGGTCTCCTCTACGGTGTTGGCGCTTATTATGTACAGTTTCAGGTTGTGCTGCTGCAGCACAGATGCAAGGTCAATTATCTTCGCCACTGCCTTCTTGCCAAGTGCTCTGGCATTGTAGATGGAGATGAAGAATACGGGCCCTGGAGTGTTCACTATTTCATTACCCACAGCATAGCCGTCTCCGTCTATGAACGAGAAGTCAACCGATGCATCTTCAGATGCCCCTCCAACAAGGTGGGTTTCTGCATCTACATATGTCCAGGTGCTGTCGGGAAGATTGTTTATGGTAAAGGTCTCCTGCACCCCGTCCTTTTCATATATGAATGTGGTTTCATATTCCCTCTCCTGGTTCTCCTGTTGTGCAGCAATGAGGTCTGTGCCGGCCTTGTACACTCCAAAGTCTATCTGCGGGATGTTGCGCAGGGAGTATCCCTGCAGGGCAATTATGAGCACCCCGTATGCCACAAGGTATCCCCATTCAATTTTTGGGGTTGCAATGGGGCGGAATTTCTCCCTCTGCAGGTAAACCACAAGTGCGGCTCCCAGCAGGAAGAGGTTCTTTATGAATGTAGTCTTGTTGCTCAGGTGTATTGCCTCCCCAAAACATCCGCAGTCGCTTACAGGATTGAAGATGAATATTATAAGGGTGAGGAGGGTGAAGAATGAGATGAATCCCAGTGCAATTTTTGAGAAGAACTTTATCCGCAGCCCTTTTAGGATTGCAACGCCAACCAGAAACTCCGCTGTTGAGAGCAGTATGCCGGAAGGGATGGAGAGAAAATCCATGAATCCAAGGTGGAATGCCCCCAGATACTCTTTTATCTTAAGTGCGCTCCCTATAGGGTCAATGGCCTTCAGGAATCCCGAAAGTATAAACAGAATCCCAAACGCAAACCTGCATATTGCCCTTAAAAGTTTCATTTTCAGTTTCCCGATAAATTTTTAAAACAGTTTCTCCACCTGCTCCTTTATGTTGTTGAAAATGTCATCTGGAGGAAGCATATTCCCCTGGGCATCCTCACAATGAACCCTTACAAAACCCTCATCCGCTTTGGTTTGTTCAAGGTACATCTCCCTTACATAAATCTGGAACTGTATGTCGGCCTCGTGGATGTCCTCTTTGCCGTTAAGGTAGTCCCTGTCATCATCCCCGCTGCGGCTCTCCTTAAGTTTTGAATCCACAAAACTGATTGGAACATCCAGGAAGAGGTTCATATCCGGCCTTGGGATGCCGTATTTGTTGTATTCTGTATCAAAAATCCAGTTGCGCAGTTCCTGTGCCTTCTCCCTGCGGTTCTCCCCAAACTGTGGCTGCATCATTATCTTGGAGCATTGGTATGCAATGTTGGAATAGACATAGCGGTCCAGCAGTACGCAGTCACCTGCCTCCAGCCACTTCTTTATTTGGGCAGAAGCATCCATACGGTCCAGGGCAAACAGCAATGCCACAATCTGCGGATACACCTGCTCAATACTGCCCAAATCACCGCGCAGATATTTGCCAATGAGGTCTCCATACAGCGGGGCATCATATCTTGGAAAATGCAGATACCTCAAATTTACCCCTTTGTCCAAGAGATACTCCTTCAATTTCTTTACCTGTGTGCTTTTGCCGGCCCCATCCAGGCCCTCCAGTACTATAAGCATATATGTGTTTGTTTTATAAAAGCAAAGATAATTAAAACTGGTCATTACCTATCGGAGAAACTCCCATAATTTTAGGCACTGTACAGCCTCTGCCACATCGTGCACCCTTATAATGTCTGCCCCAAGCAAAAGGGCCTGTAGGTTGAGCGCTACTGTGCCGCAGAGTGCTTCGTCGGGAGTAATGCCAAGTGGCCTCCAAATCATCCCTTTGCGGGAAATTCCTACCAGAAGTTTGCGGCGGATTCCGGCATACTCTTCAATTGCACTGGAAAGCTGCGGCAACCCTTTGAACAATTCATAATTCTGTTCAAGTGTCTTGGCAAACCCGAATCCGGGGTCCATAATATAATCCGGAATGCCATATTTGGCAGCCCTCTCCTCAAACTCCTTGAAATATTCAATTACAGCATCCACAACCCCTTGCGGGTAATCTGTCATCTGTTGCATTGTGGCAGGTGTCCCCCTCTTGTGCATTGCTATATATGGGAGGTGCAGTTCTCCAACAGTCTGGAGCATCTGTGGGTCATCATCCCCGGCAGAGATGTCATTCACAATAAAATTTCCAAGAATGTCATAAGCCCTGCGGACAATCTCACTGCGGAAAGTATCCAGGGAAATCTTTATTCTTTCCTGCAAATCATTATTGCACAACAATTTCCCGGCTATCATCCCCAGCGGCTCCTGCAAATATCCCCACTCCTGCTCCAATGTTACGGGCGTGCTTCCAGGGCGGGTGGAACAGGCACCAATATCAATAATGTCAGCCCCATCTGCCACCATTTTTACAAATGTCCTTTCCACATCATCAATGGCAACATGCCTGCTGTTACTGTAGAAGGATTCGTTGTTTATATTCAAAATACCCATTATTGAAGGGCGGTCATATTCTTTCATTTGCTTGCCAGTATTGCTTGTGTGTACGACAAAAGTAAATATAATATGCAAAAATCCTTCTCCAATAATCAAATTTTACGGGCAATGCACCACCCAGCGCGTTTGTCTGGCGGGAGGATTTCCTCCTGCAATTCACCGGCCACATTGAACCGTCTGTGAACGTGTTCTGGAGGGGATTGGAGTGGAGAGTCCGACAATATTGTCTGATTTTCCACATTACCCCACATTGCAGGGTAGTATAAATGGGGTATATGTGGCCAGTGAATTGCAGGAAATCAGGAAGCTGTGGACGTCCAAACATAGCAGTAAGGGGGGGAGGATACCGATGTATATGAAAAAAGATGATGACACTTAACTTCCGTTTTGAACAAACAACCCCCGCCAGAGCGTACTCTAACGGGGGTTGTTTTTGTAATCAGACTTTCTGATGTATATTCAGGAGACTTTTACAAAGTCCTCTTAATCTCAACAATCTGGTAAGCCTCAACAACGTCTCCAACTTTAATGTCGTTGTAGCCCTCAATGTTAAGACCGCAGTCGTAGCCGCTCTGTACCTCTTTAACGTCGTCCTTGAAGCGTTTCAAAGAACCCAGTACACCGGTGTAAACTACAATGCCGTCCCTGATTACGCGCACTTTTGCATTTCTGGTAAGTTTGCCCTCCTTAACCATACAGCCGGCAATTGTACCAACTTTGGAAATCTTGAAGGTCTCCCTAACCTCTGCAGTTGCTGTAACCTCCTCTTTCTCCTCTGGAGCAAGCATACCCTCAATACCGCTCTTAACCTCGTTGATGGCATCATAGATGACAGAGTAGAGCCTTATCTCAATCTCCTCGTTGTCTGCAAGTTTCCTTGCATTTGCAGAAGGCCTTACCTGGAAACCTATGATGATTGCATTTGATGCTGCAGCCAAAAGCACGTCAGACTCAGAGATTGCACCCACAGCCTTGTGGATTACGTTAACGTGGATCTCCTCTGTAGAGAGTTTGATCAATGAATCGGACAATGCCTCAATTGAACCGTCCACGTCACCTTTGATGATTACGTTAAGTTCCTGGAAGTTTCCTATAGCAATACGGCGTCCAATCTCCTCAAGGGTAATGTGTTTCTGTGTCCTCAAGCCCTGGATACGCAACAGTTGCTCCCTCTTGTTTGCAATGTCTTTGGCCTCTTTCTCATCGTCAAATACGTTGAAGTTCTCACCTGCAGTAGGGGCACCGTTCAAACCGAGGATTGATACCGGAGTTGAAGGGCCGGCCTCTGTAACTTTCTGGCCGCGCTCGTTGAACATTGCTTTAACCTTACCAGTGTAGCATCCGCTCAAGATTACATCACCAACGTGCAGTGTACCTGCCTGTACAAGGATGGTTGCAAGGAAACCTCGTCCCTTGTCCAAAGATGACTCAATTACAGAACCTACAGCCTTCTTGTTAGGGTTGGCCTTTAGTTCAAGCATATCGGCCTCAAGAAGTACCTTGTCCAAGAGGTCCTCAATGCCTATACCCTGTTTTGCAGAGATCTCCTGGCACTGGTATTTTCCGCCCCAGTCCTCTACAAGAATGTTCATCTGTGAAAGCTGCTCCCTGATCTTGTCCGGGTTTGCAGCCGGTTTGTCTATCTTGTTTATGGCAAAGATCATAGGACAGCCTGCTGCCTGTGCGTGGCTGATTGCCTCAATTGTCTGTGGCATTATTGCGTCATCGGCAGCCACAATGATGATTGCAAGGTCAGTCACTTTCGCACCGCGGGCACGCATTGCTGTAAACGCCTCGTGGCCCGGAGTATCAAGGAATGTGATTCTTCTTCCGTTAGGGAGTTTCACATTGTATGCACCAATGTGCTGTGTGATACCGCCCGCCTCACCGGCAATTACATTGGCTTTACGGATATAGTCGAGCAATGATGTCTTACCGTGGTCAACGTGTCCCATTACAGTTACGATAGGAGGTCTCTCCTCCATCATCTCTGGGGTGTCAACATCGTTCTCCTCGTCTATTGTCTCCTGAATCTCTGCAGTTACAAAGTCAATCTTGTATCCGAACTCTTCTGCAACAAGTACAAGGGCCTCTGCATCAAGCCTCTGGTTGATTGACACCATAAGGCCAAGGTTCATACACGCCTCAATTACCTTTATAACAGGAGTGTTCATCATTGTAGAGAGCTCATTGACAGTAACGAACTCGGTAACTTTGAGCACGTTGCTGTTCATCTGCTGCAACTCTTCCTCCTCCATCATCCTCTGGATGTTCTGCTCCCTCTTCTCTTTCCTGTATTTTGAGCCTTTGGTCTTTCCTTTGCCCTCTACCATCCTCTGGTAGGTCTCCTTTATCTGTTTCTGTACAGCATCCTCATCAATCTCCACTTTTACAGGTTTGAACTTGTCCTTCTTGTTCCCCTTGCCGTTGTGGTTCTTGTTTGCAGCCTGCTGCTTGTTCTGGTTTGCACCAGGACCCTGCTGTTTGCCCTGGTTGTTGCCGGCAGGTTTTCCGTTGTTGTTCTGCCTTGCCTCCTTTACAACATCAACCTTCTCGTTCTTCTTGTGTATCCTCTCCCTCTTGCCTTTGTTGTTCTTGTTGTCGTTTGAAGGTTTCTTCCTCTCAAACTGCGACAAATCAATTGTACCGCTGATCTTAGGACCTGTAAGTTTCTGCACTTTTGTTTCAATGTGCTCAATTACCGGAGGAGTGTTCTTTGTCTCCTCTTTCTTTGCACCCTTTTCAGGTTGTGGCTGAACTGTTGGGGGAACAGGTGCAGGCTCCGCTTTAGGGCTGTCGGGAGTCTTCTCTACTGGCTTCTCTACAGGTTTTTCCGCTGGTTTCTCAACTGGTTTTGGCTCTGCAGGCTTCTCCACTGGTTTTTCAACCGGTTTTGGTTCTGCAGGTTTCTGTGCAGGTACAGGCTGTGCCTTAGGTTTGTCCAGGTCAATCTTGCCAAGGATTTTGGGACCCTTCACCTCCTCTACAGTTGTCTTTATGAACAACTCCTTCACAGGCTCCTCATCTTCAATTGATTTGGGTTCCTTGTCTGTTATGTCCTTAACCTTTATGGCAACCTTCTTTGATTCCTCCTTTACAATCTGCTCTTTCTTGAACTCTTTTGCAACAAGTGCATATTGGTCGCCGGAAAGTTTTGCACCCGGATTGGAATCAATGTCAATGCCTTTCTTGCGCAGGAACTCAACAAGGGTACCCATTCCTATATTGAACTCCTTAAGTACTTTACCTATTCTGATATTCTCGTTTCCTGTCATATTTTATCCCCCATTTTAAATTCAACCTAAATTATTTCTCGTCCTCAAACTCAGATTTGAGAATGTTCTGTACCTCAATCACTGTCTCCTCCTCAAGGTCTGCACGCTTCACAATGTCCTGTACAGAAAGTGCAAGAACACTCTTTGCAGTGTCGCAACCTATTCCCTGGAGCGCGTCAATGATCCACTGGTCAATCTCATCGCTGAACTCTGCCAACAATACATCCTCTTCCTCCTCGTCAAGTTCCCTGAACACCTCAATCTCCTGACCTACAAGCATGCTTGCAAGTTTGATGTTGCTTCCGTTCTTACCGATTGCAAGAGATACCTCGTTAGGTTTCAGCCATACGCTTATCTTGCCCTCCTCAATCTTTATTGAAGAGATCTTGGCAGGACTCAATGCCCTCTGTACAAGCAGCTGGGTATTTGATGTCCAGTTGATGATGTCTATGTTCTCATTCTTGAGCTCCCTTACAATGCCGTGGATACGTGAACCTTTCACACCCACGCAAGCTCCTACAGGGTCAATCCTCTCATCGTAAGACTCAACTGCAACCTTTGCCCTCTCGCCAGGGATACGTACAATCTTCTTTATTGTTATGAGGCCGTCAAAAATCTCAGGAACCTCCTGCTCAAACAACCTCTCAAGGAATACAGGAGCGGTTCTTGAAAGTATGATTACAGGATTGTTGTTCTTCATCTCAACCTTTGAGATCACAGCCCTTACAGACTCACCTTTGCGGAAGAAATCGGAAGGAATCTGCTCACCCTTTGGTAGAAGGAGTTCATTGCCCTCCTCATCAAGTACAAGCACCTCTTTTTTCCACGCCTGGTAAACCTCACCAACCATAATCTCACCAATCCTGTCCCTGTAAGCATTGAAAAGGTTAGCCTTCTCAATGTCCATTATTCTTCCCGACAGATTCTGCCTCAAATTGAGGATACCCCTTCTTCCGAAACTTGCAAGTTTCACCTCCTCGGTAAACTCCTCGCCAATCTCGTAAGAGTTGTCAATCTTGTCAACCTCCTCTTTTGAAATCTCAGTGTTGGGATCCTCAACGGTCTCCACAACTGTCCTGTTCCTCCAAATCTCAAAATCGCCCTTGTCTATGTTTATGATGATGTCAAAGTTGTCGGCGGTGCCGTACATCTTTGCAAGCTGTGTGCGGAAAATGTCCTCCAATACACTCATCATTGTAGGGCGGTCGATGTTTTTAAGCTCTTTAAATTCTGCAAATGTGCTGATTAAATTAAGGCCTTCCATTTTTATGTTGTCATTAAAAAATTATTCCGTAAAACTATTTGAATTTGATTACCGGTTTGCACGATTTCACACCCTCGTAGGCGTATGCTGTAACGGTATCCTGCTGCACCTTCTTCTTGCTCCCCTCAACCTTCACCATCTTTGAAACGGTAATTTCAAAAGATGCCTCATCTGCCGCAGAAAGGATACCCTTCACCTTGCCGCCCCCCTTTACTACAACTTCAACTTCACTCCCGATGAATTTCCTGTACTGGTCCAGAACTTTAAAAGGTTGGTCCAGACCTGCAGAAGTTACAGTGAGGGAATAGTCCTCCACATCCCTGTCAAAAGCAGCCGCCACAATGCGGTCTATATCAATGCAGTTGTCTATATTCACATCACCCTGGTGCTTCTCAATTGAAATTGTGATGTCATTCTCTTTGGAAATCTCTATGTCCACCAGGAACAATCCGTTCTCTGTGAGGTAGTTGGCGATTGTATCGCCAAGTGCTTGGGCTGTAATCATAATCTCTGCAAATAAAACTAAAGGGCAACCGCACGCGGTCACCCTCAAGCCTCTCATTTCAAGTGCAAAGTAACTGAATAATTGTGAGAAAACCAAATTATTGCAAAATTATTACTACTTTTGTGTGATTTATATTACAGATTAAAAGAAGATATGGAAGTTACAGCAGAAAGAATTGCGCAGCATTTCAATGGGGAGATAATAGGCGACCCTAATGTGAAAGTTTCATCTGTAGCAAAAATTGAGAGCGGCAAGCCGGGCAATATCTGTTTCCTGGCAAATCCAAAATACGAACAATATCTTTACACCAGCAAGGCAAGCATCATAATAATAAACAGGACATTCAAACCTAAGGAGCCTGTTGCACCCACACTTATCCTTGTAGACAATGCATATGAGGCGGTTGCCTCCCTGCTCGATCTGCTCAATACCCTCAAGAGGGCCAAGAGGAGCGGAAGGGCATGGAGTTCAAAATGTGCCTGGAGTGCCAAATTGGGGAAAGGGGTGTATGTGGGTGATTTCTCATTTGTCGGGAAGAAGAGCAGGATTGGGAAGGATACCCAGATTTATCCTCAGGTTTATGTGGGAAATGAGGTTACAATTGGGGAGAACTGCATAATTTACCCCGGTGTGAAGATTTATGACGGCTGCAAGATTGGAAACAACTGTATCCTGCACGCAAATGTTGTGATAGGTTCAGACGGTTTCGGCTTTGCCCCAAGGGAAGACGGCTCATACAAGAAGATTCCGCAGACAGGTATAGTTACCCTTGAGGATGATGTGGAGATAGGTGCAAATACCGTAGTTGACAGGGCCACAATGGGTACAACCCTCATAAAGAAGGGTGTGAAACTGGATAATCTCATACAGATTGCCCATAATGTGGAGGTGGGTGAGCATACTGTAATGGCGGCGCAGACAGGTGTTGCAGGTTCGGCCAAGATTGGTGCAAAATGTACCATAGGCGGACAGGTTGGAATCTCGGGACACATTGCACTGCACGACAAGACCAGCATAGCGGCACAGGCCGGAATCATGGGCAGCACCAAGAAGGAGGGTGAAGTTTTGATGGGCAGCCCTGCCTTTGACTACAAGCAGTATCTCAAGTGTTATGCAATGTTCAGGAAACTTCCAAAATAGCGGCATTTTGAGATAAAATAAGTACATTTGTATTCTAAACCTAACATTGTTTTAAAGTGATGACAGACAAACAGCACACGCTGAAGTGTAAATATACTTTCAAAGGGAAAGGGCTTCATACAGGAAGGAATGTGACAATGGTTATGGAGCCTGCACCTGCAGGACACGGCATAAAGTTCAGGAGGACAGACCTTGGAGATGATGCAGTGATTGATGCCCTTGTGGATTATGTTACAACAACTGCCAGAGGCACAACTCTTGAGAAAGGGGATGTGAAGATTTCAACCCTTGAGCACTTGATGGCCACATTCAACGGGCTTGGTGTTGACAATGCCCTTGTAAGCATAGATGCTCAAGAGGTACCTATTCTGGATGGCAGTGCAAAACCTTATGTGGATGCAATCTGCAAGGATGGTCTTGAGGAGCAGGATGCCCCAAGGAAATATGTTGAATTCAAGGAGAAGATAGTTTACAAAGATGAGAAATCCGGTTCTGAAATTGTAATTATGCCGGATGACCACTTCTCTGTAGACCTTATGATAGATTTCAATTCAAAGGTTCTTGGAAACCAGTATTCAAGGCTGGATGAGACTACAGATTTCGCAAAGGACATTGCCCCTTGCCGTACATTTGTGTTCTTCCACGAACTTGAACCTCTGTTCAGGAACAACCTCATAAAGGGAGGTGACCTTGACAACGCAATTGTGATTGTAGAGCATCCTGTGCCTCAGGAGGAGTTGGACAGGCTTGCCGGCGTGTTCAACACTTCTTCTTTGGAGAGGGCTCCTGAGGGGTATCTGAACCACTTGGAACTCAGGTTCCAGAATGAGTGCGCAAGACACAAACTGCTTGATCTTATGGGAGACTTCTCACTTGTGGGAGCCCCTATAAAGGCCAAAGTTATAGCATACAAATCGGGACACAGGATAAATACAGAGGTTGCCCGCGTAATCAGAAAACTTATTGTGAACAATTAAACAAAAAAAGATATGGAGAACAATATACCAAAATATGACCCAAGCGCCGCTCCGGTCATTGATATAAACGGAATCAAGAAACTTCTTCCTCACCGTCCGCCATTCCTTATGGTAGACAGGATTACTGAGATTGGTGAAGATTATGTTGTTGGAATCAAGACTATTGGCGTAAACGAGTGGTATTTCCAGGGACATTTCCCAGAGGAGCCTGTTATGCCGGGAGTCCTTATTGTAGAGGCTATGGCACAGGTTGGCGGTATCCTTGTACTCCACAGCGTAGACGAGCCTGAGAAATATTCAACATATTTTGCCAAGATAGACAACACCAAGTTCAAGAAGAAAGTTGTTCCTGGTGATGTGCTTGTATTCAAGCTTACCATTACACAGCCTTTGAGAAGATCTATAGTATGTATGCACGGTGAGGCATACGTAGGCGACACCCTTGCTTGCGAGAGCGATATGGTGGCACAGGTGATAAAGAACAAATAACAATAACCGCTAACATTTGTCATATGGAAAATTCAGTTGTACACCCAAATGCAAAGATAGGAGCCAATGTAAAGATCCATCCTTTCTGCTATATTGCAGAGAACGTGGAGATTGGTGACGGTTGCGAGATAGGTCCAAATGCAACAATTTATGATTATGTAAAGATTGGCAAGAATTGCAAGGTGTTCCCTGGTGCAGTTGTAGGTGCCATTCCACAGGACCTCAAATTTGAGAATGAGGTTTCGTATGTGGAGATTGGAGACAATGTAACCATAAGGGAGTGCGCCACAATAAATAGAGGTACCAAGGCAAGCGGCAAAGGAAAGACAGTGATTGGAAACAATACTCTTGTGATGTCATATGCACACGTTGCACACGATTGTGTTGTAGGCAACAACTGTATACTTGTAAGTTATGTAGGCATAGCAGGTGAGACCAATGTTGATGACTGGGCTATCATAGGCGGTGCTTCTGCAGCGCACCAGTTCTCAAACATAGGCACACACGCAATGGTTGCCGGCGGTTCACGCATAGGCAAGGATGTCCCTCCTTATGCAATGGGTGGCAAATATCCTCTGTCATATTGTGGAATAAACATTGTAGGTCTGCGCAGAAGAGGCTTTACTGTAGAGCAGATTGAGCGTATCAAGAACATCTACAAGGTAATCTACCAGAGCGGTCTTAACGTATCCGATGCCTGCAAAAAAGTTGAGGCTGAGTTTGAGGAGAGTGTTGAGAAGAGGACAATCCTCGATTTCATCGCCCGCTCAAAGAGAGGTATCATAAGGTATAATCCAAAGGCTATAGCAGACGAGTAGGAGCATTTGAAATGATTTTTGGAACATCCCTTTTAAGCACGGCATATCTTCCCCCTATAGAGTATTTTGTGGCAATCGCAAACTCGGGGAGGGTTGAGATAGAGTGCGGGGAGATGTACCAGAAGCAGTCGTACAGAACCCGTTGTCACATTAATGGTGCCAACGGGCTTCTTGTTCTTACCCTTCCTGTACTCAGAAGTGCCGCAAAAGGGGAGGAGAGCAGCCACAAGATACCTGTGGCACAACTTAAGATAGATTATTCAAAGCCTTGGCTGCTGCAGCACAAAAGGGCCCTTGAGGCGGCATATATGTCTTCCCCGTTTTTTGAGTATTATATGGATGACCTTTATGCTGTACTGGATTCCGGTGAGGAGAGTCTCCTTGCAATGAATACCCGCCTTGTGCATACAATTTCGGAACTTATAGGGATACAGACCCCTATAGTTATGAGTGACGGCAATTTCATTGCCCCCGGGTCTGATCTGCTCCAGGAACGTGGAATATCGGATTTCAGGGATTCCATCCATCCAAAGAAACCTGCCCTCCTTATGGAGAGGCTCAAAATGAACAAACCCTACTGGCAGGTTTTCACCAACAAGCAGGGTTTTGTTCCAAATCTTTCTGTACTGGACCTCCTTTTCAATGAGGGGCCCAATGCAATTTCATATCTTGAATCCCTTTAGAACCTGAATCCCAGGGTAAGGAGAAGTTTCCAGGCATTTGTCTTGTTTGTACCTGCAGGTGCAGGGATGTCTGTATCTGAGTAGAGTGAGAATTTCTCATTCCCTTTCTTGAGCATCTGCTGGTATGTGAGGTCTACAAAGAAATCGCTTGCCCCGCAACTTGCAACGTATCCTACACCCAGCGAGCCTATGTTTTTGGCGTCATCTGAGGTGCCGTCTGCATAAGGTGAGGTATAATGCTGGTAGCCGGCCCTCACTGCAAAAACAGGGCTCACATTAAGTTCGGCGCCAAGCCTTATTATGCTCTGTGTTGTAAGGAGGTTTGCAGTCTCTTCGTTTTCCGCATCATATCCCTCATTGAACTCTGTGCTTATGAATTTGGCCTTTGAATAGTCAACGCTTTCATAATCTGCACTCACTACTCCAAGATTTCCAAGCCTCAATGCTGCACCTATATTCCACCTGAACGGAGTGTTGAGTCTGTAGTCATATGTTCCAAGAGGGGATTCCAGCCTCTGGTTATATCCGTCATTGAAGCTGGCCTCCATCCCGTTTTCCCAATCTTCGCTCAGATACATCCAGGTTGGAGTGGAGATGCTTGCTCCAAGTCTGAGCCATTGTGTAGGGAGGTATATTATTCCTGCCTTCAGGTTGATGCCGGTGCCGGTGGCCTTGTATCGGTAGGCTGCCGAGAAACTCTCAAAGCCTGTCTGGAAATCGTTGCTGTTGGTTGCCTGCTCTCCGTAGATCTCATCATATCTGTATGATATGCTCTGTATGCCAATGTTCACACCTGCAAAGAACTTGTTGGAGAAATTCCCTCCAACGTTTATTGTGGCCTCCGTAATGTTCCCTTTGGATTTGCTTCTGAACATCTGGTTGAGTTCTCCTCCCACGGAGATGTCGTATCCGTACAGATTCTCTGTTGCCGCTATGTACTGGTCCCTTGTCCCTGGAAGGGTATCCAGCAGGGAGGTGTTCCAGCCAAGGATTGAATTCCAGGATGCATTGCTGTACCAGTATGGGTCATTCTGGCTGTTGAGGTCCATCGTAGGGGCAAAGATGCCGTTTGTGTTGGATGCAAGTGACGAGAGCCAGCTGCTTGAGTTTGTCCTGCCCCTTACCTTCATTGCATTGTTGAAGTTGTTCTCTTTGGTAAGGACAAACCCGAAACTCCAGCTTACAAGTCCTGCATTTTTGCGTCCTGTGTTGTACGAGCCCACATAACCTATGTTGGCAATTCCAAATCCGGTCTTGTTGTCTGATGTGCTGCTCCCAAGGTAACTGGCAGAACTGGATGTGCCGGCCACAGATGGGGTGAGCAGGAATTCGGAGTATCTGTATACTGCCGATGATGCAGGGTTTATGGTAATTCCTCCCATATCACCCCCAAGGGCTGTGAAGGCGTTTCCCATTGCCACGCTTCGGGCGGTGCCTTCTGTGAATCTTTCTGAGTATCTGAGGGCGTCATATGCATTTTGTGCAAATGCTGCCGCTGCTGTACACAGGATTGCTGCTGTTATTGTTGTTATTTTCTTTAACATATGCATTTCGTAAGTATAAGTAACAGTTGTAAAACAATATTATCCTGCGGAAGTTTTTTAACAGGAGGACGACGCAGTCTCCTCTGCTGCGTCATTTCTCAAGAGAAATAACTTGCAACCGTCGAATGAGGTCCTCCTGTTGAAAAAACTTCCCTCTATACATTATCTTCTTCTGTATGAAGATCCGCTGCTTGAACTGCTGCCGGAACTTCTTGTGGCTCCACCGGAACTGTATGAACTGCGGTTTTGTGAACTGCTGCTGCTCCTTGTGTAGGAACTGTTGTTGTTTGAGCTGCTGCTTCTGGTATATGAACTGCTCCTGCTGCTGTTGCTGTTTCCTCTGCTGTATGTAACATCAGCTTTTCCTTTTGAACTGCTGCTGTTCTTTACGGTGTTGGCAGAACTCTTTGTCTGCTGCCCTGGTGCAACCCTCCTGTATTGGTTGTTGCCGCCGTATTGTGCAGTGCTGTTCTGTACCTTTTCGTTCCTTTCGGCCGGTGCAACATTCATCTGAGGCTGGCGGGTGCCGCCGTCTATCCTCGTAGCATTGGCTGATCTTCTTGTTACGCTGCCTGTGTTCGGCCTTCCTGCCACATTGCTTCCTGAAGGGGTGTTGCCCCTGCCTGCATTATATGTAGGAGATGAGGTCCTTTTGCCGTAGTATACATCCCTGCGGTGGTCTGGCCTTGCACCGGGACCGCCTCCAGGATGGTGTCCAGGATGGTATCCTGGTCTGTGCCCAGGCCAATAACCAGGCCAATATCCCGGACCGTAACCGGGCCAGTAGCCAGGCCAGTGTCCGGCCCAATGGCCGTGCCAGTATCCAGGCCAGTAACCGGGCCCCCACCAAGGGTCATAGAACGGATCGTACCAGCCCCAGTTGTAACTGAAATGCAGGTTCCAGTGAGGCGAATGCCAAGACCACCAGCTCCTGTACCACGGATGGCTCCAGTTTGCATACCATCTTCCTCCGTAAGGGGTATACCATCCGTATCTGTAATCCCACCAAGGATAAGGGTCATAGAAGTCTATGTTGATGGTATAGAACGGTGAATCAAATTTTCTCAGGCGTGCCTCATAACTTTCGCGGTCATCAACAATTGAGTATGTTGTACCTGGCTCGTAGGTTATGTCAACCTGGTTGTTCTCCCCCACATATACTGTTTTGGTATCCTTGGAGGCTGTGTTGTACTGCTGCTGGGGAACACTTTTTTCCGCAGCTTCTGTTGTCCTTTCCTGCAGTTGCTGCAGATATTGCTGCTCCTGGGCATATGCCTGGGAATTGTCATCGGGAGTATAATAAATACTGTTCCTGAATTGTGTGCCGCTGTAGTATGCGGAACGGTTGGCCGTGCCACAAGAGATCAAGGCAAAAAGGGCTGCCATTAAAAGAAATAAGTTGCTGTTTTTCATTTTTACCTCCTGTGTTTAATTTATTTGTTGTATTTTTGTGCTCTTGTTATTAATAGCAAATATATCAAAAATTATTCCATTCGTGTAATAAAACGCAGAGAGGGTAAAAATACTGCGTGGACATGTATTGGCAGAATAAAAAATTCAACATAATGGCAAAAGAGGTAACGAAAAGAGAGGACAATTACTCACAGTGGTACAACAATCTGGTTGTAAAAGCTGATTTGGCAGAGAATTCAGCGGTGCGCGGATGTATGGTGATAAAACCGTACGGCTATGCAATCTGGGAGAAGATGCAGGCACAATTGGATAAAATGTTCAAGGAAACAGGTCATCAGAATGCCTATTTCCCGCTTTTTATACCCAAGTCATTCTTGAGCAGGGAGGCAGACCACGTTGAGGGTTTTGCAAAGGAGTGTGCAGTGGTTACACACCACAGGCTCATGACCAATCCCGACGGCCCTGGAGTTGTAGTGGACCCAAGTGCAAAACTTGAGGAGGAGCTCATTGTAAGGCCTACATCGGAGACAATCATATGGAATACATATAAAAACTGGATAAATTCATACAGGGATCTTCCAATCCTGTGCAACCAGTGGGCGAATGTTGTGAGATGGGAGATGAGGACCAGACTTTTCCTCAGGACCGCAGAGTTCCTGTGGCAGGAGGGACATACAGCTCACGCAACTATGGAGGAGGCAATTGAGGAGACCGAGAAGATGGTTAATGTATATGCAAAATTTGCAAGGGAGTATATGGCGGTTCCTGTTGTTGTGGGAAAGAAATCTGCGAACGAGAGGTTTGCCGGTGCACTTGACACTTACTGCATTGAAGCAATGATGCAGGACGGAAAGGCTCTCCAGGCTGGTACATCACACTTCCTGGGACAGAATTTTGCAAAGGCATTTGATGTAAAATATGCAAGCAAGGATGGCTCGTTGGAGTATGTATGGGCAACTTCATGGGGAGTTTCAACCCGTCTTATGGGTGCACTCATAATGGCCCATTCAGATGACAACGGTCTTGTGCTTCCACCAAAACTTGCCCCTATCCACGTTGTTATGGTTCCTATCTTCAAGACAGAGGAGGAGCATACTGCAATCATTGCAAAGATGGAGGAATTGAAGGGAGAACTGGAGAAATTCGGGCTTTCAGTGAAGATAGACGACAGGGACAACCTCAGAAGCGGCTTCAAATTTGCAGAGTGGGAGTTGAAAGGTGTGCCTGTAAGGGTTGCAATGGGCCCGAGGGATCTTGCAAACGGCACAGTTGAGGTTGCAAGGAGGGATACCCTTACCAAGGAGTCAATGCCTCTTGATGGCGTTGCACAGGCAATCAATGCACTTATGGATACAATCCAGCAGAACATTTATCAGAAGGCACTCGATTTCAGGGCTGCAAATACAGTTCAGGTAGACACTTGGGAGGAGTTCAAGGAGAAGATTGAGGAGGGCGGATTCCTTCTTTGCCACTGGGACGGTACACCTGAGACAGAGGAGAAGATAAAGGAGGAGACAAAGGCAACCATCAGATGTATTCCTCTGGATACAAACGTGGTTATGGAGGAAGGAAAATGTATCTATTCCGGAAAACCTTCAAAACAGAGAGTAATTTTTGCAAGAGCATACTAATTTATAAATAACATTATGGCATCAGACCCTTTACCGAAGCAGCAGAAGCATATTTTGGACGCTTTGCAGAACAAGGCGCACATAAAGTCTTGTGTTTATGACCAGTCACTTGAGGTTTTCAATGAACTCAAGGATGTGTTGAGTGAGATAAGCAACGACCTCAACGACATCCTCTCTGAATCAGAGGCCAACCGCAGGATAAGGTTGGAGTACAGGGACAGGGGAAAATTTGAGGCTGAACTCAAATTCGCGGACGATGTGCTTGTGTTCAGCATGCATACAGATATTTTCCAGTTCGACAGGGATCATGCAATTTGGAAGAATGCATACTCAAAGGAGTCTCCTTACAACACCTATTGCGGGGTTATAAGTGTATACAACTTCCTCTCGGATTCACTCAAGTTCAGCAGGAATGAGGATTTGGGATATCTGGTTGCCAGAATGTTTGTGAACAAGGACAAGAAGTTCTTCATTGAGGGCAAAAGACAGACACGACAGAAGATTTCCAACTTCGGGAAAGTGGAACTTACCAAAGAGGAGCTTGTGAGTTTTGTGGAGTCTGCAATGATGTATTCGTTGTCATTTGACCTTCTTGTTCCGCCGTTCGACCTTGTAAAGGTGGCCAGTGTGGAGCAGATAAATGCAAAAATAGAAAGTGCAAGAATGAGGACCGGCAAACGTATGGGTTACAAGTACAACTCGGATGATGTGCTGGAAAACGACCAATAATTGATGAAAAACGGATTTGTAAAATATGTGGCTTTGCTGGTGTTGCTGTTTATGGCGGCAACGCATTGCTCTTATGCCCAGGTGAAGGATGAAAAGAAGAAGGGGCTCAATGAAGAGGCGCTGGAACAGGCAAGGCTCTCAAATCTGAACAGCGCGCAGGAGTTGTGCAGGATAATAGGTTCTCAGTTTGCGGTACCTACCATAAACTATGAACCTGTGACACCTCCAAAGTTCTGGACAACAGGTATGCTTACAGAGGTGGGATTCTCGCAGATCTCCCTTACAAACTGGGCAGCCGGAGGATCCGGGTCGGTGGCTTTGAACAGTTATGTGAACGCACACGCAAACTATGCCAAGGGCGACATGTATTGGGACAACAGGGCCCAGCTTTCATATGGCTTCATCCAGTCGTTTGATGACGGTTACCGCAAGAGCGATGACAAGATAGTTCTCGACAGCAAATGGGGCTACAAGGCTGTGAACAAGTTTTATTTCTCTGCAAACTTCAACTTCAGGTCACAGTTCTCCCCTGGTTTTGAGTACAAGAATGATGCTTCAAAAAAGGTTTCACAATTCCTTGCTCCTGCATATCTGTCTCTTGGTCTCGGTATTGACTACAAACCTGGAAACGGCAAGGAGTTCTCATTGAACTTTGCCCCATTCACAGGCAATCTGGTAATAGTTACCGATTCACTTCTAAGGGCCAAATATGGAAACAAGGCAGATGAGACGGCCAGATGGGCGTTGGGTGCGCAGCTCACTGCAACCCTTAACAAGGACATTATGAAGAACTGCAAGGTCTCTTCAACTTTGAGACTTTTCTCGGATTATCTCGACAATCCACAGAATGTGCAGATAAACTGGGATTTTCAACTTACCTACAAGTTGAACAAGTTCCTCCAGACAGGATTGAGGACAAACCTCATTTACGATGATAACGTTCTCATAACGGACAAGGACGGGCATGCGGCCCCTCGGGTACAGTTCAAGGAGGTATTCAGCGTAAACTTTGCTTATACATTCGGAGTATTCAAGAAATAGACTCAGGTGAAGGAAGATATAAAAAAAGGACATCACAAAAGCGATGTCCTTTTTTTATGCAATCCATTTTATCAATAGTTGAAATCGTAGCAGTAAGGGTGGCGGGCGTAAACCTTGAACTCTCCGTCTTTTGCAATCTTTGAGTAGATTCCCTTAATCGTTTCAGCAGGGTCTGCAGCAGCCTTTACGGATGCCTCAGCACCTTGCAACATCTCCATAAACTGCTCCATAGGGCTCTTTACTGCAGGATACTCTGCAATCCTGTAATCCTTGAGGTCTACAGATGCGGCCGCATAATTGAGAGCATCAAGTATACCACCTTTCTCATCCACAAGTTTGTTTTCAATGGCATCGGCACCTGTCCATACGCGGCCCTGTCCAACTTCGTCAACATATTCTACAGGAAGGTCCCTTCCCTCAGATACAAGAGCGGTGAATTTTGTGTATATATCCTCCACCATACCCTGCATGAATGCAACCTCTTTGGCATCCAGTGGATCTATGCCGTTCAGCATATTGCTGTGGGTGTTTGAGCCTATGTTTGCAGTATTTATCTTAAGGTGTTTCCTGAGTCCCTCACCATAGTTCATAGCCATACTGAACACACCAATTGAACCTGTAATGGTAGTGTTGTCTGCGAATATCTTCTCGGAGTTGGCAGAAATCCAGTATCCTCCAGATGCAGCATACTCACCCATACTTATAATAAGAGGTTTTACCTCCCTCAGCAGCTGCAGTTCCTTGTTAAGTATCTCCGCTGCCTGTGCGTCACCTCCTGGTGAGTTTACCCTAAGTACAACAGCCTTAATTGATGAATCCTGTCTCACCTCCCTTATGATAGGGTAGAACTTCTTTGCAGAAAGGCCTGAAGGATCAGACATTGTAATCTCACCGTCTGCATAAATTACGGCAATCTTCTCCTTAACCTTTATATTAGGTTTTATCCTGGCTTCTGCATATGTTGCAAGGCTTATGAGTTTGAGGTCCTTCTCCTTCTCAACTTCAGACAAGTTGCACAATATTTCATATATGCGGTTCCTGTCTACAAGTTCATCCACAAGTCCGTGCTCTTTCAGAGACTCTGCAGAGAAGAGTTCCAGATTGTCCACAAGTTTGTTGAAATGCTCAGGATCTATGTCCCTGCTCTCGCAGATTTCATTTGTCCAGGTCTCCCAGATTGAATCAATCATCTCCTTGTTCTGCTCATAGTTTTCCTTGCTTATGCCGCTGGCAATGAACTGCTCTGCTGCAGCCTTGAATTTGCCGTGCCTGATGAGCTGCACCTCAATGCCAAGTTTGTTGAGCAGATCCTTGAAGAACATCATTGTTGAACCAAGTCCTGTAATTGCACCGGAACCGTCAGAGTTCATATAGATTTTGTCGGAAATGGATGCAAGGTAATATGAGCCCTGTGAGAAGTTGTCTACATAAGTGATTATGGCTTTTCCGCTCTTCCTGAAATTGTAAAGGGCGTTCCTTATCTCCTCCAGGTTTGCCATGCCAATGTTCAACTGGTTGAGGTTAAGGTAAATGAACCTTACAGAAGGGTCTGTGGCGGCATATTCTATTGCCTTTACGGCCTTGAGTATGCCCAGAGGTTGTGAAGTGCTGAAATTAAGGCTCTGGAATGCCTGCATTGCATCCTCCTGGCCAAGTTCTGTAACCGGTGTGGAGAAATCTATCTTAAGGATTGCCTTTGATGGAACAACAGGTTCCTGGCTCTCTCCCAGAGAAACCAAAGACCCAATAATTCCAAAAAACAGGAACGAACTGATGAAAAGGGCAATCAGTGAACCAACAATGACTGCCAGTGTTGTTTTAAGGAAATTTTTCATAACTGTATATCAATTAACATAATAATCTGTAATAACCCCGCAGGGCTTTTACAAATGTACGGATTTTTTTATTACATTTGCGGCGTATGAAAAGTTTGATGAGAAATATGGCTTTTTTGGCAGTGATTGCACTGTACATTGTCTCCACAATGGGATATGGTGTACACAGATGCACTGCCGACGGTACAGCCTCACTCATCCTGCTGTTCGGTGAGAGTCCTTGCGAGTATGTTCACTCCCATATGGATGGACACGGAAACACCTATACACATTCACACGCTCCGGAGGAACACCACAACTGTGACGGGGAGCACCACCACGAATGCACACACCACCACGGTGAAGATGAGCACGAAGGGTGTTGTACAACAGATGTCTATATGGTTTCGGAAGACCAGACAACATCTGATGACAACTTTGATATAGTTCCACAGATGACACTTCTTGCAAATGTACTGCTGGGTGCAGTGGAACAGCAGGACATTTCTTATGTATCGGCCGCAAACGCCTTGTCGCTGCTTCTTGCGCAGCATCCAAAGGAGGCACCACAGGCCGTATTGTGCACTTTCAGAATCTGATTTTTCTTTTTTCAGGGTGTGGAATCCGTATTTGCGGACTCCTGCACCGTTGTATTTACCCTTCACTCATAAAAAGAAAAACAATATAAAATCAATGAAAAGAATATTCACATTGCTGATTTTGGTTTTTGCCTGCACCACATTTGCTGCAGCGCAGAAAATCCAGGGAAAAGTATTTTTCCTCACCTCTACAGGTGAAAAAGAACCCGGTGCCTTTGCCAACGTATGGTGGGTAGAGGGAAAATCTGCCGTTGAGGCGGACGAAGAGGGTACATTTGTAATGAAATCCATAAAGGGAGACAACATAACCCTCATTGCGGCATACATAGGATATGCCCAGGACACTATCAAATTGTATGAAAACGGAGTGAACCTTCTTCCCGACAAAGAACTCATATTCAACCTCATCCCAGAGAATGAACTTGAGTCTGTACACGTGATAGGTCGTCAGGAGGCAAACTTCCTTTCAAAGACAGCCAATATAAAGACAGAGGTGATATCTGCAGCCGGCCTCTGCAAAATGGCATGCTGCTCCCTTGCGGAGAGTTTTGAGAGCTCTGCAAGTGTGAGTGTGGGCTACTCGGATGCGGTTACCGGTGCAAAACAGATAAAATTGCTTGGACTGTCGGGAAGTTACACACAGATGCTTGATGAGACAAGGCCTGTGATGAGGGGACTGGCTTCCCCATTCGGCCTCAGTTATATTCCGGGACAGTGGCTGGAGAGCATACAGATTGCTAAGGGCCCGTCTTCTGTAGTGAACGGCCTTGAGGCAATTACAGGACAGATAAATGTGGAGCACCGCAAGCCTACAGCTGAGAACCCTCTTTTCATTAACCTGTTTACAAACAGTAATTTGAGGACAGAGGCAAATGTGGCTTCATCGCTCCAGTTCAACGACAAATGGAGTACAGTGCTGCAGGGCCATTTCTCAAAAGACAACAAGGTACACGACGGCAATGATGATATGTTCCGCGATGACCCCCTTACCCAGCAGATAAATTTTGACAACAGGTGGCTGTATTTCCACCCGAGCGGACTGCAGGTGAGATTCGGTGCCAAGTTTGTGAATGATACCCGTATAGGCGGACACAAGGATTATGAGGAGGGGATGAATGAGCGTACTGCAAGTGTGGTGGAAGATGGGAAGGCCCCTATGTTCGGAGAGGCATACTCAATGGGCATCTGGGGAAATGAGATACACAATACCGGTGTAAGCGGATTCTTCAAGTTGGGTATTCCATTGAATGAGGACCAGAGCAAGAATATTGCAGTTGTGGCTGACTATTCATATTATGATATGGAGAGCAGTTACGGACTGAAGGATTTTGGCGGATACCAGAATATAGGTTTCTTCAATGCAATGTACCATCAGGATATAAATGAGAGCCACAAATACACTTTTGGTGTAAGCGGAAGACTTGATGATGTGCACAGCAAATATTTTGACAACCAGCTTGCAGCCCGTCCTGCCACAGGCCTTGTGAGAGGAGAGTTCAATACAGATGACAAGGTAATTGGTGCATATGGTGAGTATACTTATACAATGGATGAGAAGATTACCCTTGTTGCAGGCATCAGGGCAGACTACAGTTCATTGTGGGGATGGCAGGTTGCTCCAAGGGCAAGTTTCAAGTATTCTTTTACAGACCAGACTGTGGTGAGGCTGAATGCAGGAAGGGGCTTCACGACTCCTTTTGTAATTACAGACAACCTTGGCGTAATGTCATCGGGAAGAGCATTGAGGATTGCAGACAATCTTGAGGCTGAGGATGCCTGGACAATTGGAGGTAACTTTACCCAGTACTTCAGACTTGGTGAGATGGAGAACAACTATTTCAGTTTTGACTATTTCCGTACCGGGTTCAACCATAAGGTTGTTTATGATTGGGACAGCGGCCTTGGAGACGGTGTTGTTGACATATATGATTTTTCTGATGCAACAATGGGGAACAACAGGGCATTTACAGATACATACCAGGTGGATTTGTCTGTTGAGCCTGTGGAGAGGTTCACTGCCATTGCAACATTCCGTTACAGCAATGCAAAATTGTCTATGAAGGACAAGGGGCTTGTTGAGGCACCTATGACCAGCAGATACAAGGCAGTGCTCAACCTCCAGTATGCAGCACCGCTAAACAAATGGATCTTTGACGTTACTGCCCAGCTTAACGGACCTTGCAAGTTGCCTGAGTTTATGGGCGGCGGAAAATCTGAGGTTTATCCGATGATGTTTGCGCAGGTTACAAAGAAGATTGGTATGGTGGACGTGTATGCCGGCGTTGAGAACATAACAAACTATACACAGAAGAACCCTATCCTTAATGCAGACAACCCTTATGGCAAAGATTTCAATGCTTCAATGGTATGGGGTCCGCTTATGGGAAGAATGTTCTATATTGGAATGAGATATACTTTGTGGAAATAACAAACATTTAATTTATTACAGATATGAAAACTATTAAATTCCTTATGGTGCTGGCAGTTATGCTTTCTGCCTTTACCTTTGGTGCACAGGCACAGAACAAGAAAAAGAAAGTGATGGAGGAGGCAAAGTTCAGCGTTTACCTGCATTGTGATGATGAGAAGAAGAAGGCTGAGGCTGTAATCCCTACAATAAAGGGTATAAAAGACCTTAAGGCAAGTGTTGAGGAGCAGTCTTTGTGGATAAAATATGATCCTTCAAAAATAACCAAAGAGGCTCTTGTTGCCGCTTTGAACAAGAAAGGTTATGATGTAAAGGATTACAAGGAGGGTGAGAAGCCTGCCGCTCCTGCCGGGGAACACGACCACGGACACGAGCATGGACATAACCACAGCCACGAGCACAATCACGCTCACTAAGGGTTTTTGATTGCAGATGATGCAATATGGGGGCAGCCGGGAAGGTTGCCCTTTTTTTATACATAAAAAATTGGTAAGTTTGCTGATTCAAAGTAACAAAAAACTAAGATGACATTTATGAAGAGAGCGTTGATTTTTGCTGCATTGGTGCTGTTCTCACTCCAGGCGGCTGCACAGAAGTGGGTTAGGGTGAATACTGTGGGGTATTTGCCTACAGATCTTAAAGTTGCGGTGTTCATATCTACAGAACCTGCGGATGAGAAGACATTCAATGTATGCGATGCGGTTACCGGTGAGGTGGTATATACTGGCCAGACAAAAGCTGTAAGCGGAGAGAAATGGAAGATGTCCAGTGCGTACAGATTGAATTTTACACCTGTGAAGAATGAGGGTGGGTACTACATAGAGTGTGCCGGTGCAAAATCCCCTAATTTCAGGATTGGAGCAGATGTGTATGACGGCCTCTCGGATTATATGCTTGTATATATGAGGCAGCAGAGATGCGGCGACAACCCTTATACAGATACCCTATGCCACCAGCACGACGGCTTTATAGTGGATCATCCTACCCGCAACGGGGAGAAGATTGATGTAAGGGGAGGTTGGCACGATGCAACTGACTATCTCCAGTACCAGACAACTTCAGCAACAGCAACATACCATATGCTCTTTGCATACTATATGACAGAGGACAAGTCTGTATTCAAGGATGAGTACAAGGCAAACGGACGCAGAGGTTCCAATGGTATTCCCGATATCCTTGACGAGGCGAAATGGGGACTTGAGTGGCTCAACAGGATGAACCCTGAAGACAAGGTGATGTTTGCACAGATTGCAGATGACAGGGACCATACCCACGGAATGAGGCTCCCTAACAGAGATAAGGTGGATTATGGCTGGGGTCCTGGAGAGGGAAGGCCTGTATACTTTGTTACCGGAAAGCCACAGGGCTTGGGCAAGTATATAAACAGGACAACAGGTGTTGCATCTGTAGCGGGCAAGTTCTCTTCTACATTTGCCCTTGGTGCAGAACTTATGAAGGATATAGACCCTAAGTTTGCAAACACCATACAGGCAAAGGCTGTTCCTGCATTCAACTTTGGAGAGGAGTTCCCGGGCAACACACAGACAGCCTGTCTTGTTTCACCATACTTCTATGAGGAGGATTCATACGTAGATGACCTTGAGCTTGCGGCTGCAACAATGGCTGAACTTACTGGTATGCCGGAATGGGCAAAGAAGGCAGATTACTGGGGAGACCTTGAGCCTGTAACACCTTGGATGGAGAACGGCATCAGGGGCGAGTACCACCACTACCAGTGGTACCCTTTCATAAATCTGGGCCACTTCTTCCAGGCAAAGAGCAAAAATGAGAAGACAGCTGCAAAATACCAGAAGTTCATGAGACTGGGACTTGATGAGATTGCAGCCAGAGGTGCAGATGATCCGTTTATGCACGGTGTACCTTACCTGTGGTGCTCAAACAACCTTACATCTGCAGCGGTAACTTATGCAAGACTCTACAATGTGGCTACAGGTGATGACAAATATCTGGAACTTGAGATGTCCCTCAGGGACTGGCTCCTTGGCTGTAACCCTTGGGGTACAACAATGATAGTGGGTTATCCTTCGGATGCAGATTATCCGGTTGAACCGCACTCTTCTTATGTAAGGGTTTGGAATGACCTTCCTTACGGAGGCCTCATTGACGGCCCTATAGACAGGGCACTCTTCCTCGACCGTGCCGGTGCCGCACTTACAAAAGAGGATGCATTGGCAGTATTCAACAACGGAATGGCAGTGTACCACGATGACATAGGGGACTATGCAAGCAACGAGCCTACAATGGACGGCTCTGCAGGCCTCACTTATTATTTTGCCGCAATGGAGGAGCAGGGCAACAAACTGAAGACCCTGAATGTTGAGCAGGATGCTTATGATTGTGTGGTTAGGGTAAATCCCGATTCAAAAGACATCTTCCTTGTATTTACAGCAGATTCAATGTTCCAGGGGGCAGATAAGATAATGAAGACCCTGAGGAAGAACAAGATTAAAGGTTCATTCTTCTTTACAGGAAATGCCCTCAGAATGGAGGAACATAAAAATACAATAGAGAAGATAATAAAAGAGGGACACTATGTTGGAGGTCACTCAGATTCACATATGCTCTATGCAGAGTGGGGCAACAGGGATTCACTTATTGTAACCCCTCAGCAGGTGGCAGATGACATAATTGCAAATGCAAAGGAACTTGAGAAGTTCGGCATTACAAAAGAGCAGTCTTTGTGGTTCCTCCCTCCATACGAGTACTACAACGACATTACGGTAAGGATTACAGAGAAACTTGGCTACAGGGTTATAAACTACACCCCTGGTACAGCAACTCCTGCAGACTATACAACCCCTGCAATGGCAAACTACCAGAGTTCACAGCAGCTTATAGACAAACTTTATGCATTTGAGCACGCACAGACTCTGAATGGTGCCGTAATACTTATACATCCTGGTATCCACCCCGACCGCGTTGACAGACTATACGACAGACTTGGAGAGATTATCCTATATCTTTCCAAGAAGGGATATTCTTTCAAGGCTTTGAACGAGATTTAATTATAAAATACAAATACAGGCAGATATGTACAGGATAGTAAGGAAAGAGACACTTACCCCAATAATTACCCTTATGGAGGTTGAGGCACCGCGCCTTGCCTGTGCCGCACAGCCGGGACAATTTCTGATTGTGAGGGCAGACGAAGAGGGTGAGAGGATTCCTCTCACAATATGTGACTACAACCGTGAGAAGGGTACAGTTACAATAGTTACCCAGGCGGTAGGTGCCAGCAGCAAGGAGATATGTGCCTTGGAGGAGGGAGGTTCATTTGCAGATGTGGCAGGTCCCCTTGGGCAGCCTTCTGAATTCATCTCTCTTCCCGACGAAGAACTGAAGACGATGTCCTTCGTTTTCATAGCAGGAGGATTGGGAACTGCACCTGTGTACCCTCAGGCAAAATATTTCCACGAAAGGGGTGCAAAGGTTGATGTGATAATAGGGGCAAAAAATGCCGATATGCTTATCCTTGAAGAGGAGATGGCAAAGGTTTGTGACAACCTGCATATCTGTACAGATGACGGTTCAAAAGGCTACAAGGGGCTTGTAACCGCCAAACTTGAGGAACTTATGGCCGCTGGGGCAGGTTATACCCAGGCGGTGGCTATCGGGCCAATGATAATGATGAAGTTTGTAACAATGTCGGCGAAGAAATTCAACCTTCCGCTGGTGGTGAGCCTCAATACCCTAATGGTTGACGGCACCGGTATGTGCGGCGCCTGCAGGGTTACTGTTGCAGGCAAAGTGCGCTTTGCTTGTGTGGAGGGTCCTGAATTCAATGCGTATGATGTTGATTTTGACGAGGCTATGAGAAGGCAGGCAATGTACAGGACCATAGAGGTTGAGGCAGATCATAAATGTAAAATAGGAAGGGGGAAATAGATATGGCAGCAAGGATTCCAAGAGTTCCGGTCAGGGAGCAGGACCCTGAGATAAGGGCAAAGAATTTCAAGGAGGTATGTTTGGGCTATAGTGATGAAGAGGCGTTGCTTGAGGCAAAAAGATGTCTCAATTGCAAGAAGCCGGCTTGTATGACAGCGTGTCCGGTATCTGTGAAGATCCCGTTCTTCATTGCCCAGGTTGCAGCGGGAAATTTTGCGGAGGCGGCAAAAATAATTGCCATAGACAGTTCGCTCCCTGCAATTTGTGGCAGGGTATGTCCGCAGGAGTGCCAGTGTGAGGGGTCTTGTGTGATGGGGGTAAAGGGCGAGCCGGTGGCAATAGGCAAACTGGAGCGTTTTGTGGCGGACTGGAGCCGGGAAAACAATGTTAAGTTTCTGGAAAAGAAACCTTTTAATGGAAAAAAGGTGGCTGTAGTGGGTAGCGGTCCTGGCGGTCTTGCTTGTGCAAGTGATCTTGCAAAACTCGGATACGGTGTAACCATATTTGAGGTGCTCCACAAACCGGGTGGAGTGCTTACATACGGTATCCCGGAGTTCAGGCTTCCTAAAGATACTGTAGTGGCGGCAGAGATAGAGAATGTAAAGGCCCTTGGGGTAAAGATAGAGACAAATGTGGTAGTGGGGCGTACCATTACCATAGACGATATGTTTGACAAGGAGGGGTTTGATGCCGTGTTCATAGGGAGCGGTGCAGGTCTTCCAAAATTTATGGACATACCTGGAGAGAACCTCAACGGAGTTGTTTCGGCAAATGAATTCCTTACCCGAAGCAACCTTATGAAGGCATATAAAGAGGGTTCAAGAACCCCTATATATGTGGGCAACAAGGTTTGTGTTGTGGGTGGCGGAAATGTTGCCATGGATGCGGCCAGAACGGCTTTGCGCCTGGGTGCGGAGGTTACTGTGGTATACCGCCGTACAGAGAAGGAACTTCCTGCCAGGGCAGAGGAGGTGCACCACGCCAAGGAGGAGGGGATCCAGTTCAGGCTCCTTACCAATCCGGTGGAAATTGTCGGGAATGAGAAAGGCTGGGTTACAGGGATAAAATGTGAGCAGATGGAACTTGGTGAACCGGATGCCAGTGGCAGAAGGTCTCCTGTGGCTGTTCCGGATTCCCATTTTACCATTGATACAGATGTTGTGATTATGGCACTTGGAACATCTCCAAACCCTCTTATTGCACAGACAACACCGGGGCTTGAAAGGAACCGCAAAGGTGGCATTGTGGCAAATGAAGATGGCGTAACCTCAAGGGAGGGTGTTTTTGCCGGAGGCGATGCAGTAACAGGTGCGGCAACCGTAATTCTTGCAATGGGTGCGGGAAAAAGGGCTGCTGCAGCAATTGATGAATATTTAAAGAACAAGAAATAAGATGGCTCAGAAACCAGGAATTCCGAAAGGAACCAGAGATTTTGGCCCGGCTGAGATGGCGGGCAGAAACTATATATTTGATACAATCCGTTCTGTATTCAAGAAATACGGATTCAACCCGTTGGAGACCCCTTCTATGGAGAACCTCTCCACTTTGTTGGGCAAATATGGCGATGAGGGTGACAAACTCCTCTTTAAGATACTTAACTCCGGAGATGCATTTGCAGGTGTGGAACCACAGCAGCTGGAGAACAGCAACGCCCTTTCACTTAAGGTGTGTGAGAAAGGTCTCAGATACGACCTTACAGTGCCGTTTGCAAGGTATGTTGTGCAGCACCAGAATGAACTGGCATTCCCGTTCAAACGTTACCAGATTCAGCCGGTATGGAGGGCAGACCGTCCCCAGAAGGGAAGGTACAGGGAGTTCTACCAGTGCGATGTGGATGTGATTGGAAGCAAATCGCTCATCAACGAACTGGAACTGGTCCAGATAGTTGATGAAGTGTTTGCAAAGTTCGGGATAAATGTATGTATAAAGATAAACAACAGAAAAGTTCTGCAGGGCCTTGCTGAGGTTATTGGTCATCCCGACAAACTGATTGACATTACAGTTGCAATAGACAAGATAGACAAGATTGGACTGGATTCAGTGAAGGCAGAGTTGGCTGAAAGGGGCATTGATGAGAAAGGCATTGCCACAATTGAGCCGGTACTTACCCTGAGCGGAACCACAGAGGAGAAACTTGCGGCAATGAAGGGGATTCTTGCAACCAGTGAGGCGGGCCTCAAAGGAGTTGCTGAATTGGAGGAACTGTTCGGATACATTGCAGTGGCAGGTATAAAACAGGAGGTTGAGATAGACCTTTCGCTGGCACGCGGCCTCAACTACTACACAGGCGCAATCTTTGAGGTAAAGGCCAAGGATTTTGCAATAGGAAGTATCTGCGGCGGCGGAAGATACGACGACCTTACAGGTATATTCGGACTTCCAGGAATGAGTGGCGTGGGCATCTCGTTCGGCGCAGACAGAATCTACGATGTATTGCAGGGACTCGACAAATTCCCTAAAGAGGCAATAGGAGGTACCAAGGTGCTCTTCTCAAATATGGGTGATGCTGAGGTTGCGTACTCACTCCCTATAATTGCAGGGCTTAGGGCACAGGGAATCAATTGCGAGATTTACCCGGACAAGACAAAACTGAAGAAGCAGTTTGATTATGCTGCCAAGAAAAACATCCCATATTTTGTAATTGTGGGTGAGCAGGAAATTGCTGATGGTGTTGTAAATATAAAGAACCAGACAACTGGCGAGCAGATTGTATGCAAAAAAGATGAAATAAAATTTGCATAATTGAAAAATAACCTCTACTTTTGCAATCCAATTCGGAACTAAAACCCCTCGGGGTAAGACATACATCGCGGAGTAGAGCAGTTGGTAGCTCGTCGGGCTCATAACCCGGAGGTCGTAGGTTCGAGTCCTGCCTCCGCTACTAAGAAAAAAGGAACAGCATAAAAGTTGTTCCTTTTTTTTTTGTTTCAGGTTCATCTATTTTTTACAATTATCTGTTATAAAAATTGTAAATTTGTTGTTCATATATTTTGGGATTTCTGTCCTGCCCAGTTGTGGGCGTCAAGGGAGGGAAGGATAATTTTGAAGGATATTTTTATGGAGGAATTGGATTACAATACACAGAGAGAAAAATTGCAGATGCCGGAGTATGGCAGACACGTTCAGAAGATGATAGAGTATGTTGCAAGTATCCCCGACAAGGAGAAACGCAATGAACAGATACAGTCGGTTGTGCAGGTTATGGGAACACTTAACCCGCAATTGAGGGATATCAATGATTTCAAGCATAAATTGTGGGACCACGTGCACGTGATCTCGGATTTCAAGATTGATATTGATTCACCTTATCCTACACCAACCAGGGAGAGCCTCTCAACACCGCCTTCGGCGATTCCGCTCCATACGGTGCCTGTAAAGGCTGCCCATTATGGGAGGAACATCCAGAATATGATAGAGGTAATTGCAGAGAGGGAGGATGATGAGGTGAAGACCTATATGATAAAGACCCTGGCTTCTTATATGAAGCAGCAGTACCTTATCTGGAACAAGGATTCAGTTTCTGAGGAGACAATCTTCAATGACATCTACAAACTTTCTGACGGCAGGATTAAGGTTCCGGAGGGCGTGCATATTGGAATGGGTGTTGCAGACACACCTGTACACTCAAGGAGCATGCAGCAGGGAGGTGGCCAGAGGAACTTCAGGAACAACGGACAGAAGAACAAGCAGAACGGTTCAAACAACGGGAAAAGGTGGAAAAACAATAAATAGAGATGGCTAAGAAAGAGAAAACCAAACTTACAAAAACTACAAAGGAGGAGCGTCTCAAAGCCAAGGCCGAGACTCAGGTTCCAAAGAGGAAGGATGCGTTCTACCTCATCTGCGGACTTGTGGCACTGGCTGTTTCTGCCTTTACGTTCTTTTCCCTCTTCTCGTATGTTTTCAGTTGGGCGGAAGACCAGAGCGTATTCTACAACAAGGATATGTTTGATGCCTCTGTAGAGGTGCAGAACAACGGAGGAAAACTTGGCCTTATGTGGGCAAATTTCCTTGTTTCCAGACTTTTTGGCCTGGGAGCCTTCATAGTTCCTTTCTTTTTCCTTGGAGTGGGGCTCTATTGCCTTAAACTCAAGCAGATAAAGTTACTTAGGTTCTTCATCCTCTCATTGCTGGGATGTATAGTCATTTCATTGGCATTCTCTTTCATTTTCTCATTCACAAGGGTTGATGACTGGTTCGGAGGCGGAGCCGGCGGTTCATACGGCTATTTTGTAATCCTCTGGCTCAAGAATATGATAGGCCCTCTTGGGGCAGGCAGCATAGTGTTCATCCTCCTTGTGGTATGGATGATACTTGTAAACGGAAAAATAATAACCGGTTTTTACAACTGGGCAGACCGTGTAACTGCTCCAAAACCAAAGAAGGTTATTGAAGAGGAGGCTGTGCAGGAAGTTGCAGAAGAGGAGACGGCCCCTGTAGGGAACTTGTATGCAGATTTGGATGCAGAGATTCCTGCAACCTGCGAGGAAGAGGATGAGAAGGATCTTGCCCCAGCGTTTGAGATTATCGGCGGGGAAGTGGATGATTCTGGCAGCAGTGCAGGGGAAGAGGCAGAGGAGAATCTGTCGGGAAAAGGAGAGGAAAACAAGGGGGAGGAACTTTCTCTTCCCGACAATGATACCCGGGAGGTTGAGGTGCTTTCAACCCCTGATGATATGCCTGTTACCCAGGAGGAAGCGGCTGAGGAGGAGATTTTGGGGGATGACAATCTGTTTGATCCAAGATTGGATCTCTCTTCTTACCAGGCACCGCCGCTTACATTGCTTGAGGATTATAAGGACAAGTGGTATGTTGTAACCCGCGAGGAACTTGAGAAGAACAACAGGCAGATTGTACGTACACTTGCAAACTACAAGATAGGTGTAACAAAGATTTCGGCAAGGGTTGGACCTACCGTAACGTTGTATGAGATTGTTCCCGCACCGGGTGTGAGGGTGGCGCAGATAAAGAGGCTGGAGGAGGATATACAGCTTTCATTGGCTGCCAAAGGTGTGCGTGTTGTTACATTGCCTGGTACAAATGCCATAGGCATTGAGGTGGCAAATGAGAAGCCGAGCACGGTTTCAATGCTCTCTGTGCTGGATGATGAGAAGTTCAAGTCGCAGACATATGACCTTCCGGTGGCTCTTGGTATGACAATCACCAACGATGTGATGCATTTTGATTTGGCCAAGATGCCGCACCTTCTGGTGGCGGGTGCAACAGGACAGGGAAAATCTGTAGGATTGAATGCTATCCTAACCTCTTTGCTCTATTACAAGCATCCGTCTGAACTGAAACTGGTGCTGGTGGATCCAAAGAAGGTTGAACTTTCGCTTTACTCAAAACTGGAGAAGCACTTCCTTGCCCAGCTGCCAGATGCAGATGAGCCGGTGATTACAGATACCCAGAAGGTTGTATATACCCTAAAATCTCTCTGTATAGAGATGGATGCCAGGTATGACCTTCTTAAACTGGCGTATGTGAGGAATATAAAGGAGTATAATGAGAAGTTCCTGCAGAGGAAATTGAACCCTCTGAAAGGGCACAGGTTCCTCCCTTATATAGTTGTTGTAATTGATGAGTTTGCAGACCTGCTTATGACGGCAGGCAAGGAGATAGAGGAGCCTATAGCACGTCTTGCACAGCTTGCCCGTGCAATTGGTATCCACCTTGTGATTGCAACACAGAGGCCTACGACTTCTGTAATTACTGGTAACATTAAAGCCAACTTCCCTGCCAGAATAGCCTTTATGGTGCGTTCGAGTGTAGACTCAAGGACCATATTGGACCAGACTGGAGCCAACCAGCTCATAGGACGAGGTGATATGCTCATTTCCAACGGCGGAGACCTTACCCGTGTGCAGTGTGCATTCATAGATACCAAAGAGGTTGAGAGGGTTGTTGATTACATCTCTGCACAGAGGGGATATACAACGGCACACTATTTGCCTGAGTATACAGGAGAAGACAAGGAAGATGACGGAGGCGTTGGTGAGGTGGACCTCAACCGCAGGGATTCCCTCTTTGAGGATGCCGCAAAACTTGTAGTGATGCACCAGCAGGGCTCAACCTCCCTTATCCAGAGGAAAATGAATCTGGGTTACAACAGGGCAGGACGCATAATGGACCAGTTGGAGGCTGCAGGAATTGTAGGACCGTACGAGGGAAGCAAGGCTCGGCAGGTTCTTGTGGGTGACCTCAGCGAACTGGATGCCCGTCTGGCCAATATAAAGGACATTTATGGTTAATACAGTAATAAATGCATTGGTGGCGTTCCTTATAGGTGGCGCCACCTTAAGTTTCAACTTCAGTGCAGTTGATGCTGCCGGGAACTCCCAGTACGAGGGCTCCGGGAGTGTAATTACCCTTGGGGAGAATTACAGAATGGAGACAGATGAGATTCTGGTGGTTTCAAACGGCTCTGTAAAGGGAATTTACCAGAAAGGGATTGATGAGATTGTGCTGCTTCCGGTTGCCCCATCTTCCGGTGCGGATGCAGCTTCTCCTGGTGCTCCTGCTTCTGGAATTCCTGCCCCTGGTGCAGACATTATGGACAACCCTTTTGCATTGCTCAGGAATCCGGGGGGGATGTACGATATCTCCACAATGGGAATGGATGCGGAGGGGATTCCCATGCAGATTGTAATGAAGGCAAAAACCGGTGCAATTTACACCATCTCCATACAGAAATACTCCAAACTTCCTGCTCCGGACCCATCATTGTTCACCCTTAATCCCGATGACTACCCTTCTGCGGTAGTAACGGATCTGAGGTGATTATCAATCACTGTATATTTGCTTCAAGTGAAAATATGTCTATGCTTAGCCTTCCGCCGGGCTGGCAATCTATTTCATCTGGGCCGTGTTCAGGAACTCACAACTGCGTTGTTCAAACAAGCCTGAACCATACGGCCCATCTGAAATGATTGCTTACGCCCGCTCCAGGATGCGCATAGCCAAATTTTCACTTATATACATATCCAGTAAGGAGATAAGTCTCCGCACTCACCATAGTAGCTGTTCAGGGAAAGTGGGTGTTTCCCGGACGGAGTGCCTCTTTTGGGAGCAACTGTTCGGGAAAATGAGTGGATTCCCGAACGGAGTATCTTTTTGGGGAGCAACCGTTCGGGAAAAGTGGGTGGTTTTCCGGACGGAGGCTTTACAGCAGGCCGGCTTCCTCAAAGACTTTGCGGATTGAAGGGTAGGTGTTCTGCAGATATTCGGGGAGTTTTTCGGCAGGCACCCATTCGCAGCGCTGAATGTCTTCCTCAAGTTGGGGTTTGAGGTCTTGTGAGCCGGTATATTTCATCTTGTACCAGTATGTGTGCTTGAGCATATGGAGCCCGTTCATATGGTATGTATGGTGGGTAATGCAGAGGAGTTCATCCTGTTCCAGTGAACTTATCCCGCACTCTTCCTCAACCTCGCGCAGCGCAGTAACGGCAATGTCTTCACCCTCTTCCTGTTTCCCTTTGGGAAGGTCCCACAGTCCGTGGCGGCAGATGAGAAGGTATTCCCCGGCCTGGTTCTGTACAAGACCTCCACCGGCGTTTATAGGGGTGAACTGTGAGCACAGGGCATCAAAGGTCTCCTGCATTTTCTCCTGGGGAACTGGTATATACAGCATTTTCATATTTTCGCTTCCGTCAAATAAACAAGGGAGTTCCTGGAGTGTTTTATCATTGATGGAGTGAAGTACCGTAGCATTCGGATTGTACGGGGCATTGCAACTTTGGTTGCAGACTCTTATAATTCTGTTGTTAAAGTAAATGCTGTACATATATTTTAAAATGAAATTATTATATTTGCAATGAATTGTCGGATACAGGTATACCGTATCCAACGCAAAGATACTGATGAATTATGGAATCTATAGAAAAAATCGTAGCCAAACAGCTGTTGGACATAAAGGCTGTTAAATTGAACGTTGAGAATCCGTTTACTTGGGCTTCCGGCTGGAAGTCTCCAATTTATTGTGATAATAGAAAAGTTTTGTCTTATCCTGCAGCACGTAAAGTGGTGTATGAGGCGTTTGTGGAGATAATAAAGAACCGTTTCAAGGATGTTGATGTCATTGCCGGTGTTGCTACAGGTGCAATTGCATACGGAATGATGGTTGCCGAGGTTCTTGGCAAACCGTTTGTGTATGTAAGACCAAAACCAAAGGATCATGGTACAGGTGCACAGGTAGAGGGTGATTTGGCACACGGTGCAAGAGTAGTGGTTGTAGAGGATCTTATCTCTACAGGCGGCAGCAGCCTTGCAGCAGTTGACGCACTTCAGAAGAATGGCGCAATTGTATTGGGTATGGTTGCAATATTCTCTTATAACTTTATCAAATCCATTGAGGCATTTGAGGATGCAAATGTGGAACTGCATACTTTGAGCCACTATGAGGCTTTGTTGGAGCAGGCGGTTGCAGAGAACTACATTAAGGCGGAAGATTTGGAGGTCCTCAAGAAATGGAGGATAAATCCTGAAATTTGGGGCAAGTAAACAATGGGGTTTACACAGATTAAGGGGAAGGTTGTTACGGTAGAGCAACCTTCCTATGTATTATATACGGCATTCTCAGATATGAGGAACTTTGTTATGGCTCTTCCTCCCGACAAAAAAGAGGGGGTTGTTGCAACAGAGGATACCATTGAAGGAGAAGTGCAGGGGATAAGGATGGGACTTAAGATTTCACACAAGACACCTTTCTCTTCCCTGATGTTCCAGAACTTTGGGAATACACCGTTTGAGTTTGCAATAACTATCTTCTTTGACGCACTGGATTCATACAGGACCGCCTTCCATATGGAGGTGAGTGCAGATCTTCCAATGATGGTGAAGATGATGATAGGAAACAAGCTCCAGGATGCTGTAGACCAGATGACCGAGCAGTTGGGACTGGCTTTCAGCGGCAAGATAGACCCTTCCAAGATAGATGCCGAGGCATTTGCGGAGGAGATGAGAAAACGTTACAGTTAGACTGATGAAAATAAGGAACTGTTTATGCATACTTGTTCTGGTATGTATCTGTGCTGCCTGTGGCAGACCAGATGTAAAGGTGAGTGTAAACTCAATTGTGCCGCATCCGGCAAGTATACAACTTAAGGATAGTGGGGCATTCCTGTTGGACAGGAGTGCCGCTATTGTTTCTGGGGGTAACGGAACGGAAAATTCTGAGAAATTCCTTAGGGATTACCTGCAGAAGCATTATGGCATTGCGCCAAAAAGCAAAGGTAAGAAGCGTATAGAGTTGCGCATAGAGGAGAATCCTCAGGCGGTTGAGGGGGCATATGCCCTTGAGGTGCTGCCCGGCAAAGTTACCATTACAGGTTATAATGAACCGGGCCTGTTTTATGGTGTGCAGACATTCATCCAGTTGCTCCCGGTAGGGGAGATGCAGGGGGCTTCAGTTGCCCGGACTGGAGAAGGGGCTGCTGCGCAGGACTCTGTTGGTGCGGCAGCGGCAATGCCTGTCGGGAAGAAAGGGGAGCCTCTTGGAATCCCTTGTGTGAGGGTGGAGGATGCTCCGGCATTCGGGTACCGCGGAATGCACCTTGATGTGGCAAGGCATTTTATGCCTGTGGAGTTTGTGAAGAGGTATATAGATTACCTGGCTATGCACAAGATGAACTATTTCCACTGGCACCTTACCGATGACCAGGGGTGGAGGATTGAGAGCAGAAAACATCCCCGCCTGAATGAGGTGGGTTCTTACAGGGATGCCACAATAATAGGAATCTACCCGGGTACAGGTATTGATTCAACCAGATACGGCGGTTATTACAGGATGGAGGAACTTAAGGAGGTAGTGGAGTATGCAGCACAGAGGTATATTACCATTGTTCCTGAGATAGACCTTCCGGGGCACTGTATGGCTGTCCTGGCAACTTATCCACATTTTGGAACAGAAGACAATGCGGGGGTGAAGACTGCCACAACCTGGGGGATATTCAACAAACTGAACAATGTGCTGGCGCCAAGTGATGAGGTGTTTGCCTTCCTGGAGGATGTGTTCAATGAACTTATGGACATTTTCCCTGGGAAATACATACATATTGGGGCAGATGAGTGTGCCCACAAATGGTGGAAGAATTCTCCAAAGACCCAGGCATTCATGAAGAGCCATAATCTTGAGGATGAGGATGCCCTGCAGAGATATTTTGCAGAGAGGGTATCGGATGTGGTGAAGCAGAGGGGCAGGATTCCGGTAGGCTGGGATGAACTGGTAGGTCATGGGCTTCCCGACGGTGTTACAGTAATGGTATGGCGTGGCAGGAGCAATTGGATGAAGGCGGCTGATATGGGACACGAGATAATAATGACCCCTTCAACAATGAACTATTTAAACCGCCAGCAGAGGCCGGATGAGACACGCCTTGCACATAGGGGCAGGCCGCTCACATTGGATATAGTGTATAATCAGGACCCTGTTCCCGACAGCCTTTCTGTTTCTCAGCAGAAAATGATAATTGGCGGCCAGGGATGTATGTGGACAGAATATTTCCATACCCCTGAGGATGTGGAGTATGCCATTTTCCCAAGACTCTCGGCGGCCGCAGAGGTATTCTGGACAAAAGAGGACCTTAAGGATTACGGTAGGTTTGTAGAGGGGCTTCCCGATATGTTTGCCCGATATGAGTTGTGGGGTGTGGAGCCTTGTTATTATATTTTTGAAGAAAAGCCGGCTGTGCCGGGGAGTTAAGTCTTATGCAACTTCCAGAAGAATTCATACAATATGCAACTGAGGCCCTTGGTGAGGAGAGGTCAGCGGTGCTGTTCCGGGAAATAGAGGACGGGACGGAGATGACATCCGTTAGGGTGAATCCTTTAAAGGGGAGTGCCGATGTGGATGGACTTGAGAAGGTCCCTTGGAGCAGTTTGGGGTACTACCTTCCCCAGAGGCCTGTGTTTACACTCGATCCCCTTTTCCATGCAGGGGGTTACTATGTACAGGAGGCCAGCAGTATGTATATGGAACTGGTAAGGGATGCCATTGAGGCCGATTTTGCCGGGAGATACGGCGGGGAAGATTTGTCGGGAGGAGGATTTTTTGCCCGCAACATTGCCGCACTTGACCTTTGTGCCGCTCCCGGTGGAAAGACAACCCACCTGGCTTCATTGCTTGGGAAGGATTCCCTGCTGGTTTCAAATGAGGTGATAAAGAGCCGTGCGGTTGTATTGGCAGATAATGTGGCCAAATGGGGTACCGACAATATAGTTGTAACAAACAACGACCCTTCCGATTTTGGGGCTTTTGAGGGGTATTTTAATCTGGTTGTGGTGGATGCACCCTGCTCCGGAGAGGGCCTTTTCCGTAAAGACTCCCAGGCTGTGGAGGAGTGGAGCCCTGCAAATGTGAATCTCTGTGCCCAGAGGCAGCAGCGTATTCTGGCAGATATCTGGCCAGCCGTTGCTCCCGGCGGATACCTTGTATACTCTACCTGCACCTACAACAAACTTGAAAATGACGGCAACCTCCGCTTCCTGCAGGAGACCCTTGGGGCAATAATGACGTTGACATTATTTCCAACTGCCTCAGAATCAGGGGTGATTTCTACAGAATTTGGCGGATTGCAGTTTGTGCCGGGGCTGGTGAAGGGAGAGGGGCAGTTTGTGGCGGTGGTGCACAAGCCGTATGGGGATTTTGAGGATTCCGGTGCGGGGAGCGTCCGTTCAGGGAAAAAGAAGAAGGGTGGCAAGGAGGGGAAGAAGAGTGCCGTCCAGTTTGAAAAGGGGTGCAATTATCTTCCCGACAACTACATAAAGGTGCTCCAGGGAGACCTTGTAAAGGGATACAGGGATACTCTGTTTGAGAGGATAAGGTTTGTGGAGGAGAGGCTGAGGGTAGTGCTTGGGGGAGTTGCAATTGCGGAGAAAAAGGGGAAGGATTATGTTCCCCACGCAGATCTGGCTCTGCAGGGTGTGATGGCTGATATGGTGGCCAGGAATGCTCTTCCGGGCGGTATTTCTGCGGTTGAGGTGGGGAGGGAGGATGCCCTCAGGTTCCTGGCAAAGGAGGCTCTGGTGCTTCCGGGTGCTCCGTTGGGGTATGTGCTGCTTGTGTACAAAGGGCTGGGGCTCGGGTTTGTGAAGAACCTGGGTAACAGGACAAACAATCTGCTCCCTATGGCCCGAAGGATAAGGATGAATATAAACGGATGATATAGGGGAACCGGGAAAAATTTATCGGGAAAAATATTATATTTGTGTTCAGGAAAAATTTTTAAACACTTAAAACATAACTTATATGAAACTACGTTATTTATTTGCTGCTCTGTTATCATGTGGCGCCGTTACCGTTGCAAGCGCACAGACAATTGGCGAGCAGGAACTTTCTCAGCTTAAGGGAAGTTTTGTAAAGGATGCACAGACTGTTGCAACACAGAATATCCTTATGGGCGACCGCAACATAAAGAACAAGACCCAGAATAAGAATGCTGTAAATGCAGTTGACCATTTCTTCAAATACAGGGTTGATGTAAAGGGTATTACCAACCAGTATGGCTCTGGCCGCTGCTGGATGTTCACCTCTTTGAATGCAATCCGCCCTACAGCACAGAAGAAATATGACTACAACAAGTTTGATTTCTCACACAACTACAACTATTTCTGGGATATGCTTGAGAAATCCAACCTTTATCTTGAGAACATAATAAGAACTGTAGACAAAGACATTACAGACGAGGAGGTAGTATGGTACCTCAAATCACCTGTAGGTGACGGTGGCGTATGGAACCTGTTCTACAACCTTGGTGAGAAATATGGTGTTGTTCCAAAAGAGGTTATGCCTGAGACTGAGCACTCAAACAGCACCGGACAGATGCTTGGAGTAATCAACAGAAGGCTTAAAAAAGCCGGTTATGATATCCGTCAGGTATATGAGACCAAGACTGCTGCTGTGAAGAAGGCAAGCAAGAAATCACAGGAAGAGATTGCTGCTGCCCTTAAGGCTGCCAAAATGGAGGCTTTGGAGGATGTATACCGCGTGTTGGCACTTTGCCTTGGCGAGCCGCCTACAGAGTTCACCTGGAAATACAAGAACAATAAAGGTGAGGTTGTAACTGTAAAGAGCACCCCTAAAGAGTTCTATGAGGGACTTGTACCTGCAGACTATGATCCTCAGACTTTGATTATGATTATGAACGACCCTACCCGCGAGTACTACAAAGTTTACGAGATTGCAAACTACAGAAATACAATTGAGGGTGTAAACTGGGTTTACCTCAACCTCCCTAACGAGGACATCAAAGAGGCTGCCCTCAAATCAATCAAGGCCAATGAGCCTATGTATGCATCTTGCGATGTAGGTAAGGAGAGCGATTCAAAAGCAGGTGTATGCGATGACAATATGTACGATTACGAGTCATTCCTTGGCATTGACCTTTCAATGGACAAGAAGGCAAGAATCCTTACCCGTTACAGCGGATCATCACACGCTATGCTTCTTATGGCCTGCGATACAGACGAGAACGACAAACCTGTAAAATGGCAGTTCGAGAACAGTTGGGGCCCTGCTTCAGGCGTTGGCGGATACCTTACTTTCACCGACAAATGGTTTGACGAGTATATGTTCCGTATTGTAATCAACAAGAAATATCTGAATGCAAAAGCAATTGAGGCTGCTAAACAGGCTCCAATTATGCTTCCTGCATGGGACTACATGTGGTAGTATGTTATTTTAAAGGGGTATTTCTGCGTTATGCTTGTCTCAAGCCTCCTCATTTACAAAAGTAAACTCCGGGGCTTTCAACTGCGCAGGCCTTGAAATACCACTTTAAAATGAACATACCTAAAAACAAAGAATTATGTCATTTTGGAGAGTACTATTGGCAATATTGTTTCCCCCTCTGGCTGTAATTGACAAAGGATGCGGATCTGTGCTCATCACCTTCCTCCTTACCCTTTGCGGTTGGGTACCGGGTGTAATAGCGGCACTTATTATCCTTAACAAACAGAACTAGGAAACAGTATATATCAGACAGCAAGAAGGCAGCCTTTATGGGTTGCCTTCTTTTTTGGCCACATCCCTGCACAAAGTTGTTCGGGAGAGTGGGTTTCAGTGTCAAAAATGGTATTATTTTGCACCGGAATTGAACCAAGAGGCCACAAACAAAAAACTCCCGCCACTTGTGGGTGACGGGAGTCGGTTATGTTTTGGCAGTTGGGAATTAACCGCCGAAGTTGTCGAACAAAATGTTCTCTGATGCTACTCCAAGGCTGTCCAATAGGTTTACTACAGACTGGGCCATCATTGGAGGTCCGCACATCAGGTAGAGGATGTCCTCCGGAGCCTCGTGGTTCTTGAGGTATGTCTCGTAAAGGACGTTGTGTACGAAACCTGCTACGTATGGTACGCCAGCTTTGTCTGCCTCTGGATCCGGTCTGTCAAGTGCCAGGTGGAACTTGAAGTTAGGGAATTCTTTCTCAATCTGAGCGTAGTCCTCAAGGTAGAATGCCTCTTTAAGGCTACGTGCACCGTAGAAGAAGTTGACTTTTCTGTTGGTCTTCTCTGTCTTGAACAGGTGCATGATGTGAGAACGCATAGGGGCCATACCGGCACCACCGCCAATGAATACGAACTCCTGGTCGTCAGGACAGTTGTCAGGAATGAAGAACTCGCCGTAAGGACCTGAGATCATCACTTTGTCGCCTGGTTTCAAAGAGTAGATGTATGAAGAACAGATACCAGGATTTACATCCATGAATCCGCCTTTAACTCTATCAAACGGAGGAGTTGCAATACGTACGTTCAGTTTGATGATGTTGCCCTCTGCAGGGTATGTAGCCATTGAGTAAGCCCTTAGGGTAGGGGTAGGGTTAACCATCTTGAGGTTAAATACGCCCATTTTCTCCCAATCCTCACGGAACTGAGGGTCTACATCAATGTTCTTGTAATCTACAGTAATTGCAGGAACATCTACCTGAATATAACCGCCTGAACGGTAGTTGAGGGTCTCGCCATCAGGAATCTTAACACAGAACTCCTTGATGAAAGTTGCAACGTTCTTGTTTGAGATAACCTCGCACTCCCATTTCTTAACGCTCAACGCACTCTCAGGAACAGCAATCTGCATATCCTCTTTTACCTTAACCTGGCAACCGAGCCTCCAGTTGTTGGTAATCTGTTTTTTGTTGAAGAAGCCAACCTCTGTAGGAAGGATTGTTCCTCCTCCCGATATAACACGGCATTTGCACTGTCCGCAGCTGCCTTTACCGCCACAAGCCGATGGAAGGAAAATCTTCTCAGCAGCCAATGTTGCAAGCAATGAAGAGCCTGGAGTTACCTCAACAACTTTAGAGCCGTCGTTTATGTTTATTTTTACTGTACCGCTTGGGGTAAGTTTAGCCTTTGCAAAAAGCAATAATCCTACAAGTATAAGGGTTACCACCAAAAAGGCTACCACTGAAATTATTATAATCTGAGTCATATCTTTTACCTTTTAAGTGATTATAGTTGGATACCCATGAAGCCCATAAATGCTATACCCATAAGACCTACAATGATGAATGCTATACCCAGGCCTTTGAGAGGTTCAGGCACATTTGAGTATGCCAGTTTCTCCCTGATGGCTGCAAGGGATACAATTGCAAGGAACCAGCCGATACCGGAACCCAGACCGAATGTTGTAGCCTCTGCAAGGGTCTCATAACCTCTCTGCTGCATAAACAGTGAACCACCCATGATGGCGCAGTTTACAGCAATAAGAGGGAGGAAGATACCAAGTTGTGAGTATAGTGCTGGTGCAAATTTCTCCACAACCATCTCAACCAACTGTACAAATGCAGCAATCACTGCAATGAAGATGATGAAGCTGAGGAAGCTCAAATCTATGTTTGCATACTCTTCGCCCATCCATACCAAAGCACCTGGCTTAAGTACATATTCATTGAGCATGTAGTTGAGCGGAACGGTAATTCCAAGTACGAAGATTACAGCCGCACCCAAACCAACTGCTGTCTTTACATTTTTAGATACTGCCAAGAATGAACACATTCCCAAGAAATAGGCAAATATCATATTGTCCACAAAGATGGACTTTACAAACAAACTTATTAAATCTTGCATATCAGAATGTGTTTATTATTTCTTACTGTCTTCTTTCTGGAAGCTTCTCTGAAGCCAGATGAAGCATCCTGTAATGATCAATGCCATAGGAGGCATAATGAACAGGCCGTTGTTGAAGTACCAGCCGCCCTCAGCCGCATACCAGCTTGCAGGGATAATCTGGCAGCCGAACAGTGTACCTGAACCGAAAAGCTCCCTGATGAATGCTATGGCAATTAGAATAAGGCCGTAACCTGCACCGTTTGCCAAACCGTCCAACAATGATGGGATTGGTTTGTTTCCAAGTGCAAATGCCTCAATTCTACCCATAATGATACAGTTGGTAATGATAAGACCTACATAAACTGAAAGCTGTTTGCTTACATCGTAAGCGAATGCTTTAAGAATCTGGTCTACAAGAATTACCAGAAGAGCAACAATCACCAGCTGCACAATGATACGGATTCTGTTAGGAATTGTATTTCTGAGCAGTGATGCAATAAGACTGGCAAATCCTGTTACAGCAGTAACAGATATAGCCATTACACACGCAGGCTCCAGTTTTACTGTAACAGCCAGCGCAGAACAGATACCCAATACCAATACGGTAACAGGGTTGTTCTTTAAAATTGGGTTTGTAATTATATTCTTATCCATTACTGTAACAATTAATTGTTTTCAACAACTTCCTGGGTAGCCACAACCTCGCCCTCAAGTGGCATTGGGGTTGCTGCAAGAGCCTGGAGTGATTTGATGTAAGGGAGGTAAGCCTCCATCCACATACGGATTGAAGCGTCAAGGGCTTTACTTGTAATGGTACCGCCTGAGATTGCGTCAACCTCGTTTGTGCTCCCCTCTTTTGCACCGCCTTTAACGATTGCAATTGAGGTGAACTCACCTTCTGTGAACATCTCTTTACCGGTAAACTGGCCTGCAAATTTAGGGGTTGCAATCTCTGCACCCAAACCAGGAGTCTCACCTGAGTGGTCGAATTTTACACCAACTACAGTGCTGAGGTCTGTCTTCAAAGATACCCATCCCCAGATAGGGCCCCATAGACCTGCTCCGTATGCGGAGAAGATGTATGCCTGTGATCCGTCGGGAAGATCTGCAATGAAGACTGGGAGTCTCAACTCATCTTTTGGAGCACCGTCCTTCATAAGTGATGTCTGCTCCGAAGTGCTTATGTTGAAAGCCTCGCTCTTTGCAATGTCTGAGGTTGCAGTGTTTACAACTTTTCCGTTGCCGTCAACTACAATTGCCTCTTTTATTACCTCTGCAAAGTTTGCGTCTGCGCCAAGGCCTACGCTTGCAAGAAGGTACTGCTGCTTCTCGTTGCTTATGTTCTCGTTCTGTTTGTCCTTAAGGCTCAAAGAGACAAAAGCAAGTACCGCAGCAACTATTACAACCATTACGATTGAATAGATGATAGTATATGAATTTTTATTTGTATCCATTTCCGTATTGCTTATTTGGTTACTGACCTTTTCATTCTCTTTTTGATGTTGCCTTCAACTACATAGTAGTCAATAAGCGGTGCAAATGTGTTCATAAGCAGGATTGCAAGCATCATACCCTCCGGATAACCAGGGTTGAACAGACGGATGATAACTGCAAGGGCACCTGTAAGGAATCCGTAGATCCATTTTCCTTTCTCTGTCTGTGCAGAGGTTACAGGGTCTGTTGCCATAAATACTGCTCCGAATGCGAAACCGCCAAGTACAAGGTGCCAGTATGCAGGAACTGCTGCAAATGTGCCAGGCTCTGCAAAACCGTTTACAAGGAAACCGGTTGCAAGTGCGCCGGCAACGCAGGAAACCATAATCTTCCAGCTTGCCACACCTGTCCAGATAAGGATAACTGCACCAATGAGGATTGCAATTGTAGATGTCTCACCAATTGAACCAGGCATATTTCCTATGAATGCCTGCATAAGTGAAAGAGGCTCACCTGTTGTGGTTGTGAACTCTACAATACCGTTTGCAGCCTGTCCAAGAGGAGTTGCACCTGTGAAACCGTCAACTACCTGCATTGCGTTTGCTTTTGCAGCGTTGAGTCCCTCTACCCAGATGGTGTCACCTGAGATTTGTGAAGGGTATGCAAAGAATACGAATGCACGTGCAATGAGTGCAGGGTTCCAGATGTTCATACCTGTACCGCCGAACACCTCTTTACCAATGATTACTGCAAATGCAACTGCAAGTGCAAGAATCCAGAGAGGAACGTCTACCGGCATAACAAGAGGAATGAGCATACCTGATACAAGGAAGCCCTCGTTTACCTCGTGTCCGCGGAGCTGGGCAGAAATGAACTCTATACCCAAACCTACAACGTATGATACTATAAGAAGAGGAAGTACTTTAAGGAAACCGAACCATACTTTCTCTATGAATGTCATGTCCAGACCGAATGCAATTGAGTGCTGCTCACCAACATTCCAGATACCGAATGCAAGTGCTGGAAGCAGTGCAACAATCACTACGGTCATTACTCTTTTAAGGTCTACGCAATCCCTGATGTGAGAACCGCTCTTTGTAACAGTGTTAGGTACAAAAAGGAAAGTCTCAAAGGCATCAAAAGTAGAGTGCAGAAAACCCAGTTTGCCACCTTTGCTGAAGGTAGGCTTGATTTTTTCAACTAAATTCAATAACGCTTTCATACTGCTCTATTTTTAAGCCATTTCTTTAATCATTGTTGCAATACCTTTTGAGATGATGTCCTGGATGTCAATCTTTGAAGGACATACATACTCGCAAAGTGCAAAGTCCTCTTCAATAACCTCATAGATACCAAGCTGCTCCATCTTGTCTATATCCTCTGCAAGGATAGCCTTAAGGAGGTAAACAGGATAGATGTCCATAGGAAGCACTTTGCCGTATACGTCAGATACCACAAATGCCCTCTGTCCGCCGTTGAGGTTAGTGTCAACTTTGTATTTCTTTTTAGGGGTAAGCCAAGAGAAATATGATTTTGAGAAGCTGAACTTGCCGCATCTGAACGGTTTAACCCAGCCGAACATCTCGTAGTAGTTACCCTCTGAGATTACTGTAACCATATTGCTGTAGAAGTCCAATGAACCCTCGGCGCCCGCGTTTGTACCTGTAAGCACGTTTCCGCTAATGTATCGGCAGCCGGTCTCCTGGTCAAAGATCTCAACCTCCTCCTTGCTTACAAGGAAATCAAGGTCCTTCATCTGTGTACCAGGCACACAAGTTACATAGCAAGGTTTTTCAACCCTGTTTCCTGCAACTGCGATTGTTCTTGCAACATCATAGATGCCCTGTTTGAAGAGCTTCCCGATAGCAACCATAAACATAGGGTCTATAGTCCATACAACCTCACCTTTGTTTATTGGGGCAATGTTGTTGATCTGCACACCAACGTTTCCTGCTGGGTGAGGACCGCTGAAACCGTAAAGTTTCACATTGTTAAGTTTGCTGAATACAGATGCTGAAGCGTTCTTGCCATTTACACCTACAAACACACCGCCTTTGGTAAGTTTGTTGAGCACGTCAACTGCAACCTGAAGGTTTGCAGCCTCGTCCCTCATTGTAAAATTGTAATCAGGTGCAAGAGGTGCAGAATCAAAGGCAGAAACAAAAATTGCCCTTGGCTCGTCTGCAGGGTTTGCCACTGTACCGTAAGGCCTCTGTTTGATTGCAGCCCACAAGCCGCTCTCAAGAAGCACTTTCTTAATCTCCTCTGCTGTAGCCTTGCCAGGCTCAGGAGCATTGAATTTAATGTAATCTGTAGTTTCGCTGGCTTTTACACGCACCTCCAGAAGTTTGCGTTTCTCGCCTCTTACTACCGACTCAACAGTTCCGCTTACAGGTGAAGCAAAGCCAATCTCGGGACGGTACTTGTCTACAAATAAAATGCTGCCCGCTTTAACAGCGTCACCCTCCCTTACAAGAAGTTTTGGGGTGAGGTTCTTAAAGTTGACAGGTTTTACAGAAACAACCTCCGAGATAATGCTTTTTTCAATCTTAAGCTCTGCAGCACCCTTAACAGGAATGTCCAGTCCCTTGTTCAATTGAATATGTTTTATCATTATTTCAGAAATTTTGCGCAAATGTAAGCAATATATTGCTAATAAATAAGTATTTTGAGTTTTGTTTTTCTTTTTTTAGCCAGTAGATTTGCACCATTATGGAACAGGTTAACCCACAGATTTTTGAAGGATTGAATCCGGCGCAGTATCAGGCAGTTAGTGATATTGAAGGGCCGCAACTGATCATTGCCGGAGCGGGGAGCGGAAAAACTAAAGTGCTTACCTGCAGGATTGCGAACATTTTGGACAAGGGATTTTCCCCAAGCAGCATACTTGCCCTTACTTTCACCAACAAGGCATCAAGGGAGATGAAGGAGAGAATTGCTTCTCTGATAGGTGATTACAAGGCTCGCAGGCTGGTGATGGGCACATTCCACTCCATATTCATAAGGTTCCTCAGGGATGAGGCGGAACTCATAGGGTTCCCCAAGACTTTCTCCATCTATGATACCACAGACAGCCGCAATGTTATAAAGGCCTGCATAAAGGAACTGAACCTTGATGACAAGGTATATAAGGCCAATGAGGTGCACGGCAGAATTTCAATGGCAAAAAACAATCTTGTTACAGCAGAGGCCTATTCCCGCAACAGCACCCTCATCCAGAATGATTCGGCAGCAAGGAAACCAAGGCTGTGGGAGATTTATCGGGAGTATGCAAAGAAATGCAGGCAGGCCGGGGCAATGGATTTTGATGACATCCTGTTGTATACAAACATTCTTTTCAGGGATTTTCCCGATGCCCTGGCGCGTATCCGCAGCAGGTTTCAGTTCATAATGGTGGATGAGTATCAGGACACCAACTATGCGCAGTATCTGATTATAAAGAAACTTGCCAGCGAGCACCAGAACATCTCCGTTGTGGGTGATGATGCGCAGAGCATCTACAGTTTCCGCGGGGCCAGGATTGAGAACATACTCAATTTCAGGAAGGATTACCCGCAGGCCAAGGAGTACAGGCTGGAGCAGAACTACCGCTCAACCCAAACCATAGTGAATGCGGCAAACTCCCTTATAGAGAAGAACCGGATGCAGTTGAAGAAGAAATGTTTCTCGGAGCACGAAAGGGGAGACCTTATAGAACTTATAAGTGCCTTTACCGAGCAGGAAGAGGGCATTATGGTGGCATCTTCAATTATGGAGCAGGTGCGCCGAAGTTGCGAACCGTACAGCAGTTTTGCTATCCTATACAGGACCAATGCACAGAGCCGTGTCATAGAGGAGGCTCTAAGACGCAAGAATATGCCTTACAAGATATTTGCTGGGCACTCTTTCTACGAGCGTGCAGAGGTTAAGGATATGCTGGCATATCTGAGGCTGGTTTCAAATGGCAAGGATGACGAGGCTTTCCGCAGAGTTGTGAACTTCCCTCCGCGCGGCATAGGCGAAACCTCTATGGGAAGGCTCAGGGAGGCTGCTGCAGCAAAGGAGATATCACTTTTTGAGGCGGTTAAGGTGTGCAATCTGGAAGAGTTCTCAATAAAGGCCGGCACTGCCACAAAGATGAAGCACTTTATAGAGGGGATTGAGGCCCTTAGGGAGAAGATGCCTTATACCAATGCCTATGAACTGGCAATGGAAGTGAACGGCAGGTTCGGGATACTTGAACATATGAAGCAGGATACCTCTCTGGAGGGGCAGGGAAGGGTTGAGAACGTGGAGGAACTCTTCAACTCCATAAAGGAGTTTGTGGATGAGGGAATGCTGGAGTATGAGCAGATGGCCCAGGAGGGGTACGATATGCCAATTGTAACATTGGACCTCTACCTTGAGAACGTATCGCTGCTCAGTGATATGGACGGCAAGGAGAATGAGGAGGACCGCAACAAGATTGCCCTTATGACGGTGCACTCATCCAAGGGCCTTGAGTTCCCGTATGTCTACATTGTGGGTGTGGAGGAGAACCTCTTCCCTTCATCGGGAATGGGAACTGTCACCCAGCAGGATGTGGAGGAGGAGAGGAGGCTGTTCTATGTGGCCCTCACCAGGGCAGAGAAAGGGGTGAAACTCTCATTTGCCAAATCCAGGATGAAATGGGGGAGCCACGTGAGCAACTCCCCAAGCAGGTTCATAAAGGAGATAGACAAGCAATATATACTTAATCCGCTCACAGACTGGGAGGAAGAACTCAGTACCAAATTTGATGACCCTCTTCCCGACAGATTTTCTTCTATGGGCCGTGGAGGGTACGGCAGACCTGGCGGCGTAGGGCAGAGAGGCGGTGCTCCGGCATACCCGGGCCAGGGCGGGGCAGGAAGGCCTTCTGCAGGAATGTCACCTAAGCCGCAGGGGGGAACTGCCCCAAGACCGGCACCAAGGCCTGCACCCCGGGCAGACTTTGTACCTGACTCACCATCCAAGGTGGAGGTTGGACAGACCATAGAGCACGACCGCTTTGGAATAGGGGTTGTAGTATCACTGGAGGGGGATATTGCAAGCCGCAAGGCAGTGGTGGATTTCAAGGAGGGAGGCAGAAAAACCTTGCTTTTGAAGTTTGCCAAAATAAGGGTTGTGGCACGGTAATTGTATTTTCTTGCTATGAAGTTTTTCATAGTTTAAGTTTAGGTTTAAGTAGCGAGGCCACCCTGTTCTAGGGTTGGTCTCGTGAATTTTTTACCCGTAAATTTTTCTAAAAAAAGATATTTATCCGTGTATAAACGTAATATTTGCTTTTTTACGGATCCTCTTTTTGCAGGTGCAGGTATTTTTGCCCCAAACCAAATTAAAAGAGGAGGAGATATGAAAAGTTTAAAGAGAGTTTTTTGCGGCCTTGCCGTTGCCGCATTTGTTCTGCAGGGGTGTACATCATTTATGCTCAAGGGACCGGAGGAGAAGCCTCAGGCAAACGGGCGGATAGCCTTTGCCATTGATGGGGTGCCACAGGAGCACTATTCAGACGGTACCTTTCTTAAAAGCGGCATCAATACTGATACCAATAGTTTTATCCTTAAGATTTATTCTACTGCGGGGGAGAAGGTATATGAGGGGGCTTACGGCCAGAGGCCGATGGAGATCTCCGTTACCCCGGGAGGCTATGAGGTTGGGCTCTATTCCAGGAACTTCACTCCGCCGGCGCTTGATGCACCGGTTTTTGGGGAGGAGCACACAATAGTGGTGGCAGAGAATGAACAGGCAAGGGTCTCTTTCAGGTGCACCCAGGTGAATGCCGGCATAAGGCTGCAGTTTGAGGAGAGTTTCAAGGAGAAGTTCCCCGGCAGCGGAGTTGCCCTTGTGCAGGGGGAGAAGAGGCTGGAATATGGCTACAGCCAGACAAAATATGCATATGTCTCTGCCGAGCCGTTCTCAATTGTATATGGCACAGGCGGTAAAGACACCCTGCTGCTTGAGAAATCCCTGGAGGCGGGGCAGATGGTTACAATGCGCCTTTCGCACAGTTCCAGCCGTACAACGGCATCGGTATTCAAAGTTGAGGTGGATACCACAAGGGCGTGGAGTACAATGAACTTCAATGCAGGATTGAAGATCCCCACCGGTGCCCTTACAATTGCTGAGGCAAAGGGGCACATAGGGGAGAAGAACATAAAGGTGTTCGGGTATCTTTTTGGAGGAGATCCTTCAACCACAACGGTAAGGGTGGGGCCCCCGTTTGAATCCAGGGCCACAATTGTAATTGCCCCTTCAATGACAGAGAGGAACCGCAACAATATGATGGTGGTGGAACTCCCCTCCGGAGAGGTGAGGGATGCCCTCAATCTTGTGAATAATCCCGACAATCTCGGGCGCCCGGTTGTTGTAACCGGCACAATCGTACAGTCCTACTACGGGTATCCGGGGGTAAAGAGTACCAAGAGTTATGCCCTGCTGTAAGTATGTGCATCCCACGCAGTTGTGCAGAGGCCAATGCCTATCCAAGTTTGTGTCAAATATACCACTTTTCTGCACAAAGTGGCGATGGAAATGAAAGTTTGTGTCAAATATGCCAGTTTTCTGCACAAAGTGGCGATGGAATTGAAAGTTTGTGTCAATAATGCTGCAATTCTGCACAAAAAAGAGGAGGTGTCATTTTGGGCACCTCCTCTTGGTATATTTGTCGGGAAGAAAATTACTTCCTCACCTTCTTTGCATAGAACACTCCTGCACAGGCAAGTGCTGCCACTGCGCCGCCTATGTACCCTATGATTGGTTCCAGGTTGAGGCCTCCCTGTACGTTAGGGGCAACAAGGAGGAAGCATACACTTACATATGTGATGAATACTGCCGGTACAGACATTACCAGATGGTTCTTGCCCACCGATGCAAAGTAGGCCGCACAGGCCCATAGGGTGGTGGCTGCAAGGAGCTGGTTGCTTATTCCTACGTATGTCCAGATTATTGAGAAGTCAATTGTACAACTGAGGAATGCAATGAAGAAGATTGGGATACAGATGAGTATCCTGTTCTTTATTGGTTTCTGGGAGAAGTTGAGGGCATCTGCCAGGATGAGCCTGAGGCTGCGGAATGCGGTGTCGCCGGAGGTGATTGGGCAAACCACAATGCCCAGGATTGCAATTATGGCTCCAGCCTTGCCAAGCCAGCTTTCGCATATTGCATTTACAATTATGGCAGGGGTATTTCCGCTGTCTGCCATAATGTTGAGCTGCTCCGGACCGCCGAAGTATGCCATTGCCGCTGTTGCCCAGATGCAGGCTACAACTCCCTCTGCAATCATTGCCCCGTAGAATATTGGGCGGCCGTATTTCTCATTGCTCATACAGCGGGCCATAAGTGGCGACTGTGTTGCGTGGAATCCGCTTATTGCTCCGCAGGAGATTACAATAAAGAGCATAGGGATGAGCATATACTCGCTTGCATTTGACTTATAGTTGCGGAAGGTGTCTGCTGTAAGTTCCACCATTGTAATTTCGCCGCTGAACCCTTTCACTACAAGGGTACCTCCAATTGCCACTGCCATAAAGAGCAGTATTGCACCCATATATGGGTATATTGCACCAATAATTTTATCTACAGGGAGAAGAGTGGCAATTACATAATAGATGAAAATTATTACAAGCCAAACCTTTATGTCCCATCCCGACATCTGCTGCAACAATCCTGCAGGGCCGCTGATGAACGATGTTCCCACGGCAAACAGCAGTGCAATTATTACAAAAGTTAGGAATTTCTGGAACCCTTTTCCAAGGTATTTGCCAATCACCTCATTGTGGCTGGCACCATTGTGCCTGAGCGAAAGCATACCTGCCACGTAATCGTGTGTGGCACCCATAAAGATACATCCCAAAACAATCCACAAATATGCTATAGGTCCGTAAGCCGCACCCATAATGGCACCAAAAATTGGCCCCAGCCCCGCAATGTTGAGGAACTGTATGATGAAAATCTTCCAAGGCTTAAGTACCTGGTAATCCACACCGTCCGCCATCTCTATGGCCGGAACGCTCCTCTTTGGATCTGCCCCAAAAAACTTGTCTATAAACTTGCCGTATGTAAAATACCCGGCAATAAGGACCGTAATTGAAATTAGAAAAGTGATCATTCTCTTTAGTTTATATTTGAGACAAATTTATTATTTTTTATAGTATTTTTACAAAATTAAAATCTGGAACTTGGCTTGGAGATGTCTCCAAGGGCGTTTTTTCGGGGAAGTCGGGTCTCGGGTTCCAGGGAAGTCGGGGACCGACTTCCAAAAAAACTTTTATTTCTATGAAAAAAATTGTAATTTTTGGAGCCTCATCCGGGATAGGGGCGGAGCTGGCAAAGAGTTATGCGGCAGAGGGGAATATGGTGGCGGTGGCGGCACGCAGGGAGGAGATGCTGAAGGAGCTGCAGAGGGAGTATCCTATAAATATTATAACGTTCAGGGCAGATCTTCAGGCACTGCCGCAGGAGGAGGGGGGCAATCCGGAAGAGAGCCCAAGAGGGAGGTTCCTGGAGATGCTGGAGGCGCTTGGAGGGGTGGATCTGGTAATCTACTGCTCAGGGGTAGGCAAACAGAATGCCCAACTGGAGATGCCAATAGAGTACAGCACCATAAATGTAAATGTAAAGGGATTCACTGCCATAGCGGCGGCAGTAGTGGAGTATGGCAGCACCGCCGGACACCACGTTCAGTTTGCAACCATATCCTCAATAGCATCAAACAGGGGAATAGGGATAAGCGCATCATACTCGGCCACCAAAATGTACCAGGTAAGGTATATGGAATCGCTCCGCCAATTGGCGGCAGTAAAGGGATGGAATATGACCTTCACCACCATAAAGCCGGGCTTTGTGGCCACAGATTTCATAAAAGGACGCAACTATCCCCTTACAATGCAACTCCCATACGCCTCCCAGCGGATAAAGAAAGCCATAGACGCCCGGAAACATACAGCCACAATAGACTGGAAATGGGCAATTGTAACAGCCCTTTGGAGCCTCATCCCCAACTGGTTGTGGTATAAATTGAAAATCAGTTAGAAAGCCTCACCCACATAGGCATCACAACAACCAGAGCCAGCAGGGAGAACACCAGACCGCTCATTGTGCCAATGGCAAAGGCAAACCAGAACACCTCATCCGGCCCGTCCATAAGGAACGGAATGAGCCCCAGCACGGTGGAAACCACAGTAAGGGAAATTGGGACAATCTTGTTGTTGAAGGCCCTCAGGTAAATCTGCAGGGCTTTCTTCTTCCCGACAGCAGAAGACTTTCCTCCATCAGCATTTGTATTCCCAGTAGCATCCGTATCCCCCACAAGCATCCCCCCATACTGATGCAGAATGTAAATCCCAGCATTCACCACAAGTCCGCTGAGCATAATTAATGATGCATATCCCCCCTGGTCGAAACTCCAGCCGGTGAAGCCGAATACCAGGAATACCCCAATGAAGGAGACAGGAATAAGTCCTATAATCACCAGCGGCATCAGCAGCGATTCAAACAATACGGCGCACATAAAATAGATGATGGCAATTACCAGCAGCAATATCCAGATGTTGTTTGGGTCATCAAATGCCCCGTAGTTCCAGGTATATTGCTTTGCCTTGAACCCTACCGGCAGCACAGAGGTGTTCATCCTCTCAATCTCCCTCTCAATGAGCCTTTCTGCCTGCGTCATCTGTCCCAGGTATCCGAATGTAACCGCCATCTGGTACTCCTGGTCCTTCTTGTATATCTCCATTCCCGAGTCCCTTTTGCTTATGGAGCCCAACTGGGAGAACTTTATCCCCTCTCCAGCAACCTGCACATACTCATTCTGCAGGTTCCACACATCAAAACTCTCCTTCCCCTTGCTCTGCACGGAAATGTCTGTCCGTACCCCATCCTTGTAATAGGTTCCGGCATTCCTGGCATACAACTGTTCCTGCAGGGCAGAATAGGCATCCGCTGCAGATACATTATGAATGGCCATAGCCTCCCTGTTGTAATCTATAAAATACTCGCTCTGCTTGCGTGCTCCCCAGCTGGTGCTGGTCAGAATCTCACAATCCCTAACCCTGCGGTTCTGCTGCAGGGATTCCACCAAATTCTGGCAATACCCATATACTTTGTCATAACTGTACCCGGTAACTACAATACGGTTGCCGGCAGAAATGGCATTCACATTGTTGCTGAACCCGTGCTCATCAATTCCGTAGACCCTCCAGTTTGCCCCTCCATAATCCACTGCCTTGGAGATAACCTCATCCTTGAGCAGCAGCGGGAACCCGCCATTCTCCACATCCTTGCGGAAAGTTACTATAATAGTGGCGTTGGAAGCACTTGTAATGGAGGTGCGGAACATCTCAATCTCATCAAACTGGGAAAGATAGTTCTCCATAAACAGCACAATCTCATTCAACTGATGTATTGTACACCCCTGCGGCAGTGAGGCAATTATATACAGGTTAGGTCTGTTCAATGAGCGGTAGAAGTTCCCCTTGGAGTTCTCCTTGAAGTAATAGAGACTCCCTGCAAATCCCAATACCAACAGCACCAGCAGCGCCCATCTCCACCTGCGGGCAAAGGTGATGTACCTGCCGTAGAACCTGCTGATCCGGGCAACCCTCCGCAGACCACACAAAGTGGCTTTGCCCTGCCTCTCCCTTACATCAAATTTCTCTACAAGGGCCGGAATCAGCAACATTGCAATGAGCAGTGAAACCGAGAGGTTTATCATTATCACCGATGCAAAATCCCTCAGTACAAGCTGCTGCTCCTCTGGAAGCAGAAATATTACAGTAAGGGAGCCTATGCTGGTAAGCAGGGCAGCCAGTATGGCCAGGAACACCTTCCTGTTGCGCCAGTAGCTGTAGTGGGCCACCATTATTATGGAGGTGTCTATCACTATTCCAAACGAGGTGGTGATGCCGGCCATAGTGTAGATATGTATCTCTATCCCAAACAGCACATAGAAGATGAATGCAATGAGGATGTTGGCCAGCAGGGCCCCGGCAATTACAAGCAGGTACCTCAGGCTCCGGCTCACTGCAAACACAAACAGCAGCAGTATGGCCAGTGACAAAACGGTCCTCCGTATGATTTTAGTTATCTCCTGCTGTATCTCAATGGAGATGTCACTCACCGCAAGGGCAGAGAAATTGTCGGGAAAAGACTCCTCCAATTGGGCCATCTTCTCCTTCACTGCAGTGCAGGCGGCAACGGTGTTGGCCCCTTTCTGCGGAAAAACCGTAATGTTTATGGTGTTCAGGCCGTTTAGCCTGTAGTACCGGGTTGGAAGGCTTTCCTTGTACTCCACGGAGCATACGTCCCCCACCCGGATAATCTTTCCGTTGCTGCTCCTTAGAGGTATGGAGGCCAGTTCGTCTGAAGAGAAATTGTTTGTAAGGAGTATTCCTGTCTGGTCCACACTCCCCACAAGGTTGTAGTCAGACACAAATCCCCTCACTGCCGCAACCAGTTCCCCAATGGAGACCCCCAGTGCCCTCATCTGCTGGGGATCAAATTCCAGCCTCTGGTAAAATGGTGTGGCTCCCGACAGTTCCACAGAACTTATCCCCTCCACCAGTGAGAGTTCCTTTACAATATACTCCTGGGCATACTGCTCTATCTGCTGGGTGGGGAGTTCCGAGTTTATGGTGTAGATGAGGATGGGCTCCACGTTGCTCCCCCCTGTGGCCACCGAAATGGCAGGGTAGGAGACTCCGTCGGGAAGCTTGTTGTATGTCTGGCGGAGCAGGGTGGCAATCTGGAACCTTATCTGCTCAATCTCCCTTTTGTCCTTCAGGGTTACATTTATCCTTCCCCAATCCTTGTAGGAGGTGGATTCAATGCTTTTTACTCCGCTTATGGAAACTATAAGCCCCTCCAGGCGCGATGTCACCTCACTCTCCACCAGTTTGGCAGGCGCCCCGTTCCAGGCGTAACTCACACTCAATTCACCCTCTTTCTGCGAGGGGGAGTACTGCAGGTTCAAAAGGGGAACCATACCTGCACCAACAATTGTAAGCACGGCAAACACAAGTATCACTGAGAATGCAGGGAGGCGGTTCATAATATTTTAGTTTTTCTTCCCGACACGTTTATAAATGTTGTAATACAGCACCGGAATAAAGAAGATACTTACCGCAGTACCCACAACCATACCCCCTATGAGGGCCAGGGAGAGGGGGAACTGCAGGTCTGCGCCCATATTGCCTCTTACCAGGAACGGTGCTATTGCCAGAATGGTAGTGAGGGAGGTCATAAGGATTGGGCTGAGTCTCCTGTTTCCGGCAACCATAATGGCCCGCAGCAGTGAGTACTGTTTGCGCAGGCGGTTGATGGTATCCACCTTAAGGATGGAGTCATTGATTATGATTCCGCACATCACCACTATTCCAATCATTGACATAAGGTTTATCCCCGCACCACAAATCCACAGCAGAAGTAGTGCACCTGTAAGGTCTGCCACAATCTCCGATAGGATGATAAACGGCTGCACCAATGATTCAAACTGAGCGGCCAGGATGAAATAGAGCAGCAGCAGTGATATGATAAGGATAATTGCCAGTTCCCCAATCATTCCACGGCTGGTATAGTACCCTCCGGCAAACTCCACTGCAAACTCATCTGTGGAGAGGATGGTCTCCTTTATGGCCTTTTCAACTGCAGGGATCATGTTGTCGGGAACATTTATGTTCAGAGGGTAGTAGTCTCCGTCCCTTCCCTGTACAATGTTCTTGAGGTCCCTTACCCTCCGCTCCTTAAGTACATACGAGAGGGGAATCTCTGCCCCCTGGGAATTCTTTACCGTAACGGCCAGCAGGTCTTTCTGCTCCCCGGCATCACCAATCACCACCGGGGTGGAGAATGAGCCCTGCTTTATGGAGAAGAGGGTGTTCTCTTTGGTGGCGGTGCTCAGGGCCTGGTAAATTGCCCCGTAGCCCAGATTATACAGGGCCATCTGCTCCGGCTGGGTAACCAGAAGTATCTGTTCCTGCCACAGTACCGGCTCTATATATACCTGTGGCAGCCTCTCCTTAATCTGCTGCAGCACCCTGTTCAACTGGTCTGGCTGCAAAGACTTGGAATCCTTGCGGCTGATCATTGCCACAAGTGGGGCCTCATTGTCTGCAAAAATGGTATTGAAGATGTTTGAAGACTCCTCAAATCCTGTGGTGGCCTGAGGGTATTTCTCCTGTATCCTTTTCAGCAGAACAGGTTCCACCTGCGCAAGATCATCGGGAGTATGGGCATCTATATAGCACTTCACCTGGGATGGGGTAATGTCTCCCGAGTGGGAGAGGAGGAAATCCTGCTTCCCGATAAGCAGGTCATAATGGGCAATGTGCTGCTCCAGCCCCTCCAGAATCTTGCTGCATCTGGCTCGGCTCTCCTCAAGGGTGATTGGGGCATTCCAGTCTATGTTCAGGATTATGTCCTTATGGGTAATTGGGGGAAGTTTGCTCTTCTCCAGCACCCCGTAAAACAGGAATGTTCCGGCTATGAGGGCAAAGAACACTCCCCAGGCTGTCTTCTGGTGCCTGAGGGTCCATTTCAGTCCCTTTTCGTACCAATCATCAATGCGGTCTAAGAAGGATTTTTTCTTCCCGATAGATTCTTGCCTAAATCCACTTGGGGCAAACCGCTCCTGCTTCCTGTACAGCTGCCAGTAGTACACCGGAATAACCAGTACCGCCACAAACAGGGAGGTGAACAGGGCCATTGTAACCGCCATAGCCTGGTCATAGAACAGCGCTCCGGAGATGCCGCTGAGGAAAATCAGCGGTACAAATACCGAACAGGTGGTGAGAACCGAACTGAGCATAGGGGCAACAACCTCCCTGGTGGCCTCCACAACAGCCACCTTTAGGGAACTGCCGCGCTGCCAGTACTGGGTGATGTTGTCTATTACAATTATGGAGTTGTCTACCATCATACCCAGTCCCAGAATGAGTCCGGAGAGGGAGATGATGTTTATGCTTATCCCCAGCAGGTAGAGCAGCAGCAACGACACCACCAATGAAAGGGGTATGGTAATCATAACCAGCAGCGGAGAGCGGTAATCCCTCATAAACAGGAAAATCACCAGCACCGCCAGTATTGCTCCCACAAGGATATTTGATTTGAGGTTATCAATTGAATAATCCAGCAGTTCGGTCTGGTTGCGGGTTACTGTAAACTCAATGTGCGGATACTCTTTTGCAAAGTTCTCTGTAAGTTCCTCCAGAGAGCTCTTCAGGGCTGCCATCTGTGCATCCGACTGCTTTATCACGGCCATAGTGATTGCCCTCTCTGCCCCCTGCTGCACCATCCCGTGGGCCTCCTGAGGAACCTCGCTCACCTTGGCAAGCTCCCCAAAAGTGTATATGCGCCCATTCAGATTAAGGGTAATGGCCTCAATATCCTCACGGCTCTTCAGCTGCGAATCAAAACTCACATTCCACTGGTAATACCCGTCCCGTATGGAGAGGTTCCCAAGGGTTACATTGTTATTCCCGACAGCTTTTTCCAGTTCATCCACTCCAATCCCCAATCCCTGCAATTTGGCCTCATCAGGTTCAATGAGGATCTGTGTGCCAAGGGTGCCGCTTATATCCACAAGGGCAACCTGGGGCACCTGCTCCACCCTGCGGGCAATAACCTCCTTGGCAAAACGGCTCAACTCCAGGAACTTTTCTACAGAACTTCCGGGAATGGTTAGGTTTATGAAGAATGCCGGGATGTCTGTGGCACTGGCCTTTATTACCTTAGGTCTCTCAACCTCCTTGGGAAGTGATGAGAGCACTTTGTCTATCTTCTCGTTTACCTCTATGAAATTGAGGTCTGTATCAGACTTGTGCGAGAACTCCATAAAGATGTTGCCGCTTCCGTTCACCGCCTCACAACGGATATCCTCAAGTGAGGGTATCTGTATCAATTGCATCCTAAACGGCTTTATAACCTGCTCGTTTATCTCACGGGCAGATGTACCGCTTGCTGCCACCTGAACGGTAATCTGCGGGATGTCCACATTGGGCATAAGGGAGATGGGGAGCCTCCCTATGGCCACAATACCCACAATGAGTATTGCTATTATGGTCATTGTTACGGCTATGGGCCGTTCTACAAGTCTTCTAAGCATAGTAAACTCTGATTAAGTCCTCAATCCGTACTCCTAATTTGCCCTTATCTCCACGTCGGAGCCGTCTGCAAGGTTAAGGTTGCCGCTTGTGATGATGGCTTCACCCTCAAACAGCTGCACATCTTTCTCTTTGTGGCCCCTTACCACGTGGTGGGTGCTGTTGGAGTGGAGGATGTCCACATATCTCCATTCGGCTTTGTTGGTCTTTGGATTGAAGACAAACAGCACATCATAGCCGTCCCTCATTACCACTGCGCTTTTTGGTACGGTAGGGAGGTTTTCCTTTACGCTCTTTATGAATACCTTCACGTTCATACCCTCTATGAGTTTTCCCCCTTTGTTGGAGATGGAGGCGGTAATGGCTATCTGTCCTTTCTCATCTACATACGGGTTTATCTCCTTTATGGTGCCGGTATAGTTCTGTGTTGCATCAATGAACGGCTGTACCGCCACTTCCCTCCCTGTTGCAATGTAGGGGAGTTCCCCCTCCAGAACCTTGAACTCCACATTGAATGCCGAGTCATCAATTATGGTGCATACCGCTTCGCTGCTGTATTCGTGGGGCTTTACGGTAAGGTTGGCCACAACTCCACTATGCGGTGCCGTAAGGGTTGCATTCTGCAGGGCTATCTTTGCAATTTTGTAAGAGTTGAGTGCACCGGCGTAGCCGGAACGGATCTTTGCCACGTTGAGGATATCTGCAGGTACATTGGTTGTATCCCTGCTGTAGCCAAAACCTATCAGTGCATCATACAGATCCAGTTGTGCCTTGCTCAGGCTCTGCTGTGCCCTTTCGTAATCCAGCTGCAGGGTCTGAGTGTTGAGCCTGGCAATCACATCCCCCTGCCTTACCCTGCTGCCGTTCTTTACTGCTACGGAGGCCACCTCTCCATTGGTGGCAAAGCGCAGCTGTGCCCTCCTGGTACCCTTCAATGTTCCGTTGCTTATGGTTTCCCTGCTGAAAGGCTGCTTCCTCAGGTGCATTGTATCTACGGTGTTCTTTTCTATTCTATAGTTGTCTTTTGCCAGTTCGGTTTCTGCCTCATTGCTGCTGCTTCCGCATCCTGCCATTATGCACACAAGTGCCAGTATAATACCCGCATTAAATCTCATATCATTCATTTGTCAATTCTTCAAAGTTGGCATCCACTTTTTCGTTTGTTATGAAGTTGAAAAGGGTTGCTTTCTGTATGTTGTAGTAGTAAATCCAGTAGTTGCTCAAATCCTGCAGATAACGCAGTTGGGCGTTGTCCATCTCAGTTTGGGCATTGTTCAGTTCGGTTACCCCTATGGTGCCGTTTAGGAACCTCTCTTTGGTGGTGGCGTATCTGCTCTGGCCTACCTGGTCAGCTTTCTGGGATACGTTGCATTGTCCTCCCTGCTGGTTGAACCTCAGTACCTGCAGGGTAATGTTTTCCCTCAACTGGTTTTCGGCCTGCTCTATCTGGGATTCCACAACCTGTGCCTGCGATTTGGCAACTTTCACTTTGCCGCGTCCGAGTCCCCAGTCCATTATCGGGAGGGAGAGGGAAAGCCCCAGTATCTCCTGGTCCAATGGGGATTTATAGGCTACTCCCAAATCATCCCCAACCTGATTGAGACCGAACTGGGCATACAGGGATGCCTTGAGCCCTGAGTTTGCCTTGGCCTGGGCTATGGCCTCCTGGGCGGTGAGGGAATTTATCTCGTTCTTGAGGTTGTCGGGAGAATTGAGATATACCATATTCATTACCTCGTTGAAGTCCAATGTGATGTTGGGGTTCTGGGGTGGCTGCTGCAGTTGTATCTCCACACTCTCGTTGTAGCCCAGAAAGTTGCGCAGGCGCTGCATTGCGGTCTTCTCACTCAGCTGGTTGTCTCCTATGGTAAGGCTGTCATTGAGCAGCTTCAGTTCAAGCTGCTGCAGTTCGTCCCGGGTTATGGAACCTATCTCAAACCTCTGCCGGGCAATGTTGTACAGCTGGCCGGTGTTTCGGTGGCTTTCACGGGCAATCTCCACACGCCTCTGGGCCAGCAGCAGATCAAAGAAGTATGTTACTGCAGTTACGGTAATCTCCTCCATTGTATTCAAGTAATTGCGCTTTGCCAGTTCAAACTTCTTGGGCTCTATCTTCTTTTCCCATTTGAGGGAGTTGTAGGCGTTAATGGGCTGGCTGAGGGTTATCCTCACCGGCTGTGAGTTGTAGGTTATCTTGTCAGTTGGAGAGAACTGGTCCAAGCGGTTAAGGGAGGTGATTACAGATACTGAACCACCTGTGAACGGAATGTTCTGGTCTATTGAAAGTCCAAGGGAATTGCTTAGGGTGTTGTTCTCCAGATACCCTATCTCACCTGTCTGGGCATCCTGCAGTGATACCAATGAACGGTTGTAGTTACCCAGGCTTCCCTGCAGGTTGAGCGACGGCAGGAACTGTGCCTTGTAGGTACGGAACTGCCAGTAATTTACAATAAAATTATGGCGGGCCAATATGGCAGACGGTGACTGGCTGTGCGCAGTCTCAATCACCTCCTGCAGGCTCATTGTAAAATTGTGGTGCGGCTGTATTGTTTGCTGCAATTGATGAGTTTGCTGTGCAGCAGCACTACCCACAGAAAATAGTAATGCAACGGCTACAAATACTAACCATCCAAGTTGGGCAAATCTAATAACTTTCATAAAAATATCTTCTCCTTACAAATTTATCAAAAATACTCCTCAGTGGTATTCCAAAATAATATGTTGCGCCATTCATATTGGTATTTTCCTTATTAAGAGAGGGTTTCTACCATGTAGTTGCGGTGCGCAAAACCTGAGCAGCATTGTACAGGTGTTAGAACAGGTTGTATACTTTATATCAAACTAATGAAGAAATCCCTGTCTGGAGCATCGGATGAATTTATTTTAAGTTTTAATCTGCTCTTTTTCTTATAGATGTTGTCTACATTGTCATTTGTAAATAGAGAAATCATCTGTGGAGAAAAACCTGCACAGTAATAACAATATAATCTTATGTAAGATTCATTTAAATTAGGTATCTGTTCCCGTATTTTTGAGATTGCATTGCTGTGATATGTATTTATAATATTTTCGAGGTTCTTTGTTGACGTATTTTCTTTTGTTATTTTTTCTAGTGTTTCTTTAACATAACTATATATTATTTTTGAGGCACTTGGAGATGAATTATATGAGTAATAATTATTTGCAAGATCATTTATATATTTGTACTGATTTTTGAAAAGAGCTTCAATTTGTTTTTCTTTCTCTTCTAAGATTGAACAATTGAGCTTGTTGTTTTTTTTCAACTCTGTAGCTACATCAAGTAATAGTTTTAGTTCTCGTTTTTCCTTTTTCTGTTTTATAATCAGAATTGTTATGATGATAAACGAAATAAATACAACCAGTAAAATTGTGTATGTACTGGTTATATTTTGAGGAGTATTCATCAGCCGTATATTTGAGCTGTTTTTTACAGATAACAAGTCTGCATATTTTTTATAACTTTCAGATGCTTTTTTGTAATTATCAGTTAGTGAATATAATTGACCTTCAAGAAAAAGAATATCTAAAGTATCATTTACAGATGTAGATATATTCCATGCACTATTCAGCATAGATGGTATATCTGAGTAATTACCATTAAGAGCGTTAAGGTATGCACTAACCGCATAACCTGCGTAACTCGTCGGCTTGCGTGATGTCAGCAGATTCTTCGCTGTTATGTAATCCCCTATTCTATAACTTGCCCATATAAATTTTTCTGTGCATTTTTCTATTAGGCAGGAATCTTCAGTCCTCATTGCTAATCTGTATGCATCTTCATAATATGTTTGAGCCGAAGCATAATCATACATATCGTATAATCCTTTACCTTTATCTAGTAATGAGTATACTGCAGCTTTTATTTCTAATTCATGAGAAATGGTATCTTTTTTCCCAGAACAGGAACAAGATATAATCATGAAAGTAAATAATAAATATATAAGTACTTGAGATTTCATTATATAATTATTCTATTTTAATTTTATAGAACAATAATTTATCATTTTCAACAACCGCATCTGAATATAAGTATGGATGTATATAACCTATGGGTCTAAAACCAACAGGAACATTTATGTCTGCAATAAGAATGTTGTCTTTATATATTTGCAGG
>JAGAKR010000017.1 GCA_017625535.1 Bacteroidales bacterium | reverse complement strand
GATGCTTATTCGTACGGTACTCTCATCACTCTACGCGTAGAGCTTATTGCTCCCGTACAAAAGCAGTTTAAGACCCATAGGGCCGTCGTCCTGCACGCGGCATGGCTGGATCAGATTTCCATCCATTGTCCAATATTCCTCACTGCTGCCTCCCGTAGGAGTCTGGTCCGTGTCTCAGTACCAGTGTGGGGGATAAACCTCTCAGTTCCCCTAGACATCGTCGCCATGGTGAGCCGTTACCTCTCCATCTAGCTAATGTCACGCGAGCCAATCCGTCACCACCGAAGCTTTAATCTCAAAAAGATGCCTCTCCAAGATACTATGGAGTATTAGACCACGTTTCCATGGATTATCCTCCTGTGACGGGCATGTTGCTCACGCGTTACGCACCCTTGCGCCGGTCGCCGGCTATGTATTGCTACATACCGCTGCCCCTCGACTTGCATGTGTTAAGCCTGCCGCTAGCGTTCATCCTGAGCCAGGATCAAACTCTTCATTGTATATATTTACTTTAAATCTCTTGCTCCTGTAACTCGTGATTTCCCTGTTTTTCTGAAGTGTTAACTTCTAAAGGAATTACGCTCTTTCAATACAACAAGTATTGAAATCATAGTCTTCTAAACTATGCTGCTTGTCTTTCTATTATTTTCAATGAACTTTCTATTTTTCCACCCCGTTCAGGAACCGGCTTTGACCGTCCTTCCCGTTTGGGACCGCAAAGGTACTAACTTTTTCTTATCCTCCAAATTTTTTCTCAACTTTTTTGAAAAAATTTTTCTTCACCAACGCCAACCCCTCTGCCCTTCCCGTTTGCGGAGCGCAAAGGTAGGAACTTTTTCTTATCCGCCAAAATTATTTTTGAAAGATTTTTACTTCTCTATCTCTTCCAGCATTTTAGCCAACTGATCCGGACACGAAGTGGATTTGTTGCCACAACGGATACCTTTCAGGCGCCCAATCACTTCTTCCACTTTCATTCCTTTGGCAAGAGAGCATACTCCCTGGGTATTTCCTGAACATCCCGCCACAAAATATGCTTCTGCTATCTCATTGTTTTCATTTATTTCCACGTGAATCAATCGGGAACATACCCCTTGTGGAACATACTCATAAACTTTCATTGTATCTTAATTTAAAAAAAAAGAGAGACATCATAGCCCGATGTCTCCCTTTTATATATAGAGTAAAAATTACTCAGCCTTCTCCTCAGCTGCTGGAGCCTCTTGAGCTTTCTTTGAGCGGCTTCTACGTGTAGCTGGTTTCTTAGCCTCTTTCTTAGGAGCAGAAGCCAAAGCTGCCTCGTTGAAATCTACCAACTCAATGATTGCCATATCTGCAGCATCACCTACACGGAAACCAGTCTTAAGGATTCTGGTATATCCGCCCGGACGCTCTGCAATTTTAGGAGCAATTGTCCTGAATAGTTCGGTAACAGCCTCTTTCTGTTTCAGGTAGCTGAATACAGTACGTCTAGAGTGGGTGCTGTCATCTTTAGACTTTGTGATAAGCGGCTCAACGTATGTACGCAATGCCTTAGCTTTAGCAACAGTAGTCTCAATGCGTTTGTGAAGCAAGAGAGAACAAGCCATGTTAGCCAACATTGCCTTACGGTGACCACTTTTTCTTCCCAAATGGTTGATTGCCTTATTGTGCCTCATTTTGTATTACTTTTTTTCAATATTATACTTGGTAACATCCATGCCAAATGACAGTTTCAACCTGTCAATCAACATATCAATTTCGGTTAGAGATTTCTTACCAAAGTTTCTGAACTTCATAAGTTCTGCACGCTGGTGAGAAACCAAGTCTGCAAATGTCTCAATCTCGGCTGCTTTAAGGCAGTTAAGAGCCCTAACCGAAAGTTCCATGTCAGACAATTTAGTAAGAAGCAGATGACGCATACGCAATGACTCCTCATCCAACTCGTTGCTTACTACCTCAGGAGCAGTCTCAAGGCTGATCTTCTCATCTGAGAACAACATAAAGTGGTGGATCAGAATTTTTGCTGCCTCTTTGAGAGCATCCTTAGGATGGATGGAACCATCAGTAGTGATCTCAAGATTCAACTTCTCGTAGTCAGTCTTCTGCTCTACACGCCAGTTCTCAACGTTGAACATAACGTTTTTGATTGGAGTGTAAATAGAATCAATTGGAATAGTTCCAAATGGTGCTCCCTCAACTTTGTTTTCATCTGCAGGAACGAATCCTCTACCTTTGCCTATTCTCATATCAATGGAAAGTTTAACAGAAGGCTCCATTGAACAGATGTGAAGTTCAGGATTGAGGACTTTGAATGAAGATAGATGCTTTGAAATATCCTCGGCAGTAAAATCTTGCTTACCACTAACAGTTACAGTTATCACTTCGCTATCCTCACCCTCAATCATTCTCTTGAAACGTACTTGTTTAAGATTAAGGACGATGTCGATAACACTCTCAATGACACCAGGGATTGTTGCAAACTCGTGGTCCACACCCATGATCTTAATTGAAGTGATAGCAAAACCCTCAAGTGAAGACAACAATATTCTACGCAACGCGTTACCTATTGTAATGCCATATCCAGGCTCCAAAGGTCTGAATTCGAATTTACCAAAGGTCTCGGTTGAGTCGAGCATTATTACCTTATCCGGTTTTTGAAATGCTAAAATTGCCATTTTCTTTAATTTTTATTAGTGTTACGCTTATAAGCAAGAATTCATTACTTAGAGTACAACTCAACGATAAGCTGCTCGTTGATAGTCTCAGGGATCTCAGTTCTCTCAGGAAGACTCAAGAATTTTCCCGACAATGAAGCAGAATCCCACTCCAACCAAGAATATTTGTTTGCAGAAGCAGCCAAACTTTCCTGAACTACTTCAAGGCTCTTTGACCTCTCTCTTACACCAATAACATCACCAGGCTTAACAATTGTAGAAGGGATATTCATAGTATCACCGTTCAATACAATGTGACAGTGTGAAACAAGCTGTCTTGCAGCAGCACGTGTAGGGGCAATACCCATTCTGTATACCAAGTTGTCCAAACGTGACTCAAGCAACAGGATAAGGTTCTCACCAGTCTTACCTTTCATTTTTGCTGCTTTCTCATACAAGTTGCGGAACTGTCTCTCCAACAAGCCGTATGTATATTTTACTTTCTGTTTCTCTTTCAGCTGGATACCATACTCAGAAGATTTCTTTCTCTTCTTAGCCAAACCATGCTGTCCTGGAGGATAATTTTTACGCTCAAAACTCTTGTCAGGACCAAAGATTGGCTCTCCAAATTTGCGGGCGATTTTTGTAGAAGGCCCAGTATATCTTGCCATACTAAATCAAATTAAATTTAAATTATCAGGAATTATACTCTACGGCGACCTTTTGGTCTACAACCGTTGTGAGGAAGTGGAGTAACGTCAATGATCTCTGTTACCTCAATACCTGCACCGTGAATAGTACGAATAGCAGACTCACGACCGGCACCCGGGCCTTTTACATAAGCCTTAACTTTACGCAATCCTAAATCAAAAGCTACTTTAGCACAATCTGCTGCAGCAACCTGAGCTGCATAAGGAGTGTTCTTCTTAGAACCTCTGAATCCCATTTTACCAGCAGAAGACCAGCTGATAACCTGACCAATGCTGTTTGTCAAGGTTACGATTACGTTGTTGAATGTTGATGAGATATGAGCCTCGCCATATGCGTCAACTTTAACAACTCTCTTTTTATTTGATACTGTTTTCTTTGCCATATTCTTAGGTTCTATTATTTAGTTGCTTTCTTCTTGTTAGCCACTGTCTTCTTCTTACCTTTACGGGTACGGGCATTGTTCTTGGTGCTCTGGCCCCTTACAGGAAGACCAAGTCTGTGACGGATACCTCTGTAGCATCCAATGTCCATAAGACGTTTGATGTTCAATTGAATAGTAGAACGAAGCTCGCCCTCTATTTTATACTCTTCTGCAATTGTTGCACGAATTGCAGCGATTTGGTCGTCTGTCCAATCTTGCACCTTAGTATTGAAATCTATACCGTTCTTGCTAAGGATTTTTTTGGCAGAACTGTGACCAATTCCAAAGATATAGGTCAAACCTATCTCTCCACGTTTGTTTTTTGGTAAATCTACTCCGGCTATACGTGCCATAATTATCTTTTTTTTCTTTTATAGTTTACAATTGGAAATTATCCCTGGCGCATTTTGAACTTAGGGTTCTTTTTGCAAATTACATATAAACGGCCTTTGCGTTTAACTATTTTGCAGTCTTCACTACGCTTCTTAATGGATGCTTTTACTTTCATTGTATTTAGTTTTTATTTGTATCTGAAAGAAATCCTTCCCTTTGTTAAATCATAAGGGGACATTTCAACTCTAACCTTATCGCCTGGCAAAATTCTGATGTAATGCATCCTCATTTTTCCCGATATATGTGCGATAATCACGTGTCCATTGTCAAGTTCAACCCTGAACATGGCGTTGGACAACGCCTCAATTATTGTTCCATCCTTTTCTATAGCAGATTGTTTTGCCATATGTTTTTCCTTACAATTTAATGTTATTAAAAGTTATTTTCGATATAATCAAATGTTGTCAAGACATCAGGTTTTCCGGCTCTCACTGCAACCATGAACTCAAAGTGAGCTGATCGCTTTTTATCTGCAGTGCTAACCTCCCAACCATTATTGTGAAGGTAGATGTCCTTTTTGCCTGCGTTTATCATAGGCTCAATACAGATTACCATACCTTCAGACAATTTTTTGCCCTTACCCTGTTTGCCGTAGTTTGGTACCTCAGGAGACTCGTGCATATTTTTACCTATGCCATGTCCTACCATTTCCCTTACTACCGAAAAACCAGCCTGTTCAGCATATTGCTGCACTGCCGCGCCAATATCTCCAATCCTGTTACCGGCAACTGCCTTTTGAACCCCCAAATATAGGGATTCTTTTGTAACTTTTAAAAGTTTTGCAGATTCAGCATCTATTTCACCCACAGGGAAAGTATAGGCCGAGTCGCCGTAAAATCCTTTGTATATGGTTCCACAATCCACCGAAACTATATCCCCTTCCTTCAATACATAGTCGCCTGGAAAGCCATGCACTACATAATCATTTACAGAGATGCACAATGTATATGGAAAACCGCCATACCCGAGAAAACCCGGTACCGCTCCGTTGTCCCTGATGAAGGTCTCGGCTATTTTGTCCAGGGAGCTGGTTACAACTCCCGGGGCAATAGCTTTACCAACTTCAGCCAAAGTTTTGGAAACCAAAATGGCATTTTCTCTAAGGATTTCTATCTCCTCGTTGGTTTTCAGTCTTATCATTTCAAAAGAACTATCAAAAAATTACATTCCCGAACGGCCTTTGAGACGTCCTGTCTTCATCAAACCGTCGTAGTGGCGCATCAACAGATGACTCTCAATCTGTTGAAGGGTATCAAGAACTACTCCAACAAGGATCAACAAACTTGTTCCACCGTAGAACTGTGCAAACTGGTTGTTGATACCCAATTTCATAGCGAAAGCAGGCATGATTGCCACCAATGCAAGGAAAATGGATCCAGGCAAGGTGATGCGGGACATAACTGCATCCAGATACTCGGCTGTTTTCTTTCCAGGTTTGATGCCAGGAATGAAACCGCCATTTTTCTTCATATCCTCTGCCATCATTGTAGGATTTACAGTTACTGCGGTGTAGAAGTATGTAAATGCCACAACCAACAAACCGAATATGAAATTATACCAGAAACCTGTGTAGTTACCAAGAGTGGCGGCTAATCCACGGGTAGCGTCAAAGTTTGCGAATATAATAGGGAACAACATCAGAGCCTGTGCAAAGATAATTGGCATAACACCTGCTGCATTAACTTTGAGAGGAATGTACTGACGTACTCCACCATACTGTTTGTTGCCTACAATTCTTTTTGCATACTGTACAGGAATCTTTCTTGTACCCTGTACAAGGGCGATAGTTGCAACGAAAACGAAGAAGAGGATGATGATCTCCACGATAAGCATAAGAAGACCACCTGTAGTCTGGCTCAATCTTGTTCCCACCTCTGCCACCAAAGCGTATGGCAATCTTGCAATGATACCAACCATGATGATAAGAGAAATACCATTTCCTAAGCCGCGGTCTGTAATTCTCTCACCCAACCACATGATGAACATGGTACCACCAATAAGAACTATAGTTGCAAATAGGTTGAATGAAAATCCTTTAATCAGGAATGCTGTCTCCGGCAACTGTGTATGCAGGTTTGTAAGGTAAGCAGGACCTTGCAAAGCCAGAATGACAATTGTCAGATAACGGGTCCACTGATTCATCTTCCTGCGGCCGCTTTCGCCTTCGCGCTGCAACCTCTGGAAGTATGGAATCATAATTCCCAAGAGCTGAATTACGATTGATGCAGAGATGTAAGGCATTACACCAAGTGCAAAAATCGAAGCATTTCCAAAAGCACCACCGGAAAACATGTTCAATAAGCCCATAAGGCCGTCCTGTGTCTGTGCTTCCAGATTTGCGAGCTGTGTAGGATCTATACCTGGGACAACAACAAAACTTCCCAGCCTGTAGATCAACAGCAACATGACAGTATAGCCTATCCTGTTGCGGAGCTCTTCAATCTTGAAAATGTTCTTTATAGTTTCAATTAATTTTTTCATTGATTTTGTTAGATTATAGTAGTAGAACCTTGAACTGCCTCAATCTTTGCTACAGCAGATTTAGAGAAAGCATTTGCAGTAACATCCAATTTGATTGTGAGTTCTCCGTTACCCAATACCTTTACCAAATCCTTCTTGGCGATAAGACCATTCTCAATCATAGTGTCAACAGTGATTGTTGTAAGACCAGTCTTCTCACTCAAAGCCTGTAGGTTAGAAAGGTTGATTGCCTTGTACTCTACTTTATTAGGGTTGTTGAATCCAAATTTAGGCAGACGCCTCTGGATAGGCATCTGACCACCCTCAAAACCAATTTTGCGAGAATATCCTGAACGTGACTGAGCACCCTTGTGACCACGTGTAGATGTTCCACCGTGACCAGAACCCTCACCACGACCAATTCTTTTCTCTCTTCCAATAGAACCTTCTGAAGGTTTCAATGTATGTAATTTCATTGCTAAATCCTCTTAATTAGTTGATTTCTTCTACTTTAACAAGGTGTAGAACTTTCTCTATCATTCCTTTGTATACAGGAGTAAGTTCCAATTCTACAGAGTGTCTGATACGGCGGATACCTAATGACTGCAAACATGCAATCTGATTTTTAGAAGCTCCGTTCTTGCTTTTGATCTGAGTTACTCTAACTTTTGCCATAATCATTTCCTCCTTAACCATTAAATACTTTGTTCATATGAACACCTCTCAAACCTGCAATTGTGTAGGCATCCCTCAACTCTGCAAGAGCAGAAACAGTAGCCTTCACCAAGTTGTGAGGGTTAGAAGAACCTTTTGATTTAGCCAATACGTCATGTACACCTACTGACTCGAATACTGCACGCATCGCACCACCCGCTTTAACTCCGGTACCGGCAGCAGCTGGTTTCATGAATACGCTTGCACCACCAAATTTGGCAGTCTGCTCGTGTGGAATAGTACCGTTAAGTACAGGAACCTTAACAAGATTCTTCTTTGCGTCCTCAATTCCTTTTGAAATGGCTGTAGTAACCTCGTTTGCTTTACCCAAACCGTAACCTACAACGCCATTCTCATCGCCTACAACAACTATTGCTGCAAAACTGAAGTGACGACCACCTTTTGTTACTTTAGTAACCCTTCTTACTGCAACTAGTCTATCTTTTAGCTCTAGTTCGGTAGTTTTTACCTTTTTTACATTCATATTTGCCATAGTCTCTTAGAATTTAAGTCCACCCTCGCGAGCGGCATCAGCCAAACTTTTTACTCTACCATGATAAAGGTTACCTCCACGGTCAAATGCAACCTCGGTAATACCTTTTGCAAGGGCACGCTCAGCAGCAGCCTTACCTACCAAAGCAGCAATCTCAACTTTGGTTTTGCCTGCAGTCTGCTCAGCAATTGCTTTGTCTCTTGATGATGCAGCAGCCAAAGTAACACCGTTTACATCATCTATCAACTGCACGTAAATCTGGCAGTTGCTTCTAAATACGCACATTCTTGGTTTCTGAGCAGTACCATTAACCACTTTACGAATGCGATAATGTATTCTCTTTCTTCTTTCAATTTTATTAATAGCCATAAACCTTCTCCTTTTTATTTAGCGCCAGCTGACTTACCAGCCTTACGACGAAGTTGTTCACCAACAAACTTGATACCTTTACCTTTATATGGCTCAGGTTTACGCAATGAGCGAATCTTTGCTGCTACCATTCCAAGCAACTGTTTGTCACAGCTTTTTAGAACCAGGATAGGGTTGGCACCTTTCTTAACAGGCTCTGCCTCACCCTTGATCTCAGCAGGAAGTTCAAAGTGGATGTCGTGTGAGAATCCAAGGTTGAACTCAAGGATCTGGCCTTTAACCTCAACACGGAAACCTACACCAACAAGCTCCTGTCTTGTCTGGAAACCGGTTGAAACACCAACAACCATGTTGTTGATAAGTGCACGGTACAAACCATGCAATGAACGATGGCGCGGCTGATCAGTTGGTCTGCTTACTGTCACTACGCCTCCCTCTACGGCTACTTTAATGTCTGCGTCAACTTTCTGACTCAACTCGCCTAGCGGGCCTTTGACCTTAACCACATTATCGTTACCTACTGTAACTGTCACTCCCTGTGGAAGGCTTACAGGTAATTTTCCTATTCTTGACATTTTAAGAAATTGTTATTAATTGGTTTTTAAATTAGTAAACATAGCAAAGTACCTCGCCACCAACGTTAAGGTTTCTTGCCTCTTTGTCGGTAATGATACCTTTGTTAGTTGAAAGGATAGCAATACCCAAGCCGTTCAATACTCTTGGCATCTCTGCAACGCCAGTGTACTGTCTTAGACCAGGTTTACTGATACGGATAATCTTTTTGATTGCTGCCTTTTTGCTCTCCGGATGATATTTGAGAGCGATTTTGATTGTGTTGAAAGGAGTACCCTCTACAACTTTGTAACTTAGGATGTAACCCTTCTCGTGAAGAACGCGGGTCATCTCTACTTTCATCTTTGACGAAGGAATCTCAACCACTTTGTGGCCTGCCATAGATGCATTACGGATTCTTGTCAAAAAGTCTGCTATTGGATCAGTCATTGTTAAATTGTTTTTGTTTGAAATCGACTCCCTCAGGAGCCCGATATCCAATGTTAATACTTTTTTTATATACAGAAGGTGTGCACCATACCGAAATACAGTGCACTCCTATATGTCTGCTACCAGCTAGCCTTGTGAACGCCAGGGATCAAACCTTTGCTGGCCATTTCACGGAACTGAATACGGCTGATACCGAAAATACGCATATAACCTTTTGGTCTGCCAGTAAGTGAACAACGGTTGTGCAAACGTACTGGGCTTGAGTTCTTAGGTAGTTTGTCAAGAGCGGCATAATCACCTGCCTCTTTCAACTGTTTACGTTTCTCAGCATATTTGGCACATAGTTTAGCGCGTTTTACCTCGCGTGCCTTCATTGATTCTTTTGCCATTATCTATCCTCTTTAGTTATTCGTACTATTTTTTAAAAGGCAAACCAAACTCACGTAGAAGTGCCAAAGCCTCCTCGTCTTTCTCAGTTGAAGTAGTGAAGGTAATCTCCATACCAAGAACTTTGGTGATTTTGTCAATGTCAATCTCAGGGAAGATGATCTGCTCTTTAACACCTAGAGTATAGTTTCCTCTGCCATCCAATTTCTGGTTGATACCTTTGAAGTCTCTGATACGAGGAAGTGATACTGCGATAAGTCTCTCAAGGAACTCATACATTCTTGCACCACGCAAAGTAACTTTAACACCAATTGGCATGCCTTTACGCAATTTGAAGTTTGAGATATCTTTTCTTGAGTAGGTAAGCATTGCTTTCTGACCTGTGATAAGGGTAAGCTCCTGCTGTGCAACCTCAATAAGTTTCTTGTCCTGAGTAGCCTGGCCCATACCCTGGTTGATGGTGATCTTCTCAAGAACAGGAACCTGCATAATTGATTTGAAACCGAAGTCCTTCATCAATTTAGCAACGATCTCCTCTTTATATTTCTTTTGTAGTGAAGGAACATAGCCCTCCAGCGACACGCTTGCTGCTGCGTTTTTAGTCTCTTTTGCCATTATTTGATTTCCTCCCCAGATTTTTTAGCATAGCGAACCAGCTTACCTTTCTCGTTGAGTCTGCGGCCGATCTTTGTAGGACCGCCTTTAACTGGATCTACAACCTGCAAATTAGAAATGTGAATACCAGCCTCTTGCTTGATGATACCACCCTGTGGGTTCTGTGCATTAGGTTTGGTATGTTTACTTACCATGTTGAGACCTTCAACAATGGCGCGATTGTTATCCTTATCCACGCTAAGAACTTTACCGGTTTTACCCTTCTCGTTACCAGCGTTTACAAAAACCATATCGCCTTTCTTAATATGTAACTTCTTATTCATAATACCGTCCTTGTTTTTATAGTACCTCTGGAGCTAAGGAAACAATTTTCATATAGTTGTCGCGCAACTCTCTGGCAACTGGGCCGAAGATACGGGTTCCGCGAACCTCACCCTGGTTATTCAAAAGAACGCAAGCGTTCTCATCAAATCTGATATAAGAGCCATCTGCACGACGAATCTCTTTTTTAGTACGAACTACAACTGCTTTAGAAACTGATCCTTTCTTTGCATCAGCTCCAGGGATAGCGCTTTTTACAGCAACTACAATCTTGTCCCCAACGCTAGCGTAGCGACGGCGTGTACCGCCCAACACACGAATACAAAGAACTTCCTTTGCACCACTGTTATCTGCTACCAATAATCTTGATTCCTGTTGTATCATGGCTTATTTAACTTTTTCTACGATTTCTACTAATCTCCAGCATTTTGTTTTGCTCAATGGACGTGTCTCCATTATTCTTACAGTGTCTCCCTCGCTGCACTCGTTCTTCTCGTCGTGAGCTACAAACTTAGTGGTTTTATTTACGAACTTTCCGTAAATAGGGTGTTTCTCTTTAGTTTTTACAGCAACTACGATAGATTTCTCCATTTTGTTGCTAACCACTATACCAATTCTTTCTTTACGAAGTCTTCTTTCCATGAACCCTTAATTATTTGTTCTGGTTTTCCAGTTGGCTCAACACTGTAAGCATTCTGGCAATATTTTTTCTTGCTTTCTTAATCTTAGATGAATCCTCTAATGGAGAGATCGCATGATTCATCTTAAGTTGGTCCAGATTAGCTCTCTCAGCATCCAGACGCTCTCTCAAATCTGTCGCAGACAATTCACGTATTTCAGTAATTTTCATCTTTCTTTCTCCATTAATTATTCAACATAATCCCTACGAACTACAAATTTTGTAGTAACAGGCAATTTCTGGGCACCAAGGCGAAGAGCCTCTTTTGCAATCTCCATTGGAACACCCTCAATCTCAATAAGCATTCTGCCTGGAGTAACCGGTGCTACGAATCCCTCCGGTGCACCTTTACCTTTACCCATACGCACCTCAGCAGGTTTCTTGGTGAATGGTTTGTCAGGGAAAATACGGATCCAAATCTTACCCTCACGTTTCATATAACGAACTACGGCCTGACGTGCAGCCTCAATCTGTTGTCCTGTCATCCAGCAACTCTCCAATGTTTTGATACCGAATGATCCAAATGCCAACTGATTGCCCCTCTGGGCAACGCCCTTCATACGGCCTTTCTGCTGTCTTCTAAATTTGGTTTTCTTTGGTTGTAACATAACTCTTAATATAAATTATTGATTCTCAGCTATTTGGCTGTAACGGAGCCCATTTGCTGGGTTGCAAAGATACACATTATTTTTAATATGCAAATATTTTTTTGAGAATTTCAGCAATTTTAGTCAAAAAAATCATACTCCCAACATGTGCATTCTCACGCAGTTACAAGAATCAAAAAAAATTCCGCACCCCCAATTTGGACGAAATTGGAAAGTGCGGAACTCACTGATAAATTTCCTGAACGGAAACAAGTTATTTTTTCCCTTTTGCAATGTCTTCAGCAATCTTTATGGTCTCTTTCCAAACCCTCATGAAGTTGCCTCCCCAGAACATTGCAAGTTCCTTCTCTGTGTATCCCCTTTTCAAAAGCTCTACAGTGATGTTCTTCATCTGTGAACAATCCTTCAGGTCAATCATTCCTCCACCACCGTCAAAGTCTGTACCCAAACCTATATGCTCAGGACCTACAAGACCCTTTATGCGGTCTATATGGTCTGCCAGATGTTTCACACTGGTTTCAGACTTTGGTGCATTTGTAAGACACCATCTGCCTGTTGCTACCTGAATCACTCCCCCTGTTGCAGCAATTGCCTTTATCTCCTCATCTGTAAGATTCCTTGGATGATCCTTTATTGCCCTTACTGCAGAGTGAGAAGCAAAAATTGGAGCCTTGCTGAGTTTTATTACATCGTAAAGTGTAGAGGTGCTGGCGTGGGAAACATCCACAAGCATACCAAGTTCATTCATCCTCTTCACAACCTGCTCACCAAAAGCCGACAACCCTCCGTGTCCGTTGGGATTCTCATAACGTGAAGCATCACAAATGTCATTTGTGTAGTTGTGACACAAGGTAATGTACCTGCAGCCTGCATTGTAGAATGCATCTATTTTATCAAGGTCTGTACCAATTGCATAGCCGTTCTCAATGGCCAAAATGACAATCCTTTTACCGCTCTTCTTCAATTTCTTCACATCCTCCGGTGAAAAAGCCAGGGCAGCCTCATCAGAATGGCGCGAAACATAATCCTTGAACGTGTTTACCTCGTTCATTGCATAGGCATATACAGAATCTCTGGAAGAATCCCTCAAAGGGCCCTGGTCAAGGAATATGGCAAAAAATGCCGCATCAAGCCCACCCTCCTTCATTTTGGGGAAAGAAACCTGTCCTTTGGTTACACTCCAGTCATCGCTGTCGGGATGATTCAGATACATTGCTGTATCATTATGGGTGTCTATTGTAATGTATTTGGCGTGTATTTCATCCGCCTTTTTCCTGTAGGCCTCATCTGAGGTCTGTGCGCCTGCCCCATATGCCAAAAGCAGTGCAGCCGCAAACATAAAAATCTTTTTCATATACTTTTATTTCTTTTTTATCCACCAGCCCATCTTTACAGCAAGCAACACAATAAGGGCAGACAATAGAAGACATCCCAAAGAGAGCCACACACCCATTCCGTTAACAAACATGATTGGAACAAATGTTATAAGTATTATCTCTACAGGTGCAATAGGAAGATATGCAAGCGCATAATCATCCATAGCCTTGCTGGCCAGTTTAGGGTCTACAATCCTTATGAGGGCAATACCCATTGCCATAGTTCCTGTCCACCATCCCCATGCGAAAATTGTACGCTCAAACCAGTATGTCTTTGACAGTCTCCTTCCAAAGAAGAATGTAACTGCAAATACCATCAAGGCACCTGCAATGATAAGTACCACCAATGGAATGGCATATTTTACCACCACGCCCAGTTTGATTGAAGCAACTCCAAATGCAACAAGCAGGTCTGTAGCCATACTTCCAATCCTTTGGGTTGTCTGGGGGCATATATAATTGGTAACACCTGTAGCGTCAAATGCTTTCTTGAGCAGAAGACCTATAATGAATGCACAACTGAACACAGGGAGTTCAAGTTGCGGATACAGCTGTTTTACGCCCACACTCATTGAATATCCCAGAAATGCAACAAGCAGCACCAGGGCCAGATGGAATGTAAGTGGCTCTATTGAGATTGCAGAAGTGGTTGCACTACCTATAGAATCTCTTTTTTCTTCCGGAACCAGACCAGACCTTAACTCATTTGGAAGATCTGCAAAATCTGCAATGAAAGCGGTCTGCTTGTTCTTGGCCGCCCATTTGATCATAATAAGGCCTCCAATGATTGCACAAATCACACCCATTGTTGCAGTTGTCATTCCAAGACTTGCAGCTTCATCCCAACCAAGGCCGTTGAAAGCTTCTCCAATTGCAGCCGCTGTTCCGTGTCCTCCATAAAAACCTGTAGAGAGCATAACGCCAAACGCATCATTCAACTCCGGCCAGAACAACTTGAGCACAAAAATGCCGAACAGGCCGGCGAGTCCCCATTGCACAAGCATACCCAACTGGGCAAACGCCCACATCGGGCCCACTCTGCCCGCAACTTCTTTGGCAGAGAACTTTGGAGAAGAAAGCGGAAGTGCACCAAAAACAAGTGCAATAAGAACCGCAGCATATGTTCCCATGCTTCCCGACAAAGGGAGCCATCCCAAACCATTAGGGCCGAACGCAAGTCCCAGAACACCGGCAATGAGGCTAGGCGGTATAAAGAGTTTCTGTATGAGTTTTACCTTTACCCTTATAAGTTTACCTACAAGAAGCAGGGCAGATATGATTCCCAGGTCTGAAAGGAGCACCCAGGGTGTGAAAATTTCTGTATTGAACATTTTTCAGATTGTTAAGTTTAGTGTACGTTTTTTGCAGTATCTGTAAAGTTAGTAATTTTGCATCACTTATGGCCAAAAAATATTTAAAATATTGCGTTTTGCCACTGTTGGCAATGCTTCTGTGCAATATCTCACATGCGCAGAAGCCGGGTTATGCCATAGGATACGAGATAGTGGACGGCGACACCCTGTACGTAGACAAAATAAGGCCGGCCTATATATATAATCGTCCCGACAGGGTAAAGGAGAGCAAAGAGTGGCGCAAATTCTACCGCACTGTGCACAATTTTGCCAAAGTATACCCATATGCCCTTAAGGCAAAAGAGATAATGCAGGATGCCGACAGCACTATAGCCCGATCAAACTTCACTCCAAAAGAGAGGGACAAATACATAAAAGAGTATGAAAAAAGGCTCTTCAGGGAGTTTGAAAAGCCGCTGAGGAACCTCACCATAACCCAGGGGAAACTCCTGCTCAAACTTATGGACAGGGAGATGGGAATATCATCGTATTATGTTATACGGAACTACAAGGGTGGTGCTGCCGCAGGATTCTGGCAGGGTGTTGCAAAACTGTTCGGCTCGGACCTGAAAAAGCAATACGACCGGTTTGGGGAGGACAAACTCATAGAAGAACTCCGGCAGATGTACCACGACGGCCGCTTCTGGTTCCTCTATCACTCAATATTCGGAGACTGGCACGTATAGCCGTCGAACACCAGATAGCCGGGATTGTGTATCCAGTCGCCAAGCAGGAACATCTCGCCCCCCGCTGAAAGATTCACATGTGTCTTATAGTGGAAATGTCCGAAGATGAAATAATCCATCTTTTCATCCCTTCCCTTCTGGAATGAATTTGCAAACTTCACAATCCTCTCATCCTCACCTCTCCACTCCCAAGGGTTGTCTTCGTGCGTAAGCCTATTGTGCCTGCTCCACAAATGGGCAAGCCCAAAGGCCCAGCGGGGATGCAGTCCACTGAAAAGCCACTGCAGGAAACGGTTCTTGAAGCCCCAATTGAGCAGTCTGTACCCAAAATCACCCTCACCAAGCCCGTCTCCGTGTCCAAGGCAGAACCTCTTCCCCTCCAGTTCCACAACATACGGCTGGGTAAGTATCTTTAGGCCAAGCTCCTTCTCAAAATAGCCGTAGGTCCAGATATCGTGGTTACCGTTGAAAAAATAAACCTCAACCCCTTTGTCTGCAAGATCTGCAAGAGCCCCCAAAGTACGGGTAAAATTCCTTGGCACAACATTTTTATACTCATACCAGAAATCAAAAATATCCCCCAGCAGAAAAAGTGCCTTTGTATCCGAAGGCAATCCCTTCAGGAAAGAGGCAAATCTCCTCTCCCTTGCAACCGGATCCTTATAATCCAGTCCCAGATGCACATCCGAAACAAAGTAATAAAGGCTCATCCTACAACAAAGTACTTATGATGCAGGCCATACCTGCAATTACACAATATATTGCAAACAGCCACAACTTGGCCCTCTTTACAATATTTATCATAAGGGTACAGGCAAATAATCCCGACAAAAATGCGCTCACAAACCCCAACGCCATTGAAAGGGCCGGAATACCCGATGCCGCGCCTGAGAAATCACCTCCCACAAGTTCCAGGAAGGCCTCTCCAAGAATAGGGACCAGCACCATAAGGAACGAGAACTGTGCCACATCCTCCTTCTTTACACCCAGCATTAGGCCGGTTGAAATTGTAGTGCCTGAGCGTGAAAGCCCGGGAAGCACGGCACAAGCCTGTGCCAGGCCTATGATTATTGCATCCTTGAAACGGACAGGATGCCCTTCGCCGTTCATCTTGTTTGAAAGATACTCGCTAAGAGTGAGGAGCACGGCTGTAATGAGAAGCATACATCCCACCACAAGCAGGCCTCCGCCGAAAACAGCCTCCACGTGGTCCTTGAAGAACACACCCACAATAAAGATAGGAATCATTGATACTGCTATCTTAAGGATATACTCCTTCTGCGGATTCATTTTTGCATTGAACAGACCGCACAGCAGGTCCCAAATCTCTTTTCTGAAAGCCACAATGGTGCTGCACACTGTTGCAGCATGCACCATAACCTCAAAACTCAAATTGGATGTCTCTATCCCGAACAGTTCCTTTGCAATAGTAAGGTGGCCGCTGCTGCTTACAGGCAGGAACTCTGTAAGCCCCTGTACCAGTCCAAGGAGTATTGCTTCAATCCAGCTCATTTCCTCTCCTCCCCGCCGTTTTTACCTATATGCATAATTGCCCATATCTCCACAACAATTCCGACTATTATCACTACAGGGGCAACCACAATCCTGCGGAAACTGAACATCCCTTCATCAAACACATTTGGGTCATCACTTCCTCCGCCAGCCATAAGTGCATAGCCGAGAAGCATAACTACAAAGCCTGCAATTATATACAGGATATTTTTCTTGGGCATTGCAAAGCCCGTCCCTTCCAATTTCTCTTTCATATCAATCTTTTAATAATACAATTCATCATTACTGAGTGAAACAAGCCTGTTCACTACAAAAAATGTGCACACAAGGCATATGAAAGCCCCAAGCACCACTACCCCTCCAAGCACCATTGCCACAAGCTCCATATTGAAAATGGAGAACATCTGCTGGAACTCATTCCTCACAAGATAAAGTATCCCCAACAGGGCCAATGCTGCCAATAATCCCGACAACATCCCCTGGAAAATTGATTTCACAAGGAACGGTGCCCTTATGAAACTCCGTTTTGCACCCACAAGCCTCATTGTATAGATTGAGAACCTCTTGGAATACACATTGAGCCTTACTGTATTGTTTATGAGGACAAAAGAGATAAACATAAGGAGTGCTATAAATACCATGAAAAAGTAGGCGATCCTCTCCATGTTGTTGTTGAGAAGTTCCAGAAGTGACTCCTGGTATGCCACCTCCTCAACCAGAGGCTCCTTCATCAACTGTACCGACAGGTTACGGATACTGTCGGGATGAAAATACTCCCCGTTCAGGTTCAGTTCTATGGAGATTGGGATAGGGTTGGAATCAAATGCATCAAGGAAATTCTGCCCCAGCAGCTCCTGCATCTCCCTTGTACCCTGCTCCTTTGAAATGTAATGGGTCTCCTTCACTGCCGGCAACTGCCCGAACTGCCTCAGGAGTTTCCTTGCCTGCTGCTCGGATGCACTCTCCTTGAGTATTGCAGAGATCTTCACGTTCTCCTTGAAATAATTCTGCACAGAACCTGCATTTACCGCCAGGATTCCGAAAATCCCTATCAGCAGCAGAACCAGTGCAATGCTTATTATTGAGGAGAGGTATGAATGCAGCAACCTCCTGGCTATTATATTTTTCTCTTTTCTGCCCATAAATTAACCTTCAAAGATAAACACAAAATGCATATTTAAAAATGTTTAATTATTTTTTATTATCTTTGTGCGTTAAATATCCATTTCTATGAAGGAGACCAAAAAAATATTGTTCGTCAACTCGGAGATTACCCCTTACCTCCCTGAGAGTACAATTTCTTGCGTAGGCCGTTACCTGCCGCAGGGAATTCAGGAGAGCGGAAAAGAGATCCGCTCCTTTATGCCAAGATACGGCAACATCAATGAGAGGAGAAACCAGTTGCATGAGGTAATCCGCCTGTCGGGAATGAACATAGTGGTGAATGACATAGACCGTCCGCTTATCATAAAAGTGGCGTCAATATCATCTGCCAGGATGCAGGTCTATTTCATAGACAATGATGATTATTTCCACAGGAAGTTTGTCTATACCGGCGAGGACGGCAAATTTTTTGAGGACAACGATGAGCGTGCCATCTTTTTTGCACGCGGTGTTCTGGAAACCGTAAAGAAACTGAGATGGAAACCGGACATCATCCATTGCCAGGGATGGATTTCGCACATTCTGCCAATTTATCTTAAGAAAGCATACAAGGACGACCCTATATTCACAGATTGCAAGGTTGTACTTTCCCTTTACAATGAGATTGCAGATGAAACATTTGCAGAGGATATGGGCAGCAAGATGATTCTTCCCGGCATTAAAAGCAAGGATCTTGAGGTACTCAAGCCGGCCAATGGCATAAATCTTGCTAAACTCGCTATCCAGAATGCGGACGGCATAATCTGTGGCAGCCAGGAACTCCCTGGAGAACTTGAAAGTTTTGTTGCGGCATCCAAATTGCCGGTATTGCCATTTACAGACCAGTCTGATCCTGCATACATAAAGGAGTATAACCAGTTTTACGACAAAATTCTAGGGGAAGATGCAGTTTAAACATACAATTGTATTTGCTTTCGTGGCCATATTCATGGCCGTTTCGTGTATTACAGTAGATAAGACTTTGGGAGAGGGGATGGTTCCTGAAAACCAGGACCTTCCTATACATTCGGCAGAAATTGATCTGCCCGTGCAGGTCAAATCATCCAGCCCGGTACAGACCATTTCGGCAGGTGAGAGCATATTCGGTGCAATCAGGACTGAGGAGTTCGGACTTGTACAGTTCTCCACAATGGCAGACATAAGTCCAAATATGTCAAGATGGGATTTCGGAAAGGACCCTGTGTTGAAGGAGATATATTTTATGGCTCCTATCACAAGCACCTATACAATAGAGGATGACCAGAAAGGTATCCCGCAGATCCTCACACTCCACAGGACAAAGAAAAGGATAGATACAACAACCGTATTCAACAATTCAATAACAGCGGCAGACTATGATCCGGAGCCGTTGAATGAATCGGAGTACCTGTATTTTGGTGGTGACTCGCTCCGCATATATCTGCGCAAATCATTGGGCGAGGAGATATTGGCATCGTCACAGGCAGAAAGGGACTCTTTGAACCTGTTTGTGGAGAAGTTCAAGGGGATGATCCTGAAATGTTCCGCACCTGAAGAGGGGATATACGGCGGCAGGGAGAACTTTTTGTCATATGGCTCAGGTGCCATATATATGCGTGTTGACTATCAGCCTACCTGGGCAGAGGGCCTTGCCAGAAAGGACACAATCTTCACCCTCTCGTGGGGATACAATTATTGTGTGAACATTTCGGAGTATGAAAGTGCATCACTTGAGACAACAGAGCCGGGTGAGACTATCCCTTATGAGGGTATTGCAGGTGTGAAGCCTTTCATCAGCCATACTGATATGAAGAATGCAATAGACAACTGGAAATCTGAGATGGGGCTGGCAGACAAGACTGTGATAGTTGCAAAAGGTGAACTCATTTTCCCGTTTGAGATACCGGAAGATATGGATATGACAAAATACCCTTCTTCAATATACCCTTGCAACAGGGAGTTGGATACAGCATATAATGCCCTGTTCTATTATCCACTTGAGGATGTGAATGTAACAGGCTACAGCGTGGGTGCAATTGACAGGTCATTGTGCAGATATGCAATGGATGTCCCTTCATATGTACAGGATATGATAAGCAAAGAGAAGTCTGAGATTGATGAGACTTACGATTTGTGGCTGATGCCTACCGCTTCCCAGACAGATTCGTATTACAACACAACAACATATTCATTGGACTGCAGCACATACTTTAATGGAAAAATCAATGGACCTGCTGCAGAAAGGAGGCCTAAACTCAGGCTGGTATACTCGGTACTGGATGAATAGGTGGGTAAGAAAATGAGAAAGAGGGAATCCATAAGGACTCCCTCTTTTTTTGTCTCCGGTTTTTGTAATTACTCTCCCAACCTGTAAACTTTTCCGTCTACAACTTTAAGGGAACTCTCAATGAAACCGTTGTTTGCAGATGCTGTGTCTGCCTGGGCCTTTACAATCCTGTAATCAACCTTAAAAGTATCTGTTCCGTTTATGCTCTGTGCAGAAAGAATCTCTGCCTTATACTGTGAGCACTCTGAAACAAGCAACGCACGTACGTTAGTATCCAGAGTCTTGAAGTTTGCCACAACTTTCTCAAAATCTATCTGGAAATCATCTGTACAGAATCCGGCAGCCTTGTCGTAATCGTTTGCCAGGAAGGCATCCAAAAACTGCTGTGCCCCCTGCTGTGCCTGTTTCTCATTGCCTGTGCATCCTGCAAGCAGGCAAACTGCCAAAATAAAAAGTATCTTTTTCATATTATAAATAGTTAATCCATCTTTACCACGGTTATACCGGAACCACCGAATTGTATATCCTCATCCTTGCAGCTTACAACACCTGGAACAGTCTTGAGATATTTTCTTATCTCCTCCTTAAGGATACCGTTCCCTTTGCCGTGCAATATCTTCACTTCCCCTATTCCAACCATAAGGGCATCATCAATGAACCTGCTTACAATATCCAGCGCATCCATAAGCCTCTCACCCCTTATATCAATGTTTGGCTTGAAGTTGAGTTTCCTCTCTGTAATCCCCTCAGACTGTATGCTCATCCTCTTTGGCATATTCTTTACCGATGCCGAGTATTCATTATTGGATATCTTCTCCACATTTGCCTTAGCCTGCTTGCTTATGATGCTTCCTACCGCTACACTTACCCAGTTGCCGCCAATCTGCATCACCTCTCCCATAAGGTCTCCCCCCTTTATCTTCACTTTGTCGCCAACTTTGAGTTCCCCTTTTTCCACCATTACCTCTTTCTGCTGCAGAGCCCCATCCCCTGCTGCCGCACCTTTGGCACCTCTTGACAGCCTCTCCTCTTTCCTCTTCTTCCTCTCAAGGAGTTTCTGCATCTTAGCCTCTATCTTGCGGTCTGTCTCGCTTCCTTCCCTCTCCTCCATTGCCTTGTTGAACTGCTCCAGCTCCTTGCGGGCTGCCCTTGTCTTCTCTTTCTCTGCCTGTGCCTCCTTGATGGCCTTTATTGTTGCCTCAACCTTGCGGTTGGCCTGGTCTATTATCTCCTTTGCCTCCCTGCGGGCCTCTTCAAGTATCTGTTTCTTTACAGACTGGATATCTGTAAGTTCTTTCTCATATTTTTCAGTTATGCTCTCCAGTGTGCGGTCTGTGTTCTTTATCCTGGCAAGTTTCTCGTCCAAAGCCCTTCGGTTACGGGAAATCTTCCTCAACTGTTTCTCCATATCCACATATCCGGTACCGGCATTCGCTTCTGCCACCCTTATTATGTGCTCTGGAAGCCCTATCTTGCGGGCCAGTTCAAATGCAAAGGAGTTGCCTGGAAGCCCCACCTCCAGTTTATAGAGCGGCTGTATTTTTGCCACATCAAAGAGCATTGCACCGTTTATTGCCCCATTCACCTTCTCTGCATAAAACTTGAGGTTTGTATAGTGTGTGGTAATTATCCCAAACACACCCTTTATCTCTATGTTCTCCAGTATAGCCAATGCTATGGCACCACCCGCTGTAGGCTCTGTTCCTGTTCCGAACTCATCTATAAGCACCAGAGAGTTGTCCGTTGCCTTCTGCAGCACCTCCTTCATGTTTGTAAGGTGGGAACTGTAGGTACTCAGGTCATTTTCAAGAGACTGCTCATCTCCTATATCTATAAAGATGTCATCAAATATCCTGAACTCGCTCACCTCGCTTGCCGGAACCAGCATACCCCACTGGAACATATACTGCAGCATCCCCACAGTTTTAAGACATACCGATTTTCCGCCTGCATTGGGGCCCGAAATTACAAGGATATGTTTGTCGGGAGTAAGGGTGAGGGTAAGGGGGACAATGGGTTTCTTCTCCTTTTTGAGGGCCGCCTCAAGGATTGGGTGCCTTCCCTTTATTATTTTAAGGGTATCGTCCTGGGAAAGGATGGGTTTGCCTGCCTCCATCTGCATTGCAACAAGTGCCTTGGCCCTTATGAAATCTATCTCGCCTATGAATTTTGCTCCGGCTATGAGTTCCGGAAGGTATGGACGGAGGAAATCCGAGAATTCCCTAAGGATACGGAGTATCTCCCTCTGCTGGGCAAAGATGAGCTCCTTTACCTGGTTATTGAGCTCCACAACCTCCATAGGCTCTATGAAGACGGTCTTTCCGGTTGCCGATTCGTCATATACAAATCCCGGCAACTTGCGTTTGTTTACCGCGCTTACCGGTATGAGAAGTCGGCCGTCCCTGGCAGAGATGCTTGCATCCTCATCTGCCAGCCCCTCTTCCTGCGCCTTGCGGAGTATCTGCTGTATTTTTCTTGAAATGGAGTTCTCCTTTTCCCTCAACGATTTGCGGATATTGAAAAGCTCCGGTGTGGCGTTGTCCCTTACCTCTCCAAAACGGTCAACTATAGATTCTATACGTCTTGAAACCTCCGGGAAGAATGTAATTGGGGAGGCCATCTCCTTAAGTGCAACATAAGAACCCTCCTTGCTGTTTCGGAAGAAGTTGAGCACCCCCTTCAGGTTCTCTACAAATGTGTAGAGTCTGTTCATATTCTCAAGGGTTATTGAAGAGTATTCAACTTCCAGAGGCTTGAGGAAATCTATGCTGTCTATGAATCCGTTCTGGGGGAAACTGCTCTCAAACATACACACAAGACGCATCTCGTCTGTAAGCTGGAGCCTCTTCTCTATGATTCTGGGATTATGGGAAACCTTCTCTGCATCTACACGCCCTTTGGCATAATTGGTAGAACAGCGGAGCTTGAGCTGCTCCCTTATCTTCTCAAAACCAAGTTTCTGTTCTATTTTTGCAGAGTTCTCCATTTATATAATTTTTTCCGGGGCAAAGATAATTTATATATTTGCAATTGAGAAATTAAGTTTTATGACACTGCCGCTGGGGATTGCCCTATATATATTTTTCATAATCCTGGCATATCTGATGGGATCCGTATCCAGTTCCATAATACTTGGAAGGCTGGTGTACGGCATTGATGTGCGTGAATATGGGAGCAAGAATCCGGGGGCAAACAACACCCAGAGGGTGCTCGGCTGGAAGATGGGGCTGCTTGTACTGGCCTTTGACATAATAAAAGGTGCGGCGGCGGCATCGCTGGTATTCTTCCTTCCGTTCCCGCGTGAAACAAACGGTTTTGTAGGTACACAGATTGTATTCGGCTTTGCCGCCATTCTGGGACACGTATTCCCTGTTTTCCACAAGTTCAAGGGTGGCAAAGGAGTTGCCACAATGTGCGGAGTGCTCCTTGCAATACACCCGTTTGCAGTACTCATCTGTACCGCCATCTTCTGCGTTACACTCTTTGTTACAAGGTATGTTTCTGTTAGTGTAATTGCAGCGGTAACCTGCTTTCCATTCCTTGTGAACACTCTCTTTGCCCTTTGGCTCGATCCCAAAGAGACACTTGTAATAAAGATATTCAGCATTGTGGCAGGCTGTACCATATGGCTCAGCCACATAAGCAACCTCAAGAGACTTTACCACGGCAAAGAGGAGAAATTCATAATAAAGAAGCCCCTTAAGGAGAAATCCTGTCCTCTGCCCCCAAGGGAACCATCAAAGAAATCCTGACAAGCCTCTCATCCCGACAAATTTTTCCCCTGCCGGAAGACAATTCATACAATAATTCTTAACTTTGGGATTGTTTGTAAACCGCAGCATATGTTTGAAATCATTGACATACAATTCATAGACATCCTGGACATCCTGCTTGTTGGCCTGCTGGTATTTTATGTATACAAACTCATAAGGGGAACAGCAGCCATAAGCATCTTCCTTGGCATCATTATCCTGTACATAGTATGGGCTGTTGTAAAGGCCCTTAATATGAGCCTCCTTTCCGCCCTTATGGGACAGGTGCTGGGTGTTGGAGTTATTGCCATAATTGTATTGTTCCAGCAGGAGATAAGGAAATTCCTCCTCCGCCTGGGAAGCACATATCTGCTGAACAACAAACACCTCAAGTTCATGAACAGGCTTTTAGGCCGCAAGGAGAACGGTATGGAATTGGCGGCACTTGATGAAATTACAGAGGCCTGCAGAAAGATGAGCGAGACAAAGACCGGTGCCCTTATTGTAATTGCACACTCATCTTCAATGGATTTTGTGATTGAGACAGGCGATACCATTGACGCCAGAATAAACCGCCGCCTTATAGAGAATCTGTTCTTCAAGAACTCACCACTTCACGACGGGGCAATGGTAATTGCAGATGACCGTATTGTTGCTGCAAGATGCACCCTCCCCATAAGTGAGAACCCTAACATCCCTGCCCACTACGGCATGCGCCACAGGGCTGCCACCGGCCTTTCTGAAGAGACAGACGCCTGTGTAATTGTGGTTTCAGAGGAGACCGGCAACATCTCATTTGTAAAGGACGGGGAGATAAAGACAATGGGTTCAATCTCCGAACTACGCCTTGCCATTGAGAATTCATACAAGGAATAATCTGCAACATTCCTATTCCACATACGCCAGCGTGGCAATGCTTACCCTTATATCCGTAATGCTCCACCAGAATTGAGGCGCAGGCTTCCAGCGAGGCGCCTGTTGTCAGAACATAACATTAGAGTGATATAAGAATATCAAATTGTGTGTTATTCTGTAGAAAGAATATCCATGAGTTCTGTATTGAACCAGACAAATTCTTTACCTATCTTCTCCTTGGACAACAACCCTAACCCCTCCAATTCTGCAAGATATTTCTTGGCTGTGTTAATACTCTTTATTTTTTCAGACAAAAGGTTCTTTGGCCGTATATATGGTTGTTCAAACAGCTTTGACACATCCATCTTTGCAAGTAATGATTTTGGAATTATACCTTCAGTCTTGGATATAAGCGAACGCATCCTGTTTATCTTATAAATAGTATATTCCGATGTCTGAATAACCGCATCCAGCATAAAAAGTATCCACGAATTCCAGTTATGCAGGCCTGTAACATTACTCAAATTAAAATAATAACTGTCTTTGTTCTGAAGAATGTATGAACTTATATACAGAATAGGCATATCCAGCAACCTCTTTTGAATAAGGTAGAGAATACATAAAATTCTTCCAGTTCTACCATTTCCATCACGGAAAGGGTGGATTGCCTCAAACTGATAGTGTGCCATAATCATCTTAAGCAGCGGATCAATTGGGAATTTTATATCATCATTCAAGAATTCCACTAAATCTGCCAGCATTTTTTCAACTACACCCTTTCCTCTGGGTGGAGTATATACAGTTTCCCCTATAAGTGACCCCCAGCCCCTTTTCTTTATGACAATTTCAGCCTGATACGGACGAATTCCGTCATACGTCTGATTAACTTTTCTATAAATGTCTATTAAAGACTGCTGGGTTATCTTGCCTGTTACAGCCAGATTGTTAAAACCTTCCCAAAGTGCTTCCCTATAGTGTAGAATCTCCTTTGCAGGCCCCTGCACATATTCCTCATCCTGAAAAGTCAGTGCACGGTACAGCTCATCATCTGTAGTAAAGATATTTTCAATAGCACTACTGGCTTTTGCCTCACGCAGCGATATTGTATTTACAAAGATTGACTGATTTGGAAGCATTGATGCCAAACCTTTGAGCTCTGCCAACTTTCTGCTGGCATCTGTAAGCTTGCGCATCAGCTCGGGTGTATTATAGCACTCCAACGCCGGAGGCAAAGGCGGCAAATTGTTATGTGGAACGTTTCTATCGTATGGCACCATAATTTTGACAGATTTTAACTCTTCTGTCAAAATTATTAATTTTTTGACAGATTGCAAAATTTCCGTCAAATTTCTGTAAGACTCAAATATGATTTTTTATCTCACTCCACATACGCCAACGTGGCAATACTCACCCTGCACTCCAGTTGCTCCACCAGAATTGAGGCGCAGGCTTCCAGCGAGGCGCCTGTTGTCAGAACATCATCCACAAGGAGGATGTGGCTTCCGGCAGGGGGAATTCTCCTGCATCTGGGATTGGGTTCAAAGGCATCCTTTACGTTGTGCCATCTCTCCATACGGTCCCTGGCTGTCTGGGTTCCGGTAAATGTGCGCCTGCGCAGGAGATTGGGGAGAACTGCCTCATCGGGAAGAGCAAGTCCCTTCTGCAATCCACGGGCAATGGTTTCTGCCTGGTTGTAACCCCTTTTCATCTGTTTCCTCCAGTGCAGAGGTAGGGGGACAATGTAATCAAAACTGTCGGGAAGAGGGAGCTTGTTTCCCAGCATTTCTCCAAGATAAAGGCCAATTGGGGTGTTCCCTTTGTATTTGAGCTGGTGCACAGGGTTGCGCCAGTTGTTTGTGTAGTAGAAGAGGGAGTATACCCTCTCCACTTTGCACCGGCCCCAGAATACCCTCTCTGCAGGGTTTTCCACAACGTTCCAGAAATGGGTAAGGGGCATGTCTGCATAGCAGTGCAAACAAAAATGCTGTTCGTGGTAATTGAGTGTATTACCACAAACAGCACATATCTTTGGAAAGCATAAATCGAACAGCAATCTCCACCACTTCATCTCTCCCCTCCTGCCACAAACTGCCGCTCTCTTTACAGATTGAATGCCTCCTTTATTTTCTCAACTGCATCAAGTTTTTCCCAACCGAAGAACTGGACCTCTTTCTTTACCATCTGGCCGTTTACCCTTACATCAACCTCTTTTGTGTAAGGAGCCCTTCCAAAGTGGCCGTATGCTGCGGTCTCCTCAAAGATAGGGTTCTTGAGATCAAACTTTTCAATGATTTTTGCAGGACGGAGATCAAAAAGTTCTCCAATCTTGCGTGCAATTTCACCGTCAGTTACACCGTTGAGGTTGCAGGTTCCGCGGGTATTTACAAAGATACTCACAGGTTTTGCCACACCAATTGCATATGCCAACTGTACAAGAATCTCTTTAGATACACCTGCTGCCACAAGATTCTTTGCAATGTAACGGGCTGCATATGCTGCAGAGCGGTCTACCTTGCTTGAATCTTTACCTGAAAATGCTCCACCACCATGTGCTCCCCTTCCGCCGTAGGTATCTACAATAATCTTACGTCCTGTAAGACCTGTATCTCCGTGAGGGCCACCAATTACAAACTTGCCGGTAGGGTTTACGTGCAGGATATAGTCACCTTTGAACAATGCTGCAGTCTCTGCAGGAAGTTTCTTGAGCATTCTTGGAATAAGGATGTTCTTTATGTCGCTCTTTATCCTCTGCTGCATTGCAATGTCTGAATCAAACTCATCGTGCTGGGTAGAGATTACAATTGTATGGATGCGTACAGGGGTATCATCATCTGCGTACTCAATTGTAAACTGTGATTTTGCATCCGGTCTCAGGTAAGGCATAAGTGAAGTGTTCTTCCTTATATCCGCCAACTCTGTAAGTGCAAGGTGTGAAAGATAAATTGCAAGAGGCATATACTCCTGGGTATCTGTACAGGCATAGCCGAACATCATACCCTGGTCTCCTGCACCCTGCTCATCCTTGTCCTCAACAACCACACCGCGGTTGATGTCGGGAGACTGCTCGTGAAGGGCAGAAAGGATACCGCAAGAGTTGCCGTCGAACATATACTCTGCCTTGGTATAACCAATCTTGTTTATAACCCTGCGGGCCACCTGCTGGATATCTACATAAGCATCCTCGCTCCTTACCTCACCTCCAACAACCACAAGGCCGGTGCTCACAAAAGTCTCGCAAGCCACCTTGCTCTCAGGGTCCTGGCGCAGGAACTCATCAAGGATTGCATCTGAAATCTGGTCTGCAACTTTATCGGGATGTCCCTCTGAAACAGACTCTGAAGTAAACAAATAAGACATAACTCTAAAAACTAAATTAAATTAATACTCCCGATAACAAATTCCGGCTCTGCAACTGACGCCGCAAAATGTATACCGATTAACAAAATTTAGTGTAAGATTTTGACTTTGTGCTGAAATGATTGGAATCGTTTTAGCATTTTTTAATGTGGTTGCAAGCAGTCAAATCCTTCCACTATTGCCTAAAGCGGGCGCAAAGGTAATACAATTTCCTGATTTGCAAAAAATAATGGCAGGAAGAAGTAAGCCATTTCTTACATTGCCACGCTGGCGTATGTGGAATAGGAATAATTGTGTAAATTTATGGCGCAAACAAAACCAATACATTACACTATGCGCGCTTCAAAGTTTTTCCTGGCTGTTGCCACTTTTTTCATTGCCTTTGCATCCTGCACCCCAAACAGGGAGAAGCAGACAGATGAGGCCATAAAGGCCATTATTGACGAATTTCAGATTGTGGGGCTTGCCGCCACAGTTGTGAAGGATGGTGAGATAATCTACAACAAGTCTTTCGGGTACAAGAATCTGGAAAGCGGGACACCGCTTGCAAATGGAGATATTGTGAGGATTGCATCGGTTTCAAAATCCTTTACCGCCACCGCCCTTATGCAGTTTGTGGACAAAGGGGTAATTTCATTGGATGATGATGTGAGTGACCTCATAGGGTTCAAGGTAAGGAATCCCCATTATCCCGATATTCCAATCACATTGAAGATGATCCTTTCCCATACATCCAGCATAATGGACAAGGAGGATGACTACTTTACATTGGACCACATCAATCCAGGCAAAAACGGGGATTGTGCCGATTCTTATTACACTTATGCCCCCGGGGAGCAGTACAACTACTCCAATATGGCCATAAACCTTGCTGGGGCAATCCTTGAGAAATTGTCGGGAGAAAGATTTGACAATTACATAAGGGACCATATAATAAATGAACTGGGGCTGTATGGAGGGCATAATGTGGATTCACTTGATGCATCAAGATTTGCCTCAATATACAGGAAGACGGATGGCGTGTGGGTGGAGTCTGACGGCCCGTACAAAAGCAGGGCAGAAGATATGCCGGGCTATATAATTGGTTATTCTGCCCCTATTTTCTCCCCTACAGGTGGTGTAAAGATGTCTGTAGAGGATCTGGCCAGATATATGATGATGCATATAAATGACGGAGAACTGGATGGCGTGAGGATAATCTCTCCGGAGAGTGCAAAGGCAATGAGGACTCCTGTACCTTTTACCAGAGAGGGCGCGATAAACACATACTGCCTTGGACTTGGAGAGTTGCCATACCAGACAGATGACCCCAAATACAATGTTCCCGGCAATTATCTTATAGGACACTCTGCCGGATCTTACGGACTCAGCGGCATTATGATATGGAGCCCTTCAGACAAATGGGGTATTGTTGCAATGGCCACCGGACTGGTTCCTATAGAAGGGAAAAGTTTCCTCCAATGCATTACAAATTCCATATACCACGCCTGCGTGAAAGAAGACTGAGCATAAAAAATCCCGCCTTGGAGCGGGATTTTCTTTTATTTCTTCTTTTTCTTCAAATCTTCTTTAAGATGGTATTTGCCGTCTTTGCCTTTCTTGTATTCCTGCCCTTTGCCAAGATATTTCAGATACTTTATGTATTGCTGCTCATCAAGCACAATCTTAAAGGCATCAATGGTTTTCTGTATCCACTTCTCGCGGGTTGTGTTGTAAGAGTCAATGTCCTGGCTTCCCCTGGCCTTGAGCAGTGCCATATCATCACCCAATGCAACAAAGTTGTGGCGAAGGATTGAATCTACATAAAAAAGTTGTGTTCCGGTAAGGAGCAGTTCCTTTTCCAGTTTGTCGGCCTCAATTATGGCCATCTCCTCCGGAGATTTCTGCTCTTCCTGCTGCTGTGCATATGCGTTGCTGCAACAGAAGAAGGCCGCTATGGCTATGATGCAAGTTAGTGCGTATTTCATTATTTTCCTTATATTTGTAATTACACCGCTAAGATAATAAAATCACATAAATTAACGTATATGAAACTGCTTTTAAAATCATTTCTGGCGGCTGCAGCCCTTATGCTTTCGGTAAATGTATCTGAAGCGTGCAGCAACCTGCTCATAACCAAAGGAGCCAGCAAAGACGGTTCCGTTATGGTAACTTATTCTGCAGACTCACACGTCCTGTATGGCGAACTTTACTTTACCCCTGCAGGAATTTTCCCAAAAGGGAGCAAACTTAAGGTGTTTGAATGGGACGGCGGGCACTTCCTTGGAGAGATTGCCCAGGTGCCACGCACATACTCTACAATGGGAAATATGAATGAGCACCAGCTTATCATTACAGAAACCACTTTTGGCGGACGCTACGAACTTGTAGACACTACAGGTATCATAGACTACGGCTCGCTCATCTACATTACCCTGCAGCGTGCAAAGACTGCCCGTGAGGCCATTAAGGTTATGACAGACCTTGTAGCCGAGTACGGATATGCCTCAAGCGGAGAATCATTCTCAATTGCAGACAAAAATGAGGTATGGATAATGGAGATGATTGGCAAGGGTACAAAACTCAATGCCAAAGGACAGAATGAGAACAAAGGTGCAGTATGGGTTGCAATCCGTATTCCCGACGGATATGTATCTGCACACGCAAACCAGTCGCGCATAGACAAGATCCCATTCTCAGACACAGAGAACTGCATCTATGCAAAAGATGTTGTTTCATTTGCAAGGGAAGCCGGCCTGTATGAGGGTACCGATGAGGATTTCAGCTTCTGCGACACATACGCCCCAGCAGATTTCAGTGCATTGAGAGCCTGCGAGGCACGTGTATGGGCAGCATTCAATATCCTTGGAGGAGGTATGATTGGCGACAAGCCTGCAATGGACTACTTTGATTTTGCAAGCGGTGCAAACCCTGCCAACAAAATGCCTTTGTACATAAAACCTGCACATAAAGTAACTGTAAAAGAGGTTGCAGATGTAATGAGGGACCACTATGAGAATACCCCTCTTGATATGAGAAAAGATATTGGAGCAGGCGGTTTTGAACTTCCATACCGCTGGAGGCCTTCTTCATTCCAGGTAGACAGCCTCCGTTACACCAACGAGCGCGCGATTGCCACCCAGCAGACCGGTTTCTGGCTCCTTGGCCAGGCTCGCAGCTGGCTGCCTGATGAGATTGGCGGTATCCTGTGGTTTGGAGTTGATGATGCTGCAACATCTTGCCTTACCCCTATCTACTCAAGCGGCCTGAGGGCTCCAAAATGCTTTGAGGTAGGAAACGGACACCTTACAGAGTATTCACCTACATCCGCTTTCTGGCTCTTCAACAGAGTTGCACAATTCGCATATCTGAGATACAACATAATTGCCCCTGAAGTGCAGAAGGCTGCTGCAGACCACGAACTTGGAGCATTGCAGATTATCCCTACCGTAGATGCAGAGGCATTGAGGCTCTACAAGACCAAACCGGGAGAGGTTAAGGAGTACCTTACCGTATGGAGCGAGAAATTTGCAGACCGTATGTTCAAGAAATGGAAAGAACTTGATGAGTACCTGCTTGTGAAATTCATAGACGGCAATGTGAAACGCCAGAATCCGGACGGCTCATTCAAAGACAACGGTGCAGGCAAGAATATCCCTGCAAGCCCTATCCAGCCTGGCTACAGCGAACACTGGAAACGCAAGGTTGCAGAAGATGCCGGAGAGAGGCTTCTTATAAAACCCATAGAGAAATAAATGAAAAATCCCGCCACAGAGCGGGATTTTTTTATAGGTCTATTTTATAATATTGCGGCTTGCGGTTCTTGAACCAGACAAGGTATCTGAACCCGCACTCCTTTGCAATATGGGCATATTTCTCAAAACTGTCTCCGTAGCGGAGTGTGTTGTGGGAATCGGAACCCAGGCTGAGTGCCTCACCTCCAAACTCCCTGAACCTGCGGAGGATTGCAGTATCAAGCTGCGGAATGTACCCCTTGTGGTTCATATAGGTTTTGGTATTCAGTTCCAGAGTTTTCCCCTCCTGTGCCAGAAACTTGAGTATAGGCTCCAGCCAGTCGCCGAACTGGGCAAGGGTAATGTCGCGGCACCCCTCGCCATACGGTGAATACCTTGACACATAATCATAATGCCCAAGAATGTCAAAATCGCGGTAAGCCACTGCAGTCTCATACATTATCTCAAGGGCGTGGCTGTAGGCATATTTATAATCTTTGTCTCCGTAATATGTTCCCAGATAAGGATCTGTACCATCCACAAAATGGATTGATGCAATAACGGTATCAAACTGGAACTGCGAGGTAAAATCCTTTATCTTCCCTATAATCTGGGGCTGCAGCCCCACCTCAATACCCCTCATCACCTGAAAATCCCTTGCCTGCATCTCATCCCCCAAAAGTTCACATACCCTCCTTATCTCTGCCTGCTGGTCTGCCGGGTTGAAGAGGAACTCCTGGTCCCTGCTTGGGGCATCGGTATCGTAATGGTCTGTTATGGCAATTCCCATCAGGTTCTGCTGCAGGGCTGTGCGGACTGCCGCCTCAACGGTTGCAGAACTGTCGGGAGAAAAAGTGCTGTGTGTATGGTTGTCAAAAAAATTCATGGCGCAAAGATAGAAAATTTAATACCTTTGTACCAATGGCAACCATAAGTAAAACTTCCGTTCTGGACAGGCTGAGGGATGTTCTGCAGCTGTGTTCTTTATGTGCAGTGATTGTTATTGCATATAACGGGGGGGCCTTGCGCAATACAGAGGCAATAAAGGTGCTCCTTCTGGTGCTTGTGGGGGTGGGGAACCTGCTTTTCGGAAAACTTTTCTGCAGCAATCTGTGCCCTCTGGGGCTTGTACAGGAATGGATTACCCAACGCAGACGGAGAGAATACTCACATATTGTGCGCTGGTCTGCCGCAGACAAGATTCTCCGGGGCATAAAGTACATCCTCCTTACAGTGCTTTTCATAGATTACCACATTTTCCTGCTCAATGTTACAATTGCCATTGTGGTGCTATCCATAATAATTGTGGGAAATATGTTCTTCTGCAAATACCTCTGCCCGGTTAATGCCGCAAGCAATATCTTCAGGCTTACAGTAATGCTTATGATGGTGCTGCTGGCCAATTGGGGGCTCTATATGGCGGGAATTGATCTGCCGCTGTGGGTGCTGGTTGGAGCGTTGTCTGTTGGGGGCTATATACTTGAAATTGTTGCACGCAAGGCGGAGTTCAATGTATCACTGCTGCATATCCACAGGGACACAGCCAAATGTACCGGCTGCGGAAACTGCTCCGCATCCTGCCCTTTCAAGGTAGATTTGCTTAAAGTCAAAAGGGTTACGGACATAGACTGCAATCTGTGCGGAGAGTGTGTGAGGGAGTGCGACAATGATGCCCTTAAGGTGGGAATCTGCAACACCCGCCCGGACCAGAACAGAATAAGGGGGATATGGTTTGCCCCCCTCATTACAATTGTGCTCATTGCCGTGGCAATGTGGATACTTTCCCTGTAACTATTTTATATCCAGATCCTCTATAGACACCAACTTGTTTACAATTGCATAGATTGTAAGGCCCGCCGGGCTGTGGATCTTGAGTTTGTTCATTATGTTCTTCCTGTGGGTGTTTACTGTATGTACAGAGAGGAACATTTTGGCGGCTATCTCCTTGTTGGTAAGTCCGCGTACAATGTGTACAAGCACATCAATCTCCCTCTCGCTGAGGGTCTCCTCCTCACTCTTCTTCTCCTGGCTCTCCTTCAGTTCCTCCTCAATCTCCTTAACTTTTGGCACCAGAAGCACATCCTCTATAAGGTTATGGTTCTCCAGATCCTGCTGGCATACGAAAATATCATACAGCACTGTGTTGAGGTCATTTGTTGCACCGCCCGGGTAATACTTCACTATAATGTCTATAAGTTCACCCAGCCTTACATCTATGGAATTGTGCTGCTCGCTGAAAATATGCGGATTCTTCCCCCCTTGCAGCGGCTCACCCTTCCTATGGCTCTCTATAAGCTTGCTTATATAAGGGAAAACCTCCTCATTCTCCTGGTTCATATGGCGGGCCACCTCGGCGGCATAATCATCAAAATAATTGAGGATAAGATACTGCATATCCTTGCCGCCCCCCTCTATAGCCTTCTCCAGGGCCACCCTTATTGCAGGCAGTTTGTAATCGAGGTAATACGCGTGTGATTTCTGCAGATAGATTATAAGGTCTTCCATAGAGAACTGCACATTCTCCTGTGGGGTATCGGGATTATTGAACAGATTCACCACCGCCAGGAAAGTGCTGCAGTCAACACCGTTCATCCTGCACACCTCCTCAACACTCTTGTCTCCCACACCCAAAGAGATGCCAAAACGGCTGAGCATATTCAAAAGCCTGTAGTTTGTTGTAATGAGGGACTCCATACGGTCCCTTGCTGTAAAGATTCTGTAATCCCTGTATTCCATAATAATTCCTCCATATGCAGCGCAGGCTGCCGTGTTATCACCTGGCAGCCTGCTCTAACAAACAATAATAAATGGCTTAATCTAATATCTTCTTCTACTGTTGCAAAGATAACAGGCTTAAGCCGTTTGTTGCAATACCAAGTTTTTGGTATTTTCACTTGCGCAACTTTGGAAAAAGTTTCTTTATGCGCACAAGCGGTGCCGAGATGCTGCCTCCTGCCACCACAAAGGTAACAGAAACAATAATAAGCACCAAACCTGCAATATCCCTGCCGCCAAGTGTTTCACCAAATATTGTAATTCCAAAAAATACTGCTGTAAGCGGTTCCAGAGCCCCAAGGATTGCTGTTGCAGTAGAACCTATGTACACAATTGCCTTTGTTGCGCAATACATAGAAAGCACCGTAGGCAACAATGCAAAAGCAAAAATATCAAGCCACAGATACCACTTAGTTGGAGTCTGAAGTTCACCTCCCATAAGTACAAGTGCCCCAAAAATGAAAAATCCGAGCAGAATCACATAAAATGTAACCTTCACCGACGGCACATCCTTAAGTACCGTCTTGTTTATGGCCACTATGTACAGGGTATAAGCCAATGCAGATCCCATTACAAACAGGGTTCCCACAAGACTGAGCGTTGCCCCATCGGGAGCCTTATACAACAATCCCACTCCTGCCAGAGCCAGGGCAATGCAGCACCAGGTCTGCAGGGAAATCTTCTCCTTAAAGAATGTGGCCATAATGAGGGCCACCATAACCGGATACACAAACAGAATTGTGGAGGCTATCCCTGAATCCATATACTGGTAACTGCGGAAAAGGGTAATGGAAGAGAGGACAAAGAACACCCCCACCATAAGCAGCGGAAACACTTCATTCCTGGCAACAGAAAAACTCCGTCCCCTGCTCTTTACCATAAGCGCCACCATAGGGACAGCAAACATATATCTGAAAAAAAGTACAGAATCCACCCCCATCCCGTCTGCATACAGCGGCAGGGAGAAAAGCGGATTCATACCATACGTGGCAGAAGAAATGGCTGCCAACAAATACCCTTTTGCCTTATTGTTCATACCGGATACCGTTAAACAGCCACAAATTTACTGAAAAATGTACAATGTTATCAGAACAATCCTGTAATCTCACCCTCGGCGGTGATGTCCATTGCCTCGGAGGCTGGGGTTTCAGGGAGGCCGGGCATACGCATAATTTCACCGGTTATCGGGATAAGGAAACCTGCTCCTGCGGCTATTTCTATCTCCCTTACTGTTATTATGAAGTCTTTCGGGCGGCCCAGCAGTGCCGGGTTGTCTGAGAGGGATTTTTGGGTTTTGGCCATGCAGATTGCCAGATCCTGCAGCCCAAGGTCATAGATTTTCTTAAGGTCTGCCTTGGCTTTAGGGGTGTAGTCAACCGCCTCTGCGCCGTATATTTTCTTGGATATCTTCTCTATCTTGGCCTCTACGCTCTCTGTAAGTTCGTACATAGGTACAAACTTATTCCCAGCAGCAAGGCTCGCATCCACTGCCTTAACAACTTTCTCCGCCAGTTCAATGGCACCTTCACCACCCTTGGCCCAAACTTCTGCCAGGGCGCACTCCACGCCAAGTTCTGCACAGCTCTGTTTTATGAAGTCTATCTCCTCCTGTGCATCTGTTGTAAAGCGGTTTATTGCCACAACAGGGGTAAGGTTAAACTGTTTTATGTTCTCTATATGTTTCTGCAGGTTGCCAATGCCGGCTTTAAGTGAATCTACCCTGCCGGTTATCTCCTCTATAGGGCATACCCCCTCTGCACAGGCGGTTGTCTCCTCTTTAAGGGTTTTCAGGGCCATTCCTCCGTGATATTTGAGGGCCCTTACAGTTGCCACAAGCACTACTGCCTGCGGATTGAGCCCTGCAATGCGGGATTTGATATCAAGGAATTTCTCCGCACCCAGGTCAAATCCGAAACCGGCCTCTGTAATTGTGTAGTCGCTTAATGCAAGTGATGTTTTTGTGGCAATTACGGTATTTGTACCCTGCGCTATGTTTGCAAACGGACCGCCGTGGATAATGGCCGGAGTGTGCTCCAGAGTCTGCACCAGATTTGGCTTTATGGCATCCTTAAGGAGGGCAGCCATAGCCCCGTGGGCATTCAAGTCACGCGCATAGATAGGCTTCTTGTCAAATGTATACCCCACAAAGATATTCCCAAGCCTCCGCTTCAAATCCTGCAGGTCCTCACTCAGGCAGAGGATTGCCATAATTTCAGATGCCGCAGTGATGTCAAACCCGGTTTCCCTTGGTATTCCCGACGAAGTGCCGCCCAATCCCACAACCACGTGCCTGAGGGAACGGTCGTTCATATCCATAACCCTTTTCCAGGAGATGGTGCGCGGATCTATGTTGAGGGAGCGCTTTTTGCTCTGGATATTGTTGTCTATAATTGCAGCCAGCAGGTTATGGGCCTTTTCCACCGCAGAGAAATCTCCGGTAAAGTGGAGGTTTATATCCTCCATAGGTACCACCTGCGAGTAACCGCCTCCGGTTGCACCTCCCTTTATTCCAAACACAGGGCCCAATGAAGGCTCCCTGAGCACTACGGTTGCCTGGTGCCCCAGTCTGTTCATTCCCTGTGCCAATCCAATGGAAACCGTGGTCTTCCCCTCACCTGCAGGTGTAGGGGAAATTGCAGAAACAAGTATCAACGCCCCTTTCTTGCCGGTTTTCTTCTCTTTATAAGTAAGGGGAATTTTAGCCTTGTACTTGCCGTACAGTTCCAGATCCTCTTTGTCTATATTCAATTTCTCTGAAATTTTCTCTATATGGAGCATCTTGTGCTCTCTTGCTATTTGTATATCCGAACTCATAATCTTTATTTTAAATTTTTCGTAAAAATAATAATTATAAATTAAAAATGCAAATAAACCCTGATTTTTTACTTTTTTAAAAATTTTTACAACTTTTTTTGAAAAAAGTTTGGAAGTTTAAAATTTATTCATACCTTTGCAATCCCAAACAACAAGATGCGGGATTCGTCTAACGGTTAGGACGGAAGATTCTCATTCTTCAAATAGGAGTTCGATTCTCCTATCCCGTACAAAGGCTTTCAAGAAATTGAGAGCCTTTTTTCTTTTTCTCAATCCGTTCGGAAACTCTCCTTATCCTGTTGTTCCACAAGGAAATAAAATTTCACTCAGCGCAGGCAGATTTTGTCAAGTGCGCATTATTTTATAACTTTGCGTGGCTAAAAATGGCGCTTTACAGAATTTAAGGGAAAGCAATGGGAAAAGAGACTGGAAAACCGGGCATTGTCTATAAAATTTTCAAGACATACCTGCGTTTTGTACACGACAAGATATACTATAAAAAGACATACAGCATAAATCAGGAGAACATTCCGGCAGACGGTGTCCCTACCCTGGTGGTTTCAAACCACCAGAACTGCCTGAACGACCCTCTTGGCGTGTTGTTCACATTCAGGGACCGCAAGCCCAACTTCATTACCAGGGCAGATGTGTTTGCATTGCATCCAATTGCAAACAAGTTCCTCAGGTCAATAGGCCTGCTCCCTGCATTCCGTCTTGATTATGAGGGTGAGGGTGCTCTTGGGAAGAATGACGAAACTTTCAAGATTACAGAGAGGGAACTTGTAAACGGCCGCACAATTGTAATGTATCCGGAGGCCGGCCACCAGGACAAGAGATGGCTTGGCACTTTCTCCATGGGATACCTGAAACTTGCCTTTGAGGCTGCAGAGATGGACAATTTCAATACAGAGATTTTTGTCCTCCCATCCTGCAACCACTACCGCAACTATTTTGAGATACAGGGGCAGTTTATGGTAAAATTCGGCACTCCAATCTCCCTGAAACCTTTCTACGAACTCTACAAGACCAAACCACGTACGGCAAAAAGGCAGGTGAATGCACTTGTAAGGGAGCAGATAAGCAGCCTTATGCTTAATGTGGAGGATCTGGAGAACTACAACAGCATAGATTATATCCGCACAACATACGGCAAAGCATATGCCGCTCAGAATGGGGTTGATACAGATTCTCTTCCCGATATGCTTGTGAGCGACAAGAAACTTTGCGCCAAACTGGAGGGGATGAAGGAGAAGGATCCTGCCGGGGCACAGGAGATTTTCACATTGGCACAGCAAGTGCAGGAGGGCGTGGAAATGTTCGGGACCAGGAGCGGGGCATTGGAGAAAAAGCCGTCGGGAATAATGGCAGCATTGAAACTTGTACTGGCCTTTTTGCTGGTTGAACTCTACATTTTCTCTTTGTGGCCTGCATTGTTCCTGTATGGAATTCCCAAATTTGTGCACAGCAAGTTGAGTAGAGATATGATGTTCCAGGGTACATTCATTTATGCGTTCAATGTGCTGTTCCTTATCCCTATTTTCTCTTTGGCCGTGTTCCTCATAACTTATTTTGGAACAGGTTTGTGGTGGATGGGACTTGCGCACGTGGCCATTATTCCTCTGCTTTGCATTTTTGCATGGAACTATACAAAATGTGTGGGGAATACATTCAAGGATTTGAGGTGGCTGCGCGGTATGAATTCCGCAAAGGGGAAAGAACTGCAGCAGATGCACAATGAATTGTGGAGCAAATTGAAGAATATAAAGTAAAATAATATAACAGACAATATGGAAAGAAGAGTTGTAATTACCGGAATGGGTATCTATTCGTGCCTTGGAAAGACTTTGGACGAGGTAAGGGATTCCCTTTATTACGGAAAGAGTGGAATCATTTTTGACCCTGTCCGCAAGGAGATGGGTTTCAGATCTGCCCTTACAGCACATCTTGAGATTCCCGATCTTAAAAAGGAACTGAGCAGAAGCCAGAGGGTATATATGCCTGAGCAGGCAAAATATGCATATTGTGCAACTGTTGATGCACTCAGACATGCCGGCATAGATCAGGATTACCTTAACAGCCACGAGGTTGGTATCCTTTATGGAAACGACAGCAGTGCAGATCCTGTAGTGAAGAGCGTGGATACAATGAGGGAGAAGAAAGACACTACCCTTGTTGGTTCCGGAGCAATTTTCCAGAGCATGAACTCTACAGTTACAATGAACCTTGCCTGCATCTTCAAACTGAAAGGTATGAACCTTACTGTTTCAGGTGCCTGCGCCAGCGGTTCGCACGCAATTGGCCTGGGTGCAATGCTCATTAAGAACGGCCTTCAGGAGATGGTCATCTGCGGAGGTGCACAGGAGGTGAATCCTTTCTCAATTGGAAGTTTTGACGGCATAAGCGCATTCTCTATAAGGGAGAGTGACCCTACAAAGGCTTCAAGGCCTTTTGACAGGGACCGAGACGGTCTTGTACCTGGCGGTGGTGCCGCAACTGTAATAATTGAGAGTTACGAGAGCGCTGTAAGAAGGGGTGCCCCTATAATTGCAGAGGTTTTGAGTTATGGTTTCTCTTCTAACGGAGACCATATTTCAGTACCTAATGTAGACGGTCCTGCACGCTCACTGGAGATGGCACTGAGACTTGCCGGAATAGACAAGAAGGAGATTGGCTACATAAATGCCCACGCAACTTCAACCCCTAAGGGTGATGCAAATGAGGCAAAGGCAATCTACCAGGTGTTTGGCGACAATATGCCTGAGGTTACCTCTACAAAATCACAGACCGGACACGAGATGTGGATGGCAGGTGCTTCTGAGATCATCTACTCTACACTTATGATGAAGAATGATTTCATTGGTGCAAACATCAACTTTGAGAACCCAGATGAGGATTCTGCAAGATTGAACATTCCGGGCAAGAGGATTGAGAAGAAGTTTGACACATTCCTATCAAACTCATTCGGTTTTGGAGGCACAAACTCAACATTGATTGTAAGAAACTTGTAATAACCTAATTAAACTTAAAAAAATGACTAAAGACGAAATGATTGCAAAAACCATTGAGGTTCTTGCAGAGGAATTTGAGGTAGAGACTGAAGTGATTGTTCCTGAGGCTGACATCAAAAAGACTTTGGACCTCGACAGCCTTAGCCTTGTAGATATGGTTGCCCTTATTGAGGAGACTTTTGGCGTTAAGATTAAAGGTACAGAGGTAGCTTCTATCAAAAACTTTGGCCAGCTATACGATTTTGTTTATGAGAGAATGGACAATTAATGACCTTATCCCTCAACGCAATCCTATTGTAATGGTAGACAAATTATGTAGTGCATCCCCTGCGGGTGCCACTACATCTTTGTTTATAAGCAGGGAGAATATGTTCTGCCACCACGGGCATATTGCAGAAGCGGGCATAATTGAGCATATGGCCCAGAGTGCATCTGCAATGGCCGGCTACAATTGCAGGGTTGCAGGGAAACCTGCACCGGTAGGGTTCATTGGGGAGGTTAAGAAGTTTACCCTCAATTTCCTTCCAAAGATTGAGGAGACAATGGAGACAACCATAAGTGTTGTTTCAGAGGCTATGGGCATTACCCTTATAAATGCCTCAACATCTGTTGGTGGAGAAGTGGCAGCAACCTGCCAGATGAAAATATTCATAAGAGAAGAACAGTAATGAAACTGCAGGAAAGTTATTTTAACATAAGGAAAATATCATATCCCAACTCGGATACCCGCCACGGGAAGTTCAAGATAGACCTTATCCCTACACACCCTGTGTATGAAGGGCATTTCCCCGGTGAACCGGTATGTCCTGGAGTGTGTACATTGCAGATGGTGAAGGAGTGTGCCCAGATAATGGCACACGAACAGCTCCTTATAAGCTACATAAAGCAGTACAGGCTCCTCTCCGTAATTACCCCACAGGAGCATCCTAACCTTATGGTGGAGATACATCTGAACCAGGAGGAGAAAGAGGGGACCGGCCTCATCTACAAGATGAAGGCAACCGGAAGCAAACTTGGCGACCCGGAGATGAAATTCTTTGAAATATCTGCAGAACTCTCTCCAATAAAGTAATTGGAGCCTTCCGCAGGCATTTTTGCACAAATTGAAATTATGACAGATCTTGTAATAAAACTGTATAGGGCGCTGGGCAAGAACCGCGCTCTATTTTATACCCTGCTGGTTGCATCCTCCCTGCTGTTTGTATTTTTGGGGAGCAAAGTTGTATACGAAGAGGACATTTCCAAACTCCTTCCCTCTACAGATGAGAGCAAATCTGCCGGCTTTGCATTCAACAACCTTAAAGTAAAGGACAAGATATTCCTGGAGTTCCTCCTCAAGGATACAACTGCATACAATGAGGAGAGTTTATACACCTTGGCAGAGGCATCCGATGCCTTTGCAGACTCGCTTTTATTACAGGATACTGCTACAAACTATATAGCGGACCTTACCTGGAGACTGGATGACTACATCCTGCAGGATGCCCTCGGCTACCTGTTTGAGAATGTGCCCCAGTTCCTGGACGGGCGCTTCTACCCTGCCCTGGATTCAATCCTCAACCCTGCGTATGCAGATGAGGTTATGGCAGAGAATGTGGAGTTGCTCTACTCTGCACAGGGAATGTTCTGGTACGATATAGTAAGGACAGACCCGCTTGCAATGCGCAAGATATTCATGGAGCAGAACAAGGACATTGCAGGTATGATGGGAGGCACCTACAAAGTTGTGGAGGGGCATTTCTTCACTCCCGACAGCACCGTAGCCCTTGCATTCCTCTCCCCCAACTTCAAGGCATTTGACTCGCAGCAGGGAACCTTCCTTGTAGAGATGCTGGAGAGGGAGATTGATAAATTTGAGGCGGCGAACCCTGAGATTGAGGTACTCTTCCACGGAGCACCTGTACAAAGTGTGTTCAACTCAAGGCAGATAAAGAGCGACCTTGCCACAACCCTAAGTTTCTCACTGGTGCTCATATGCCTTATCATATGGTTCTGTTTCAGGAACAAGAGCACCCTGGCAATGCTGCTGCTCCCTGTAGTGTACGGGGCATTTTTTGCTCTGTCGGGAATATACATCATAAAGGGTGGCATGTCCCTTATGGCTCTGGGCATTGGGGCCATTGTACTGGGTGTGGCTTTGAGTTACTGCCTGCACGTGCTTACCCATTACAAATATGTAAGTGATCCGGAGAGGGTTCTGCGCGAACAGACCAAACCGGTAATTATGGGAAGCCTCACCACCATTGGTGCATTTATGGGGCTTCTGTTTACAAAATCAGAGTTGCTTTCAGACTTCGGACTGTTTGCCTCGCTTGGAATGGTGGGCACAACAGTGTTCTGTCTGGTGTTCCTGCCGCATTTCTTCAGGCCTGAGAACAACAGGATGAACAGGAAGGCGTTTGATTTTATAGAGAAACTGAACACATATCCTTTTGAGAAAAAGAAATGGCTTGTGGCGCTGGTACTGGTTGTTTTTGCCGTTTCACTCTTTACCGGAAGGAACGTAGGTTTTGATTCAAACTTAAAGAACATAGGTTACAATGAGCCTGACGTTGTGCGCTCGGGGCAGATTATGGCCCGAAAGACAATGCCGGGTATGGAGAGCAAATACTTTGCTGTTCTCTCTAAAGACCTTGACAGCGCACTTGCCTACAACATTGCACTTGAAAAGCACTGCAAGGCATTGGCAGACAGTGGGCTTATAAAGAAATATACAAACTCTGCAATGCTGCTCCTCCCATCTGATGTAACAGAGGCGAGGATAGCACAGTGGCAGGAGTTCTGGAGCGCCAAGAAAGTTGCCCGCACAGAGAAGATGCTCTCTGCCGCAGGAAAGAAACAGGGATTCAAGGAGGGGATGTTTGAGCCGTTTATGGGGCTTGTGGAAGGGGAGTTTGAGGTGAATTCCCTTGTGGATGCAGGGATAATCCCTGATGGGCTTCTGGCAAACCTTGTGGAGTATACAGACAGCACATATCTCGTGTTCACCTCCGCTCAGGCATTGCCTGAGGATATGCTGGCGGTGAGCAACGCCCTGGTTAAGGGTACAGAGGGAATCCCTTCAAACGCCATAATTGTTGCAGATCCGTTCTTCTATACCCAGAATATGGTGGAACTGCTCAATGATGATTTCAATGTGGTGCTGGGAATATCATCACTCTTTGTACTTGTGGTGCTGCTCCTCTCTTTCCGCAACATTGCAATTGCACTCATTGCATTCCTCCCTATGAGCATGAGCTGGTACATTGTGCTGGGGGTTATGGGTTTGTTTGGTCTTGAATTCAACCTCATAAACATTGTAATATCCACATTCATCTTTGGAATAGGTGTAGACTACAGCATATTTGTAATGGACGGGCTGCTTGGACGTGACAATCCCAAACTGCTCACTTACCACAAGACAGCAATCTTCTTCTCTGCTGTTGTCCTCATCCTGAGCATTGCATCCCTTATGTTTGCAACCCACCCTGCAATAAGTTCAATAGGACTCTCAACCCTTATAGGTATGGCTTCTACAATCTCCATAACTTACATACTTGAGCCGTTCCTGTTCAACATTTACAAAAAGTGGAAAGAACGAAAATAAATATGGCTGAGAATCAGAAAGTTGGAAATAATAACGTCGTCATTATAGGTGCGGGCCTTGGCGGACTGCAGTGCGGATACATTCTGGCAAAGAACGGAATGGATGTATGCGTGCTGGAGAAGAACCCCCTTCCGGGAGGGTGTCTGCAGAGTTACTGCAGAAAAGGTGCAGAGGGGGTGCTGGAGTTTGATGCCGGTATGCACTATGTGGGAGGTTTGGATGAAGGGCAGCCGTTGAACTCGCTGTTCCGCTATTTCGGGCTGCTGGACCTTCCGTGGGAGAAGATGGATCCGCAGGCGTTTGATGAGGTGAACATAAACGGCAAAAGCTATATGTTTGCCAACGGCCACACAGAATTTGTGGAGAAGATGTGCGAGTATTTCCCTGCACAGAGGGAAAATCTGAACAGATATGTGGCATTCCTTAAGGAGGTTGGGGAATCATTGCCCCGCAGCCTCTCTCCAAAAGCCGCAGAAGATGTTTTCACCGGTTCCCTGTTTGCCCGCAGCGCACAGGAGTTCCTTTGTGAAACCATTACAGACCCGCTGCTGCGCGAGGTGCTGAGCGGCACATCCCTTAAGATGGAACTTGGTGCCAACCTTCCCCTCTACACATTTGCCCAGATAAACAACTCATTCATAGAGAGCGCCTGGAGGCTTTGCGGAGGGGGAAACCTAATTGCAGAAGCACTTGTAAAGGGGATTGAAAGTATGGGAGGCAGAGTATATACCGGCAAGGAGGTTACAGAGATTCTTCCCGACGGGGTATTCTGCGGCGAGGAGTTTTTCCCCGCAAAATATATAATCTCCAACCTGCACCCTGCAACCACAATGAACCTTGTGGGGGAGAGTGCCGGACTGCGCAAAGTTTACCGCAACAGGATAAACAGGCTGGAGAACACATTTGGAATGTTTACAGCCAACATAGCCCTGAAACCGGGGATGGTGCCATACCTGAACCGCAACCAGTATGTATACTCGCTGGAGGAGGGGGAGAGCCTGTGGAACCCTATGAGGGGGAACGGCACCAACGGTGTACTGGTAAGTTATTATAACCGCAAAAGTGCCCAAGGTTGCGGAGTTAGGAATCCTATTGGAGGGGGAAACTGCGCTTTGGCCCTGGATTTGCTTGCACCTATGGATTGGGGGGAGGTTGCAGCCTTTGAAGGCTCACGAGTTGGGAACAGACCGGCAGAATACAATGCCCTTAAAGAGGCCAAACTGGCAGAATGCCTTGCACTGGCAGAGAGGGTGGTTCCTGGGCTTGGCAATGCTGTAGAAAAGGTTTATACCAGCACTCCACTTACATACAAAGATTATACAGGCACATTCTGCGGAAGTGCCTACGGAATAAGGAAAGACTGCACAAACCTTATGCAGACGCTCCTCACGCCAAAAACTCCGCTGGAGAACCTGTTCCTTACAGGACAGTCATTGAACCTGCACGGAGTGCTTGGAGTAAGCATGACCTCCTTCTTTACATGCGCCCAGATAATTGGAATGGAGGCGGCAACAAAAGATTTGGAATTTTAATTTTTAGAAGACTATGAAATATGCACTTGTAACAGGCGGAAGCCGCGGAATAGGCAGGGCAGTTAGTGTAAAACTGGCCACTATGGGATACCATGTAATTGTAAATTACGTTTCTAACGAGGCTCACGCCCTGGATACCCTCAAAATGATTGAGGAGGCAGGAAGCACCGGAGAACTCCTTAAGTTTGACGTCTCAAACCTTGATGAGACTGCCGCTGCAATCACTGGGTGGCAGGCTGCCCACAAAGGTGAATACATTGAGGTGGTGGTGAACAATGCCGGAATAAGGAAAGACAACATCCTTCCGCTTATGCCTTCAGATGACTGGTACAAAGTTATCGGTACGGGCCTTAATGCCTTCTACAATGTTACCCAGCCGCTCATCCAGCCAATGTTGAGGAAAAAATTCGGCAGGGTGATCAATATGGCATCGCTGTCGGGATTAAAGGGCTTGCCGGGCCAGACCAACTATTCTGCTGCCAAAGGTGGTATAATTGCCGCTACAAAGGCGCTTGCACAGGAGGTTGGAAAGAGGGGTGTTACTGTAAATGCCGTTGCTCCGGGCTTCATAAAGACCGATATGGTTGAGGGGTTGAATGAGGAGGAGCTTGTTGCACAGATTCCTGCAGGACGCTTTGGCAATCCTGAGGAGGTTGCTGCACTTGTTGGATTCCTCTGCTCAAAGGATGCCTCATACATTACCGGTGAGGTTATCTCAATAAACGGAGGATTGTATTCATAATATTATTGCACAATGTCATAAGGCATAAGTTTGAACTGCCGCGGCATCACTCGACGGTTGCGAGTTATTGCGCTTGCGCAATGACGAAGCAGAGGAGACTGCAAGCCGTGGCTTCAAACTTTGCCGGCAAAAGACATTGTGCAACAAAACATAAACAATAGAAGTGATCAAACATAAATGCAGATGAAAAGTATTATTACCTGTATAGCAATGCTTTTTGCAGCGGTATTTGCTGCAAATGCACAGAACTCACCTGAGTGTGACGCTGCAATAAAGAAGATTGCAGATGCAAATGCAAAATACAGCACCATTACCTGCAAATTTACCAAAACTGCAAACATGGTAATGATGGAGAAGGAACTGGTATCTGAAGGAAACCTTACATATACCCGTCCCGACAAATTGAAGATGGAATACACCACCCCTGCAGGCGACCTGCTTGACATCAACGGCGATGCACTTACAATGATAAGCGGCAAACAGAAACGCTCATCAAATGTAAAAGGTGACGGCCGTATGGCAACCCTCAAGAACACCCTCCTTTACAGTGTGGGCGGTGATGTGGCGGCTGTAGCAGCAGAGAACAACGCCACAATAAAATTTGAGGATACCCCAAAATACTACACCTTCACCCTTGCCAAAGGAAAAGGGGCAAAGAGCCAGTATGTTGAATTGGTGCTCAGTTACAGCAAAAAGGACTTCTCTTTGTGCGTAATGAAGATGGTGGAGCCAAACGGCAACTACACCGTATATGACACCCCTGTAAAGGAGTTCAAATAATTGAACAATCCGCCCCTTTGGATTGTTCCGGGTAAAAAAGAAATTATGGCAAGAATTCACAGATTGGAACTTCAGGAACCATCGCTTGTGAACAGGCACTCATTCAGGGTAAGGTTCAGCGAAGTTGACGCCATGCGCGTTGTATGGCACGGGGAATACACCCGCTACTTTGAAGACGGACGCGAGGCCTTCGGACGCGAATTCGGGGGACTCAGCTACACCACAATTACAGACGAAGGGTACTACATCCCAATTGTAAAACTTGAGGTGGACTACATAATGCCCCTCAAACACGGCGACACCGCCATTGTGGAGACCCGCTTTGTAAACACCAAAGGGGCCAAAATCCTTATGGAATATGTCATCTACAGGGAATCCGACATGGCCATAACCGCCCTCGGCCGCAGCCTTCAGGTCTTCACCCGCGTTGAAGACAACGAAATAGAGATAAACACACCGGAATTTTTCATAAAGTGGAAAGAAAAATGGAATATAATTTAGCCATTTGAGACCACTGAATTTGGAGAAAATGAAATACTTTTGCAGCTCTTTATAACTTGGGATGCAAAAGTATTTTTTTTACATATTGTCTCTGCTGCTGATAAGCACTGCGGCCATTGCCCAGACCACAAAGGTTAAGGGTACGGTTAAGGATGCAACTACAGGTGAGCCCCTCCCCTTTGTGAATGTATGGTTTCCCGGCACCACTGTGGGAGTTACCACAGATTTTGACGGGGTGTACACCATTGAGACCCGCCAGAGTGTCCCTGCAACATTAAAGGCAGAGATGATGGGGTATGAGGGTTCAGAAGGCAAGATAACCCCAGGAGGCTTTACAGAACTTAATTTTGTCCTCAAGCCCCTCTCCATAATGCTGGAAGGGGTAACCGTAAAGGCAGATGACAAGAAGGTAAGGGCCTTTATGCAGAAGGTCTATGAGAGGAAAAAATATAATAATCCCGACGAATATGAGAGTTCCCGGAGCAAAGTCTACAGCAAAATGGAACTTGACATTGCCAATGTGGATCCCCTGCTGAAGATAAAGTTCCTGAAGAAGAACTTTGGGTTTGTGGAGGATTATATGGATACTTCTGCCATATCGGGAATACCATACCTTCCCATAATGATTACTGAGTCATCGGCAAGGCACTACAGGCAGAAGGACCCTCCCCTTTCCAGGGAAATCATAGATGCCAGCAGGATATCGGGAATAGAGGAAGATTACTCTTTGGCCCAATTTACCGGGCATCTGCATGCCAATGTGAACCTGTATGACAACTACATAGACATCTTCTACATAAAGTTTGCCTCTCCCCTGAGCGAGCACGGCTTCATGTACTATAACTATTACCTTATAGACAGTCTGAAGGTGGATGGACGCAAGACCTACAAGCTCCGTTTCCATCCAAAGATGAAATCCGCTCCGGTGCTTGACGGTGAATTTACAATAGACTCAACCACAATGGCCCTGCGTGATGCCCACGTAAAGATGGTAAAGGGGCTTAACGTAAACTGGGTAAGGGATTTGGCAATTGATGTGGAAAACCAGCTTGTAAATGATTCCACCTGGTTCAACAAAAGGGAGAAACTCTATGCAGATTTCTCCGTTACAATGAGCGATTCCTCAAAGATTGTCTCATTCCTTGGGCACAGGGAGGTAAGCTACTCAGATGTGGCCATTAACCAGCCCACTCCAAAAGAGGTGCTAAAACTCAACACAAATGTGGTGATTGATGAAAATGTGTTGCAGAATGACCCCGCCTACTGGGAAAAGGAGCGCCCGTATGCACTTACCCAAAAAGAGCAGAACATATACAATATGGTGGATTCCATTCAGAATGTGCCGATCTACAACACGCTCTACAATATTGTTTCCGCCCTGTTTGGCGGCTATTATGAGTTTGGGGAAATAGAACTGGGCCCATACTACAAGCTCTTCAGTTTCAATAATCTTGAAGGGGCCAGATTTCAGGCCGGCATCCGCACAACCTCAGACTGGAGCAAAAAGATACGGCTTGGAGGATATGCCGCATACGGCACAAAAGACAAAGAGTGGAAAGGTGGAGGAACAGTAGAATATATGCTTGGCAAGCAGCCCACCCGCAAACTTACCGCAACATACCGCCGGGATGCCCTGCAGTTGGGAGCCGGTTCGGATGCCTTTACAGAGGGAAACATAATGGGCTCTCTCCTCTCCAAAGGGAACAGCCAGCGCCTGAGTATGGTTAACCGGGGCAGCCTTTCATACGAACACGAGTGGACAGACGGCATAACCACAATATGGAGCGCAGATATCAACCGCATTGCCGGCAACAGATATGTGGAGATGTATACTCCCGACAGCACTATTGTAAATGCCGTACGGAGCGCCTCCATAGGATTTGGTGCCAGACTCAGCTGGAATGAAATGGTAAACCGAGACCATTTTGACAAAATGTATCTGGGCTCGGATTATCCTATAATCACCGCCAACATCAGGGCCGGGCTCAAAGATTTGTGGAAAGGGAGTTACAACTACCTGAGGGGTGAAATAGGGATTGGATATGACTTGGCCCTCCCACCTCTTGGCACATCATACTTCAGGATTCAGGCAGGAAAAATTTGGGGCAAAGTACCATATCCGTTCCTCAAATTGCACGAAGGCAACGGTACCTACTTCAACTCAGAAGGTGCATTTGCCTGTATGGATTTCTACGAATTTGCATCAGACACCTGGGTACAATGGTTCTGGGAACACAACTTCAAAGGATTCTTCCTGGGCAAAATTCCGCTCCTCAAGAAACTCAAATGGAGGGAAGTGGTATCATTCAGGGGTGTTGTGGGAACCCTGGAAGACAAAAACAACGGAAGCGCAGAATACATCTCATCCCATACTGATCCTGCCACCGGACAATTTGCACCGGGAGCTGCACAGCCATATCTCCTCTTCCCTGCCGGAATGAGCGGAGTAAGCAAACCCTACTTTGAAGCCGGAGTTGGAATTACCAACATCTTCCGCCTCTTTAGGGTAGACAGCTACTGGCGCCTCAACCACAGGCACAACTACCTTGGCGAGAAAACCACCGCCTGGGTCATAAACTTTGGAGTGGAACTGAAGTTCTAAGTTCTGTGCACGAATTGCATTCATAAAGGTTTGGATGCTGCACTTCCCCATCAACCTTTTCGTGCTCCCACGTTGAATGGAACGGGATATAGATGGCATTCCCCCCAATATTAAGAACGGGGAGGATGTCTGATTTCATGGAATTTCCAATCATAAGGAATTCATCATTGCGGCAGCCCAAGTGCTCCAGAAGCCTGCTGAAGGCAGCTTCATCCTTGTTGCTCATCACCTCAATGTGGTGAAAATACTTTGCCAGACCTGAACGCTCCAGTTTCCTCTGCTGGTCCAGCAAATCCCCCTTGGTGGCCACCACAAGGGTATATTTCCCGCTTCCCGACAAATCTTCCAACACCTCTTCCACACCGGGGAGGATTTCCATAGGGATATTTATCAGGGATGTACCTATTTCAATTATCCGCAGCATTTCTGATGGGGTGAGTGGTGGAACAGCACTTTTGTTGCTGAAAAGGATTGCGGTTTCCATAAGGGAAAGGGTAAATGCCTTGGCTCCGTAGCCGTATGGGGCCAGGTTCTTCATCTCAATCCCATACAGGGTATCAATGATCTCTTCCCTGCCGGCAAAACGCTCCAATACAGCACAATATTCCTCCTCCGCTTTGCGGAAATATGGTTCATTCACCCAAAGGGTATCATCCGCATCAAATGCAATACATTTTACCTTGCTGAAAAGACTCTCCATAACCTTAAAATTGAGGATGTGAAGATAGGGACAATTTTGCGCAGGTGCAAAAACAAACCCCGCAACCTCATCCCGAAGCTGCAGGGTTTGCCCGACTTAACCTAACTTAAAAAACTATTTCATATAAATAACAATGCCATGAATAAAAAGTTCAATTGCGCACCATATACTCTGTAGGCTTTAACAAGAGGTTGTTCCACTCAAACCGCTCTACAGGCTTTCTGGCGCGCATTGCATCCCCTAACCTCATCATTTAACTTGAGGTTAAGAATCTCCCTTAGCCACAAACAGGCTCCATAGAGCGTACAAAGCCATTCCTGGCAAACCCAACTCGCCTAACCTCTTGGGTAGGCGGCCGGAGACCGGGGGGGGTGGAGTGAGACAGCTGATGAACAATCCCATATATCCGATTGTTTGGGAAAGAAAACCCAGTTATGTTAAGAGATTTTCTATTTCCGGCTTACCACAATTTTGGACTTTCAGTTATGCTTGTAATGGCAAGGATTGCCTTTGGGGCAATGTTCCTTACCCACGGACTCCAGAAACTGGCAAATTTTGGGGCAATGTCACACTCTTTTCCAAGGGTTATGGGGCTTAACAGTTCAGTATCCCTGGCTCTGGCAATCTTTGCAGAGGTGTTCTGTACATTGGGGTTCATTACAGGATTCCTCTACAGGCTCTCAATGATTCCTATGATTTTCACAATGATTATAGCTGCATTTGTGGTACACGCAAATGATCCGTTCTCAGCCAAGGAGATGGCCCTGCTTTATCTGTTCATTTTCATTATAATGTACATCCTTGGGCCGGGTTCAATTGCAGCCGATTATTTCTTTGCAAGGAGAATGTAGGTGATTACGGCAAGGGTAAGGGCCTCCGCAAGAGGCATTGCAAGCCATATTCCAGGTATTCCAAGCAATTTGGGCAGCATAATGAAACTTGGCAGCAGAAATACCAGTCCACGCAGAAAAACCATCACAGTGGCCCGTTTTACCTGTTCTATGCTTTGGTAGTATCCAATGATTGCCACATTCAGGATAAAGAATATGATTCCCGCGGCAAAATAGGGGAACCCTTCAATGGCTATCCTTGCCGCGGGGGTTGAAGGGGCTATGAAAAGGGCCACCAGGCTGTCGGGAATAAAAATGAAGAGCAGGGATACTGCCACCCCGAACAGGGCAGAGGTGCCAAGGAGCAGCCTTCTTGCCTGGGCAATGTGGCCCCATCTGGAGATGCCGTAGTTGTAGCTTATTATGGGCTGTGCAGATTGGGCTATTGAGTTGCCTACCATAAAGAAAAACGGCGCATAATAACAGGCAATGCCGAATGCCCCCACTCCGTTGTCCCCAAGGTAACGCATAAATACCTGATTCCCGATAAAGAAGAACACTGCCAGTGTAAGTTCCCCCAGCAGGGTTGAAGAGCCTATCCTGCAATGGTACCCTACATTGCGCAAAGCCAGCATGAGGCTCTTGGTACTGGCCTTGAGGGGTATAAGGTTCAATTTTCCTTTTGAGAACAGCAGGTATGCCAGAGCCATCACTCCTCCGGCAGATATGCTTATTGCCGTAGCAATGGCAGCCCCTTTTACACCCATATCCAAAGGGAAGATGAACACCCAGTCCATAACCGCATTAAGGATGGAATTTATTACGTTGCACCACATTGCATAGCGGGGCGAGCCGTCAAGCCTTATTATAAACAGTCCTATAAGGCTCCACATCTCAAAAATGAAACTTGGCATTATCCACACAAGATAATCCTTCACCTGCGGCAGCAGTGTTTGGGAAGAGCCCAGCAACAATGCGGTCTGCTTTGGGAAACACCATACCAGCGCGCACGCAACGGCTGCCAGAATGGATGTAGATACAATTGCCTGGGTAACATTATATCTTGCAACTTTGGCCTTCCCCTGCGAAAGATGTATAGACGCGGCCACAGAACATCCCACTCCAACCATCAATCCTATTCCCGACATTATCTGGTATATAGGTACTGCAATGTTCACAGCCGCAACACCATCAGCCCCCACACCGTGGCCTATAAATATGCCGTCTATTGCCGTAACAGCTGCAATTGAGAGTGTTCCCAGCAGTGTTGGCAACAGCAGTTTCCTGAAAAGTCTGGAAACCGGTGCATTCTGAAAATCTATGGCGTCTCTGTTCATACGGGGCGCAAAGGTACAAAAAAAGCCCATTATTGGCTCCAAATACTTGAATCAAATCCAATTTCTGGCTAAATTTGTGTTTGACATAAAACACATCTTAACATGAAAAGATTCTTTCTGATACTTCTGCTGGCCTGTACGGCCATTGGTGCAAATGCACAGATAAATGAACTTCCACGTTCCACCCCAGAGGAGCAGGGTGTCCCTTCCAAGGCCCTTGTTGTCCTGTTTGACTCATTGCACGTAATGCCCGGCACAGACATTCACAGTATGATTGTAATGCGCCACGGCAAAGTTGTGGGAGAATTCTATCCTGCACCGTTTGCACCGGAGTACCGGCATACCCAATACTCAAGTTCAAAGACCCTTGTGAGCCTTGCAGTGGGAATTGCCATAGATGAGAACAGGCTCCGCCTCACAGACAGGGTTGCAGCATTTTTCCCTGAGCATCTTCCCGACAGTATCTCTACAAACCTTGCAGCAATGACCCTGGAGGACCTTCTTACCATGCAGTCGGGCATAAAACCCGATTGGGGAATGCGTGCAAAAGTTACCAACTGGGTGGAAACATTCCTCTCAAAACCTGTAGTAAACAAACCGGGAGAAGTATTTGCATACGATTCTATGGTTACCTATATGATCTCTGCAATTGTGCAGAAGGTTACCGGCAAAACCGTACTTGAATACCTTAAGGAGAAACTTTTTGGTCCAATGGGCATTACAGAGGTGAACTGGGAGATAAGCCCTGAGGGGATAAATACCGGTGGCTGGGGTTTGCATATCCAGAGTGAATCACTTGCCAAAGTGGGCCAGATGTGGCTCGATGGCGGTGTATGGGACGGCAAACAACTGGTATCAAAAGAATGGATTGAGCAGATGGGTACAAAACACGCCAACGGTGGTGACTACGGCTATGGATATCAGGTTTGGATGTGCAAATATCCAAGTGCAGTAAGGGCTGACGGCGCCCTTGGCCAGTATGTGATTGTAGTTCCTCAGAAAGATGTGGTTATAGTACTTACAGAGGCTTCATTTACCAACGGCAAGCCTCAGAGAGGACTTATCTGGGACAAATTCCTTCCTGCCTTGGCAGATGGTCCGCTCCCTGCAAGCAAGGATTATGAGTTGCTGAAGAAAAAACAGGCTGCCTATACCCTTGAACTTCCTGCAGGAAAGGCCGCTTCATCTGTTGAGAAAAAAATTGTCGGGAAGAAAATAGTTATTCCGGGCAAAAATGTACCTATTGCAAATTATGGCTGGAAAGAGGTTTCACTGGAGAAAGTGGGCAAACAGCAGATGCTTATGCACATTGTTATGCAGGATGGCTCAACTTACACCCAGAAACTTGGTTACAGGAACTGGGAAACATCGGAAATTGCAGGGTACCCTCCATACTCCTTGAACCCTATAGATTGGAAGAAAGGACTTGAGGGGCCATTCTATGCCTCTGCAAGCTACGGTTGGGAGAAAAACACCCTCAACACCTCATTCCACTATGTGAACTGGGTAACCTCAATACACATCCAATGGAAATTTGCGGCAGACGGCAAATCTGCAGAACTCTCAATCACAAACAACCTGGCCAAAAACAAGGTTGTTACAGTAGAGTGCAAGGTGGAGTAAAACTTCTTGAAAGAAAAACTGCAGCCCATATTCAGATGAGTATGGGCTGTTTTTCATTTTGAGTAATGATGTTTCATATTCCATTCACTTTCCCGTTCCCCAAGAGGTTAAGCGAGCTTGATTTGCCAGGAATGGCTTTGTACGCTCTGTAGAACCTGTTTGTGGCTAAGGGAGATTCTTAACCTCAAGTTAAATGATGAGGTTAGGGTATGCAATGCGCACCAGGAAGCCTGTAGAGCGGGTTGAGTGGAACAACCTCTTGGGAAGTTACTGTTCAGGCTCCGGCTGACAGGCAAACGACAGACTGAACTAATTGGATACAAAAAAAGCCCTGCATTTCTGCAAGGCTTTTTGTTGCTCATTTAAGTGGTCCCAGCTGGGCTTGAACCAGCGACCCCCTGATTATGAGTCAGGTGCTACTAACCAACTGAGCTATAGGACCCGAATGAGAATGCAAAAATAATTAAAATTTTTACACCTGCAAAATTTTATGATATACCTGCCGGCCCTCAAATCATAGGTTGAGGGCCTTGCAGGCTATATTATCAAACTTTGATCTCAACCTCAACACCGCTAGGAAGCTCAAGTTTCATAAGAGCGTCTACAGTTTTAGGAGTAGAGCTGTAGATATCCAAAAGACGGCGGAAAGAATTTAGCTCAAACTGCTCGCGTGATTTCTTGTTAACGAAAGTTGAGCGGTTTACAGTAAAGATCTTCTTGTCTGTAGGAAGTGGAATAGGACCGCTTACAACAGCGCCAGTAGCTTTAACTGTTTTTACAATCTTGTCGGCAGATTTGTCTACCAAAGCGTGATCGTAAGATTTTAGTTTAATTCTTATTTTTTGGCTCATTGTATATAATTGTTAACCAATTTATAATTCATTATTACTCTTCGTCATCACCAATTCTCTTGTTGCCAGACTGCTCAATAACGTCTTTTGCAAGAGCTGCAGGAAGGTCTGCATAGTGTGAGAACTGCATTGTGCTGGTTGCTCTACCAGAAGAGATTGTTCTTAGGATAGTAACATAACCGAACTGCTCAGACAATGGAACATTGGCTTTTACAACTCTTGCGTTACCGTTGGCATCCATGCTGGTGATCTGACCTCTACGTTTGTTCAAGTCACCGATGATGTCTCCCATATAATCCTCTGGAGTTACAACCTCAAGGGCCATGATAGGCTCCATAATTACAGGAGTTGCTTTAGGAAGCGCTTTACGGAATGCCTGTCTTGCAGCAATCTCAAATGAAAGGGCATCAGAGTCTACTGGGTGGAAGCTACCGTCTTTAAGTTTAACCTTAAGTGAAGTAACCTCATAACCTGCCAATACACCATTTGCCATTGCAGATTTGAAACCTTTCTCAACAGCTGGGATGAACTCTTTAGGAACGTTACCACCTTTAACCTCGTCAATGAACTGAAGTCCGGTAACACCCTCGTCTGCAGGTCCAATCTCAACAATGATATCAGCAAATTTACCTTTACCACCAGACTGTTTCTTGAATACCTCCCTGTGCTGTACTGTAGAGCGGATAGCCTCTTTGTAGTTAACCTGAGGTGCACCCTGGTTGATCTCTACGCCGAACTCTCTTCTCAAACGGTCTACAATAATATCCAGGTGAAGCTCACCCATACCGCTGATAACGGTCTGACCTGTCTCGTGGTCTGCCTTAACTGTAAATGTAGGGTCCTCCTCAGCAAGTTTGCCAAGTGCAATACCCAATTTGTCAAGGTCTTTCTGAGTCTTAGGCTCCACTGCCAATCCAATTACAGGATCAGGGAAAGTCATCTGCTCAAGTACAAGAGGGTTGGACTCAATACAAACTGTATCACCTGTCCTCAACTCTTTGAAACCTACTGCAGCGCAGATGTCACCAGCCTCAACGAACTCAATAGGGTTCTGTTTGTTTGAGTGCATCTGGAACAGACGTGAAATACGCTCTTTTTTGCCTGAACGTGTATTCAAAACGTATGAACCTGCCTCAAGTTTACCAGAATAAGCCCTCATGAATGCAAGACGGCCTACAAATGGGTCTGTAGCAATCTTGAACACCAATGCACAGAAAGGCTCCTTAACATTGAACTTCCTTACCTCTGTCTCACCGGTATTAGGGTTTGTACCCTCTACCTGGCCTTTGTCAAGTGGAGATGGAAGATATCTCATTACAGCATCCAAAAGGAACTGTACACCTTTATTCTTGAATGATGAACCACAAGTAACAGGAACAATTGCCATATCAATTGTTGCTTTTCTGATGGCAGCGATAATCTCCTCTGGAGTGATTGAATCAGGATCCTCGAAGAATTTCTCCATAAGTGCCTCGTCGTACTCAGCGGCAGCCTCAATGAGTTTGCCTCTCCACTCCTCGCACTCTGCAACCATATTCTCAGGAATGTCCCTTACCTCGTAGTTTACAAGCTCCTTGCTCTCCTGATCGTAGAAGTAGCCTTTCATTGCTATAAGGTCTACGATACCCTGGAACTTGTCCTCTGCACCGATTGGAAGAGCGATTGGAACTGCGTTTGCACCCAATTTCTCCTTCATCTCAGAAACAACTGCAAGGAAGTCCGCACCTACGCGGTCCATCTTGTTTACGTATGCAATTTTTGGAACTCTATGTTTGTCTGCCTGTCTCCATACTGTCTCAGACTGTGGTTGTACACGTCCTACAGCACAGAAAGTGGCAACTGTACCATCAAGAACACGCAATGATCTCTCTACCTCTACAGTAAAATCCACGTGGCCCGGGGTATCGATAAGGTTAATCTGGTACTGGTCACCATTGTATTTCCAGAAAGCTGTAGTAGCGGCAGAAGTAATTGTAATACCTCTCTCCTGCTCCTGAACCATCCAGTCCATGGTGGCACCACCCTCATGTACCTCACCAATTTTGTGGGTTTTACCTGTGTAGAACAAAATCCTCTCGGAAGTTGTTGTCTTACCGGCATCAATATGTGCCATGATACCGATATTTCTAGTATACTTTAAATCTCTTGCCATTTTGTTCTATCTGGATACTAAAAACGGAAGTGAGCAAATGCTTTGTTGGCCTCAGCCATCTTGTGCATATCCTCTTTTCTTTTGAAGGCAGCACCTTCATTATTGTATGCAGCCAGTATCTCTGCAGCTAATTTTTCAGCCATTGAACGACCAGATCTCTTGCGAGCGTAAAGAATCATATTCTTCATAGAAAGTGAAATCTTTCTCTCTGGGCGTACCTCAGTTGGAACCTGGAAGTTTGCACCACCCACTCTGCGGCTTTTTACCTCAACCTGTGGGGTTACATTCTCAAGAGCTTTCTTCCAAATTTCAAGTGGAGCCTTGTCAGAATCTTTCATCTTCTCGCCAATCATGTCGATTGCGTCATAAAAAATAGCGTAAGCGATACTCTTCTTCCCCTGCAACATCAAGTTATTCACGAAACGTGTTACCAACACATCGTGGAATTTTGGATCAGGAAGTAGAATCCTCTTTTTAGGCTTTGCTTTTCTCATTTCAATAGAAATTTTAAAAAATTAATGACTTACTTCTTAGCTGCTTTTGGTCTCTTGGTGCCGTATAGTGAACGTGATTTCTTACGTCCGTCAACACCTGCTGTATCCAAAGCTCCTCTAAGAATGTGATAACGTACTCCAGGAAGGTCTTTTACCCTGCCACCTCTAACAAGAACAATTGAGTGCTCCTGCAAGTTGTGTCCTTCTCCTGGGATGTAGGCATTCACCTCTTTCTGATTTGTCAATCTAACACGTGCTACTTTACGCATAGCAGAGTTAGGTTTCTTAGGAGTTGTAGTGTAAACACGTACACAAACTCCACGTCTTTGAGGACAAGCATCCAGTGCGCGTGATTTTGATTTCTCTACAATCACCTCGCGACCGTTGCGTACTAACTGTTGAATTGTTGGCATAATTTGTTGTTAATCTTAACTTTATACAAATACCCGATTATAAATCGGCTTGCAAAGGTATAATTAATTTCTTAAAGTACAAACAATTATGGAAAATTTTCATCTGTCGGGAAGAAAATGGGGATTCCCTAAAATCCGTTCAACTGCATATATACGGTAGGGAGCAGCAGCAGGAATCCTATTGCAATGAGTGTCAGAATAAATGGAAGAGCCCATTTGAACCACTTCCCGTATGGGATTCTGGCAATGCCCAGCACAGCAATGAGCACACCCGATGTTGGGGTTATCATATTGGTGAAACCGTCCCCAAACTGGAATGCCATAACCGTAGCCTGTCTGCTTACACCTATTATATCTGCAAACGGAGCCATAATCGGCATTGTAATGGCTGCTTTTGCACTGGCAGAAGGTATCACCAGGTTTATTACGGTCTGTATCATATACATCAGCCCCAGCGAACCTGTTTCTCCAGCCTGGCCGAGGCTGCTTGCCATAGAATGGAGGATTGTATCAATTATCCTTCCCTCCTGCAATATATACACTATACCTGCTGCAAGTCCCACAATAAGTGCAGCACTGAGGATATCCTTTGCCCCGTCCATCAGTTCCTTTACAATTGAGTTCCCTGAGAGTCCCATTGCTATTCCCGACAGCACACCAAGGGTGAGGAACAGCGCGGAAATCTCCCCGATGTACCAGCTGAACCCAAGCACTCCAACCACAAGATATACTATTGTATACCCCAGCAATGACAATATATAGAAATGTACCGACTTGCGGAGCGCAGCAACCGAAGTTAAAATGAATGCCAGGGCAACTGCAGGAAGGAGCCATACGGTATGGTATTTCTGTGCACCTACCGATAGCCAGGTTTCTCCGCTATACCCAACAGTAAACAGCAGCACAACAACTGCAGCAATGGCAAAAGACACCCAGGAAGCCCTGTTCCTGTAATACTCAACCCCTTCCCCCTGTTGGGCAATATGGTTCCTCCAATGGGCATCAATCTCATACATAGGGGATTTTTGCGGATTGCGCTTTACCTTGCCGGCATAAATGAGTACAAATGAAATGGTAATTACATTAAGTACCACCCAGCAGAAAAACCTGTATTCAATTCCCGAGAACAGCGGCAGCCCTGCCAGATCCTGTGCAATGCCTATTGTAAAAGGGTTGAGCACTGCCCCTGCAAACCCCACGTGTGCCGCCACATAAACCAGACATACACCAACAATGGAATCATATCCCATTGATATTGCAAGCGGTACCAGAATCACCACAAAAGCAATTGTCTCCTCACTCATCCCGAACACTGCACCGAACAGGCTGAACATAAGCATTATGAGCACAATTACAATATTATTCACACCCACTTTGGCCAAAGCCCTGTTCTTCTCCAGACGTGTTACAAATTTGAGGAATGAAAATATCCCCGCATCAATGGCCCTGCTCTTGTTCACAACCCAGAACGCAGCCCCAATTACCAGAATGAAGCATATTATTCCCGACTGCCTGGTGAATCCGTTGTAGAATGCCTCCATAATCCTCCACCACTGCCCCTGGGCCTCAACTTCCCTGAACTGGGCAACCTCACCTGCCGCAGCATCCTTCACATACTCACCGCCAGGTACAAACCATGTGGCCAGTGCACAGACAAGTATGATTCCAAAAATAATGACATATGTGTTGGGAAACTCCCTCTTCTTTTTGCCCATAATCCTCAATGTATTAAAAGTTTGAGGTGCAAAAATACCCAACTTGGCGCAAATTGTCAACTTCCTCCGGTATATTTGGCAACTTTAACGGTTATCTGCGCATATACATCCGGTCTGTCTACAGATGATACGGTAACCACACAATTTCCCTTCCCTTCTGTAGTTATAAGACCGTTCTGGTCAACTGATGCGACACGGGCATTTGAAGTTTTCCACACCACCCTTGTATCATATGCATATGAAGGGACAATGGTATGGACACATTGTCTGGAAGTCTTTTCGGATGAAATGAACTGTATGTAAGTTGGGGAAACCCTTATTCTTGTGGGCCTGTATAGAAGAGCGGAATTATCTACACTCACGCTGTTTTCATTTTGGGAGACACTTCCATTGAACTTTACCGTAACTGTCTGTGCAGTATTTCTGGGCACATTGCAGTCTGAATGGCCCGTACCCAAAAAGAACCTGTATATTATGGTACCTGTACGTTCTGCAGAGTGGTAACTGCACTCCATTTCCACAAAACTGCATACCTGCTGCCGCTCCTGCGACAAGAGGGAAGCTTTCCCTTTGTTTGAGGAAGATCCGGCCACCTCACCCTGCATATTTTCAAAAATGGGAAAAGACACCCCCTCCGAATCCAGCAAAGACAATGCATCGCCCTCAAACACAGGTCCGTCAGCCACATACCCTGCAACATTGTCTGAAAAAAGGGCAACACTGAGAGGGATGTTCTTTACACTTATCCTGTTCACCGACAACTCTATGCCGGTATTTACATTGGCAAAATTAAATTTCAGCCGCACATTGCAATAAAGCCTCCTGAGTCCAATCTCCAGCATATCCCCATCCAGCGGAAAGTGTACATCCTCCACCTTACCGCACATTATGGCACTTCCCCGGTCTGAATACAGATCTGCCGGATTATCTGCACTGTAGGTGAGGGCCTCTATTGCTGCCTTATCCTCCACAATGCATTCACTGCCCCAATTGGCAACGGCGTAAACAGAATATTCCTTCCCCGGTGAAACCTGCAGGTCACCGATAAAGGCATCCTCCCCTCTGAAAAACCTGCTGCAAAGCAATTCACCACCCTCTCCAAAAACATACACATTTACATCCTCCACAACCCCTTCGGGTATGGAGGTTCCGCCTTTGGTATAAGGCCCATCCTCAACAAAACTCAACCCCAACTTTCCCTCAGTACGGGAATTGTCGGGAAGAAAATCAGCACATCCCTGCAAGGCGGCAAAAGCGGCAAAAAGGAGAAACAATTTACACATGACTTTTTTCCGCAATGATAAGGATTGCCGCTCAGGACGGAATCCTGAAAAAGAAAAAATTTCCGCTTCCCACAAAAAAATTTCTTTTTCAGGAAAAGCGGAAACGGGATATTTTTAAAAAGAGAAAAAAATCCCCTCTACAAAGCCATAATTACAAGCAACTGAGGAGTAAGCACCCTCAGGAACATTACCAGCGGATAAATTGTTGCATAAGATACAGCCTGCTGGTTTATTGGTGAAATTGAGTTTGAATATGCAAGTCCCGACGGATTTGTGCCACATCCTGCAATCAGTCCCATTATCTGGAAATAATTGAAATTGAAACAGAATCTTCCAATTGCAGCACCGGCTATCATAGGAACAAAAGTTATTATAAGTCCATATCCTATCCAGGCAAAACCGCCCTTGTTCACTACAGTATCAACAAATCCTGCTCCTGAAGCAATACCCACTGCAGCAAGGAAAAGTGAGATACCAACCTCCCTGAGCATCATATTGGCGCTGAAAGTGGTATATGTAACAACTTTGAACTTGTGTCCGAACCTTCCCATAAGGATGGAGATGATGAGCGGACCACCTGCCAGACCCATCTTTATAGGAGATGGCATACCAGGAAGCATAAACGGTATTGAACCGAACACCACACCAACAGCAATGCCAAGGAATATTGCCAGCAGATTAGGGGAACTCAACTGTTTGGAAGAGTTGCCCAAAGCATTTGCCAGACTCGCTATATTCTTCTCGTCACCTACCACACGTACCCTGTCTCCCACCTGGAGTTCAAGGTCTGGTGTTGCCATAAGGTCTATGCCGGCTCTGGTAACCCTTGTTACATTCAGTCCGAAAACAGACCTTATCTTAAGTTCTCCCAGAGTTTTGCCGTTTATATTATGTTTTGTTACAATTATTTTCCTTGATGCCATCTGGCTGTCCATATCCTTCCACTCCTCTTCGCTCATCTCTATCTCCTGCCCAAAGAAATTTGTCACAGCCTCTTTATTGGCCTCTACAGAAATGACAAGTATCCTGTCCCCTTCAGAAAGTGTGGTTGAAGATGTAGGAATCTCCACCTTGCCGTTTGCCCTGCACAATCTTGAAACCACAAAATCCTTGTCTATCATACCGTGCAGAGTCTCAATGGTTTTCCCTATTATATTGCCGCCTCTTACAACAACAGAGTATTTGGTTGCCATCTTTGATGCATCAGCACTTGCACCGGTAGCCTTCTCCAGTTCCTTCTCCATTGTCATTCCAAAAAGCCCCTTTACAAGCACAATGGACATTACAATGCCAACCACTCCAAGAGGATAAGCAACCGCATAGCCCATGGCAATTGACGGATCCGCCACTCCGGTTGCCTCAACATATGACTGCTGTGCTGCACCAAGACCTGGAGTATTGGTTACTGCACCACATAGCACGCCTGCCATTGTAATGAGGCTGGTGCCGGTTACAAGATGTATTATATATGCCAGCAGCACACTTATAAATACTGTAATTACTGCCACACCGTTAAGAGTAAGTCCTCCCTTCTTGAATGAAGAGAAGAAACCCGGGCCAACCTGAAGACCCACAGAATATACAAACAGAATAAGTCCGAACTCCTTTATGAAATTGAGGATATCCGCGTTTACAGAAAGTCCGAAATGACCCGCCACAATACCTACAAAAAGTATCCAGGTTACCCCAAGAGAGACACCGCAGATCTTGATTCTGCTCAAAAGAACACCCAATGCCACAACTCCCGACAAAACCAGTACCGCATGCGCAATTGAAGTGCCTGTCATCAATTCACTGAACCAGTCCATAATGTTTAAAATTTATTTGTCCTATAAAAAATGCGGGGGCAAAGGTAATATATTTTTTGCCCCCACAAAAGTATGTCCACTATCTGATAAGTCCCTTTCTAAACGCCACCAGGAGTTGTTTCAGGTCATCTATCTGCACCTTAAGCTGTTTGCCCATATCGGTGTCCCTAACCATTTTCCTCTTGTCAAGGAACTCCACAACTTTGGTTTCCGATATGATATCCTTCCCTTCCTCTATGGCCTTTTGGGTAGATTCAAACGACTCGTGCTGGACAAGCCTCAACCCGTAAGAGTTATAGATGAGTGTATATCCGGCAATACCTGTCTCCTGCTGGTAAGCCTTGGAGTAACCGCCGTCTATCATAAGGAGTTTGCCTCCAGCCTTTATAGGGCTCTCCCCTTTTGATGTCTTTACAGGAATATGTCCGTTTATTATGTGTGAAGGCTCTCCCTCAACACCAAACTCCTTAAGAATCATCTCACAAATCTCCCTGTTGTTCTTAAGGACATTGTACCACCCTTTGTGTTCCTTCTGTATCTCCTTGTCGGCCAAGAAGTAGCGTTCAAAAGTAGCCATCTTGTCCTTGTCAAACGGAGGTGATACCGGACCGCACCACAAATACCATATGAAATCCTGTCCAAACTGTTTGGAAGCAGGGTTTTCATTGTCGAAATATGCCTGGCGCACAAGTTGGTCTATCTTGTCAAACAAAGCCTTTCCGGCATACTCCTTGCCCTGGATTACAAGAGACTTGAATGTGCCGTCCTCGTTCAAAGGCACTGAACCGTGGTAAAGGAGATTTGAGTTCCTTACCAGATACAGCGCACCGTGGGAGTAAAGCAACTGCATATGTCTGGCCATAGTGGCACTTATCTCAAAACTATGGGTAAGTTTCTCAATCACAACCTTCTCTTCAGGAGTAAGGGCATATGGATCTGCAGGGTCTAGAGTCTGCAGGTCACGGTCACGCAACGGATACTCCTTGCCATTTATGGTTATTGTTCCCTTTTCCTTGTCTATTAGGTGCAACAGATTGCGGTCCTCCATTTCAAATTCCCGGCGGCGCTTTATTATCTGATATTCCAATTTGAACTGTATCATTGTAATGGCCTTGTGCATCTGTGCCACCAGTCTTGCGTGTTTGGGATTCAGCCCCTCTGCATCCACACCTTTAGGACGGAAAATGGTACAAGGGTCATCGCCATATACATCCATTGCAAAAGTTACAAGCGGCATAAGGTTTATGCCGTAACCCTCCTCAAGAATCCTGAAGTTTGCATAACGGCAGCACATCCTAACCACATTGGCCACGCAGGCCTGGCTTCCTGCAGCCGCCCCCATCCATACCAGATCGTGGTTACCCCACTGCACATCCCAGTTGTGGTATGTACCCAGCATATCCATAATTATATGGGCACCGGGACCCCTGTCATAAATGTCACCAATGATGTGCAATGAATCTATCGTAAGCCTCTTGATAAGGTTACAGATGGCTATGATAAAGTGGTCTGCACGCCCTGTGGATATGATGGTCTTTACAATGGCTGCTATATAATCGTGCTTGTTGGCCTCCGCACCTTTGGATTCGTGCAGCAGTTCCTGAATTATATACTCGTACTCAGGGGGCATTGCCTTCCTCACCTTTGATCTTGTATATTTGGAAGATACTGCAGAGCACACCTGCACAAGACGCATAAGTACAACCTTGTACCACTCATCCAGTTCCCTATCCCTCTCTTTCTGCTTTACAAGCCTCAGTTTTTCCTTGGGATAATATATGAGTGTACAGAGTTCACTCTTCTCGGACTCCCTCATTGTATGTCCGAATACCTCCTCTACCTTTCTCTTTATAACACCGGATGCATTCCTGAGCACATGGCTGAATGCCTCGTGCTCACCGTGCAGGTCGGTTACAAAATGCTCTGTCCCTTTGGGCAGATTGAGGATTGCCTCCAGGTTTATTATCTCTGTACTTGCCGCCTGAATTGTAGGGAAACTCTTTGCCAACAATTTCAGGTATTTGAGGTCTCTTTTCATTACCATAACTTCCTTTATTTTCCAAGTTGGCGCAATATCTCTTCAACACCTTTCTCAAGTTGAGGGTCCTTGCCCTCAAGCCTGTCCTTGAATGTGTTCTTTATGTAGATGTCCGGTTTTACACCTGTAAACTCCAGATCTTTGCCGTCAAGCGAGTAGCATCCCCAGGCTGGCAGACGCAAAGATGTGCCGTCAATAAGGGTTGCTCCGGATGTGAAGATTATCCAACGGTAAGTCTCTGTACCCACTATGGTTGCCAGACCCAGGGTCTTTATGCCGTTTGATGTAACCTCCGCATCTGAAAGGCTCCTCTCATTAACCAATGCCACTATAGGCATATCTCCAGGGGTTACATTAGGGTGCGAGTTGGTCTTGTTGTCCCTGAATGCCCAATTGTAATGTGCCTTCTGGCTTATGAAATCAAGCACTTCCTTATGCACATTGCCACCGTTGTTGAAACGCAAATCCAGAATAAGGGCCTCCTTTCCTACCATTCTGGTGTGCATATCCTTAAGGAATGCATTCAGATCCTCTGCGCCCATAGCCTTCATATGGGTATATGAGATGCGTCCTTTGCCAAGTTTTTCAACCATTGCACGGCAATCCTCCTCCCACTCATTGTAGAGCAGCCCCTTTAGGGCTCCATAACTGATGGTATGCAGTTTTACATCGTGCTCCTTGCCACCCCTGTTGAATGTGAACCTTATCTCAGGCTCCTTTACAGATGATGCCAGATAACTCTCCCTGTTTGCCGAAGGGGCAACCCTCACGCCATTTACTGCCACAAGCACATCCCCTTTCTTTATATCTGCATCAACATTGTGGGCAGGAGAACCTGCAACAATCTCCTCCACCATATATGGATTGGCCTTGCTCCAGATTATGCCAGTTTCGGCACTGTATGTCCTTGTCTGAGGAGGCACGGCCTCCACTCCCTGCGAAGTGCGGAATCCCAGATGTGATGAGTTCAGTTCTCCCAACATATCATTGAACAAAGTGGAGAGATTGGCCCTGCTCCTCACATATGGGAGGAATGATGCATAATACTCCCTCTTAGCCTTCCAGTCTGTACCGTGGAAGTTCACATCATAGAAATTCTGGTCCAGAAGCCCCCAGGCCTCGTTGAACATCTGGCTGAACTCATCCTTCAGGTTCTTCTCCACAGATTTCTTTATGGTAACCTTGGTTGCCCTTGAGCCTTTGAGGTCAACTTTGTAGATGTCCGCTCCCCTGTATGCATACAGTTCCTTGTCTGAATTTATGAATGAACCTCCTCTCAAGTCCTTTATTGTCTTCACCTCCGCATATGGATCCGAAATTTCCAGACTGTAGACTTTATCCCTTGCAGAACAGATCAGCCACGCTTTGTCCTTATCCTTGAATGTGTACAGATTGTATCCCCCTGCAAAATCCATCCTCTCCATTCTGCTGAAGATGTCGTTGAAATCCACCTTTACCTCAGGTGCAGCAGCAGGTTTCTTCTCACCTTTAGAATCCTTGTCATCTTTCCCGTCCTTTCCCTCCTCTGCAGGAGCCTCAAACAATTTGTCATAGATGTCAGATTTGAAAGGTTTTGTATTGTAATCAAGCAATGGGAGCCTGTAAACGCTTCTCTGTCCGCCTCCTCTTGGGAACGATGTGCCGTAGAGGTTTGCCACCAAATACATATATTTTCCATCAGGCGAGAAACAAGGCATACCCTCGCTGCAGGCAGAATTGGTGAGGTTATAAAGTTTCTTCTCCTTGAACGAATACATATAAACCTCTCCCTCAAACAGATTCACAGCCTCAAATGCAAGCCAGGAATCATCGTATGAGAAATTGAGATTATACCTGCTGTAAGACCAGAACTGTGCATCAGCAAGTTTCACTACAGAATTGTCGGCCACATTAAGGCACATTACCGCATCATTGCCAAGCACAAAGGCAATCTTCTCCTTATTGTGGGACATCTTCAGATTCTTTATGTTGCACTCCTGCCTGTAAAGTCTCCTCTCTGCAGATGATCCGTCTGCCTTTATTGTATACAAAGCCGTAAAGCCTTTGTCTGTTCTTGTGTAATAGAGTGTATTGTTGTCTTTGCCCCAGACAATCTCATCCACGCGTTCCGCTGCAGGGGTGGCCAGTTTCTGCTGGTATTTCCCCTCAACGTCGCTTATGTAAAGGAGTCCCCTTACGGCAAGTGCAAACTTCTTTCCGTCGGGAGAAACTGCAACCCTGCTTGGGGCAACATCCTCAAATCTGCGCATCACATCCACATTGTTGTCTGCAACTGATATCTGCGGAACGGTAACTTTTCCTGTAGCCAGATCCATATAATGTATCTTGTATTCCAGGATGAACACCATTGCATCACCTCCGTAACTTACCGAAGGATACTGCACAGACTGGCTGTAGGATGTAAGCTGCACAGGCTCCCCTGCTGGATTGTGCCTTACAATGTTGGACTCCTTGTTGTACCTGTCTGTAACATAATACAGGTTGCCCTTCTTGTCTGCCATAGGCCAGCTGTCCTTCCCCTCGTATGATGTAAGTTCCCTGTATTGTCTCTTTGCAGGGTTCCAACTCTTTATGTTGGGATTGTGGTCTCCCACATAACGTTTTCTGGTTGGGAAATTTATGCTCTCTGTAGACTCGTTGAAATAGAGTTCCCCTGTCTGCGGATTCTCAGCCACATTTACAATTGTATTGAAATAGTTGGGGAACAGCCTTTCCGGAGTACCTCCGGCCAAAGCAACTTTATAGGTTGTCCTGTTGTTTGCCCTGTTGCTCTCAAAATAGATATGTTTTGAATCCTTGCTCCACCCTGCAGGGACATCATTGCCCTCGTGCCAGGTAAGCCTCTTCACATCACCGCCGGCTACTGGAACAACATATACATCATTGTTGCCCTGGATATCGGATGCAAATGCAATGTATTTTCCACAAGGTGAGATTTTTGGATTGCTCTCCGTACCTCCAAGCGAAACAACCCTCACTGCAAGCCCTCCGCCTGCAGGGACACTGAAAATATCTCCGTCATATGAGAAATAGATTGTTTCCCCATTTGGAGACAAAACAGGATTGTAAGGAAAATGCAGGGTTTCTGCGGCTGCAAACATCGGAAGGATGCATAACAGCAAAAGGGCCAGTTTCTTCATAGTTCTAAAAGTTATATTTGAACTATAAAGTTATGAAAAAAATCTATGCTTCAAAAACCTCTTTGCGGGCAGTTGCCGTAAGATAGACACTGCGGACCACCAGATGCACCATATAACCCACCCAGAGCGACTGTACACCCCACATTCCGCCCAGCAGCCAGTAACTTGCAAAAAATCCCGCCACCGCGCAAAGCATTGAATTCCTTATGGCCCTTGTGGCGGTTGCCCCAATATAAATGCCGTCCCAGGTAAATGCCACACAACTTACAAGCGGCATAACCAGCAGCCACGGAATATACTTTGCAGACTCTTCAATTACCACAGGATCTGAAGCCAGGAAGGCAAACAGCCATTCTCCCCCAACCCAATATCCGAACGTGGAAACAATTCCAATCCCAATGCACCATATGAAAATCACCCTTACAGCCCTTCTGAGTGAAACCTTGTCCCCGGCCCCTATGTATCTTCCCGACAAAGCCTCGCCTGCATAGGCAAACCCGTCTATGAAGTATGAGTACAGGAGCATCAGTTTCATCATAATGGAACTCACAGCCAGAGCCACATCTCCATAGCCTGCCGAAAGTGAAGTAAGTCCTGCATAAATGAAGAGGAAACTGAGCGACCTTACAAAGAGGTCTGCATTGAGCATAAAGAATTTCTTCATCTTGGAGAATTTCACACTCCCTTTTATATCTATGTAGTGGAAAAGTTTCCTGTAATGGAGAATCATAAGGGTTGCAGCCAGGGCCATTCCGGCATACTGGGCAACCAGAGTACCCCATGCAATGCCGCTGAATCCCATTCCCGCATAAAAGGCAAAGAAAATGCTTGCTGCAACATTGGTAATGTTTACAGTAACATCAACCGCCATAGGGCTCACAGCATTCTGCATACCTATGAAGAATCCCTTGAAGACATTCAGTGAGAGTGTTGCAGGCGCCGCCCAAATCCTTATGAAGAAGTACTCCCTTGCCAGAGCCTCAACCTGTGGCGAACACTCTATGAAACGGAACGCCACCTCCACATACAGATACTGCAGGACCAGGAAAAGGAAAGCAAATGCAAAAGCCGTTGCCATTCCAAGGGCATAGACATTCATGGCATCCCTGAAATCCCTCCTTCCATAAGCCTGTGCCACCATACCGCCGGTACCCATCCTAAGGAAACCCATATTCCAATAGAGGAGGTCGAACAGCATTGATGCTATGGCAACACCTCCCAATACAGAGGCATCACCTATCCTCCCTGCAATGGCGGTATCGGCCATACCCACAAGGGGGACCGTAATGTTTGCCAAAATGCTTGGGACGGCAAGTTTCAGTACTGTCTTGTTCATAGGAAAGGAATTACCTGTACTTTGTCTGTTCATCCAACATTCCAAGGTATGATTCATACCTCTCTACTGAGATTTCACCGTTTTCCACCGCCTCCTTTACTGCACAACCCGGTTCGTGGGTATGGGTACAAGGGGCAAAACGGCAATTGTCCTCTACACGGAGCATCTCCGGAAAATATCCGCTGAGTTCCAGCTGCGACACATCCACCAGACCGAAACCCCTTATTCCCGGGGTATCAATCACAAACCCGCCGCTGCTTATGGGGTGCATCTCATAGAATGTGGTGGTATGTTTGCCCTGCTGGTGGTAAGCGGAGATTTCCCCCACCCTGAGGTTGAGATTAGGGTCAAGGGCACTTATGAGTGAAGATTTTCCCACTCCCGACTGTCCTGAGAAGAGTACAATTTTCCCTTTGCAGCACTCCCTTATCTCCTCCATTCCCAGCCCTGTGGCAGCAGAACTCTCTATTATGCGGTAACCTGCACCGGCATATATCTCCTCAAAGGCCTGCACCATCTGCAGAGCCTCAGGGGTATAGATGTCCATCTTGTTGAGGATAATTGTAACCGGCACATTATAGGCCTCACAGGTTACAAGGAAACGGTCTACAAACTGCAGTTTCACCTGGGGCATATCAACGGTAACAATAAGGAAGACCATATCCAGATTGCTGGCAATCACGTGGGATTGTCGGGAAAGATTTGTGGATTTCCTTATTATGTGGTTTTTTCTGGGAAGTATGTTCTTTATGGTTGCAAGGTCCCCCTCACCCTTCTCATACTCAACCACATCACCCACCGCTATGGGGTTGGTGGAATTGAACCCTTTGAGTCTGAGTTTTCCCTTTATCACTGCAGGGAACAGTTCCCACTGCGGAAGTTTGGAAAGGAGATAGTGGCTTCCCGTATGTTTTACAACTGTAGCTTTGTTTGCAGTATCCATAATTATTGCCCCAATGCGAGTGCGTAAAGATAGCAATTTGTGCAAAAACCATTAACTTTGTATGATAAAATTTTTGACCGAGGTATGTTTACAATATCAGAACTTGACAAGTATGTGGAGAACGGGCTCTCTGCCCTTAATTTCAAACTGGACCCTAAGGAACTGTACGAACCTATAGAGTATATGATTTCAATTGGGGGAAAGAGGCTGCGTCCCGAACTCTGCCTTCTCACATATAACCTTTTCTCAGACAAGATAGAGAAACCTATCCTGTATCCTGCCCTTGCGCTGGAGATATTCCACGGATTCACCCTTATCCACGACGACATAATGGATCAGGCCGAACTGCGCCGCGGACAGCAGACCGTATACAGGAAATGGGACAACAACATTGCCATCCTGAGCGGAGATGTAATGAGCATAAAGGCATACGAACTGCTTGCCAACTGTCCTGGAGAAGTTCTTCCGCAGGTACTCTCATTGTTTTCAAAAACTGCGGCCCAGGTTTGCGAAGGACAGCAGTACGATATGAACTTTGAGGATATCCCATACATTACTATGGATGACTACATCTCAATGATAAGCCTCAAGACAGCAGTGCTTATAGCGTGCTCTGCCAAAATGGGTGCCCTAATTGCAGGTGCAAATGAGAAGGTTTCCCAGACATTGTACGACTTTGCATTTGACCTTGGCATAGCATTCCAGATACAGGATGACCTTTTTGACACATTCGGACAGGGGAATGTGTTCGGGAAGAAGATTGGAGGGGACATCCTGAACAACAAGAAGACCTGGCTCCTTGTGGAGTCGTTCAGGGTTGCAGACAATGCCCAGAGGCAGCAGTTGGATGAAATAATTGCAATGCCGCTTGAGAAAGGGGAAGAGAAGATTGCAAGGATGCAGCAGATGTACACCACCCTGGGTATAAAGGAGGGGGCAGCGAAAGCCATAAACGGCTATTATGAAAATGCTTTGGAGAAGATTGCGAAAGCCGGGTTCAGCGATTCCCAGCTTGTACAGCTGCACAATTTTGCGAACAAACTTATAAAGAGGATAAAATAATGGAGGGACTCAATATAATAACACCTGTAAAGGACTCCATAGACCTTACCCTGGAGACCATAAAGGCAACGCTGGCTTCTGATATAAAGGTTCCCTACACATACACCGTTTACAACGATTTCAGCACCCCTGAAAATACCGCCATTCTGGAGAAGGCTTCCAAGGAGATGGGGTTCAGGCTGGTGAACCTAAGTGACATTACAGACCACCCCTCCCCAAACTATCTGCTGGTGCTGCAGAAGACAAGGGAAGAATCAATCGGGAAGAACTGGGGTCTGGCCATTGTGGAGTCTGATGTAATTGTGAAGAGGGATACTTTCCAGAATCTGTACAATGGGGCATTGGAGAGGGAGAAATGTGCAATTGCAGCCTCTGTTACAGTGGATGAGAAAGGTGACATAAATTACCCTTATCTGCCGGCCAAGGGGAAAGAGAATATGGTGGTGAAATATGAGAAGCACTGCAGTTTCTGCTGCTCGCTCCTTACCCCGCAGTTCCTCAAGGCATTTGATTTTGGGGAACTTGACAGCAGCAAAAACTGGTTTGACGTTACAATTTCGCACAAGGCGCTGGAACTTGGCTTCAACAACTGGCTGTTCACCAACCAGCCGGTATGGCACCGCCCTCACGGAAGCCGCCCGTGGAAACAGTTGAAATATACCAACCCTTTGAAGTATTATTGGTTGAAGTTTACAAAAGGACTTGATAAAATCTAAGAATTTATGGAACTGGAGATAATGGCCCCTGCGGGGAACTTTGAATGCCTTATGGCTGCAATACAGGGTGGAGCAAATTCCATTTATTTTGGAGTGGGCAACCTGAATATGCGTTCACATTCGGCAAACAACTTCAATCCCGACGACATTTACCGCATAGTGGAAATATGCCGGGAGAACGGGGTTAAGTCTTACCTTACCCTCAACATCATAATCTATAATGATGATCTTGAGCCTATGCGCCACGCACTGGACCAGGCAAAGAAGGCCGGTGTAACTGCTGTGATTGCATCAGATATGGCAGTTATTTCATACGCCCGCCAGATTGGGGTTGAGGTGCATATATCCACCCAGTTGAATGTCTCAAACTTTGAGGCGGTGAAATTCTATGCACAGTTTGCAGATGTTGTGGTTCTGGCAAGGGAACTTACCCTCCCTCAGGTTAAGGAGATAAAGAGGAGGATTGAGGAGGAGGGGATAAAGGGACCTTCAGGCAGAGAGGTGCAGCTGGAGATGTTCTGCCACGGTGCATTGTGCATGGCGGTTTCCGGCAAATGTTACCTGAGCCTGCAGCATTACGGGGCATCTGCCAACAGGGGAGCCTGCTACCAGTTGTGCCGCCGCGGCTACAAGGTTACAGACCTGGAGACCGGAATTGAACTTGAGGTTGACAACAAATATATAATGTCTCCTAAAGATTTGTGTACCATAGAATTTATGGACAAGATAATTGATGCGGGTGTAACTGTGTTCAAGATAGAGGGGCGTGCCCGCAGTGCTGAATATGTGAAGAAGGTTACCGCAGCATACCGGGCAGCCGCAGATGCGGTGCTTGCAGGGACATATACCCCTGAGTATGCGGCCTCTCTGAAGGAGGGGGTATCTGAGGTGTTCAACAGAGGATTCTGGGACGGCTACTACCAGGGTGCACGTCTTGGAGAGTGGAGCGATGTTTACGGCAGCAAGGCAACCAAAAAGAAGACATATGTTGGAAAGGTTACCAACTATTTCTCAAACATTGGGGTTGCAGAGATTCTGGTGGAGACCGGAGAGATAAATGTTGGGCAGAACATCCTTATCATTGGCCCTTCTACAGGGGTTATTGAGATGCAGCCTGCAGAAATACGTGTGGATCTGGCCGCTACAGAGAAGGCTGTAAAGGGGCAGTACTGCTCAATTGCTGTACCTGAAAGGCTCCGCAGATCCGACAAAGTGTATATTTTTGAATGATTCCAGCGGGCTCCTGCCCGCTTTTTTATTATGAAGGCTATCAATCCCCGGCTGAAAGATTACATAGAGGCAGAAATACTTCCCCGCTACAGGGAGTTTGATTCCGCACACCGGATAGACCACGTTCAGGAAGTGATCCGCGGCAGTCTGGAACTGGCCCTGCATTATGATGTGGATGTGGATATGGTTTACACCGTTGCCGCCTACCACGACACCGGCCTGTGCGGAGGCAGGGAGGAACATCATATTCTGTCGGGAAGAATATTGAGGGGAGATGCCACATTGAAGCATTATTTTTCTCCCGACAAAATTGAAATTATGGCCCAGGCGGTGGAGGACCACCGTGCCTCCAGCAGCCATGCACCCAGGAGCATCTACGGAAGGATTGTGGCGGAGGCGGACAGAATCATAGACGGCCCCACCATTGTGCGCCGCACCATCCGGTACGGCCTCTCCCACTACCCGCAACTGGACAAGGAGGGGCATTACCTCCGTTTTCTGGAACATATGGCCGAAAAATATGCCCAAGGGGGCTACCTGAAACTCTGGATTCCCCAATCACCCAATGCGGAGCGGCTTGCCTCCTTCCAGCAACTTCTGAAAGACCCCGCCGCCACAAGGGAAATGTTTGAGCGGGAGTGGAATTCAAGGCATAACGCCGAATTTACCCTTTTTAGTTGTTCTCTATAATATCCAGCACCTTGTGCAACTGCATATCATTTCTGATGATTGATTCCACCCTGCCAGGAGTGTAGTAGTATTTGTAGACTATCTCCTCTTCCAGCAATGGTTTGAATTCCGCTTTCTTTACCCTCAACATCTCTTCCTTTGAGATTGAAAGGCTCTTCTCCAATGCGTCAAATGCCTCTTTGTAAGGTTCGTACAGATCTTCACTTTTTGCAGCCTTAAGCATCTGGTCCAACTGGGCCTGGGCTGCGCTGCGGCTGTCAAATTCCTTCTTGGATGCAAAGGCCACAAAATCCTCGTATTCCGCATCTGTAAGGGCAAACTCACCCGGTGCGGCAATTGACTGATGTTTCTTGTAATACTCTATGGCATATTCCCCAAATATGTCATTTGCCACCAATGAATATGCGGGGCGGCTGTATGTTTCTGCTTTAACGAGAGTATCCGGTGTGATGCCACCTCCGTCATATACTGTACGCCCCTTTTTCAAGGTCTTGAAAGCTTTCTTCAAGGAATCTGGAACAACTCCCACGCTCCCGTCCGAATTCCTGTTAGAGTAATCTATTGCCTGTACGCATCTGCCGCTTGGGGTGTAGTATTTTGCAGTGGTGAATTTGAGGCTTCCGTTATATCCTACCGGGCGGAATCCCTGTACAAGCCCTTTGCCGTAAGTGCGGGTTCCTGCAATAACACCTCTGTCAAGATCCTGCACAGCACCCGCTATAATCTCAGATGCAGATGCCGAACCCGAATTTACCAATACGGTTATTGGGATAAGGGTATCCAGCGGCTCCTGCATTGTCTTCATTGCAAATACCGACTGCTGTGAGCGTCCTCTGGCAGAAACCACCTCTGTCCCTTTTGGAAGGAAAAGTGAGAGGATGTTCACCGCCTCATCCACTATTCCTCCTCCGTTTCCCCTGAGGTCAATTACCAGATGCTTCACCCCTTTGCCCTGCAACTGTTCAAATGCCTTGCGGAAATCACGGCTGCCACCCTCTGTAAAGGCATCGTGACGTATATAACCTATTGAATCACGCAATACTCCGCTGTATGAGACATCGGGGATATGCACCCTCTCGCGGGTTACAATTATCTCTTCCTCTTTGCCTGTACGTCCCTTGCGTACCAGAAACTTAACCTGTGTGCCCGGCTGCCCCTTCATCTTTTCGCTGCATTTGTCTACAGGAAGCGGCAGAACGCTCTCCCCGTCTATTGCCAGGATAAAGTCTCCCGGCTCCAGATTGAACTTCACTGCAGGGGAACCCAGGTATGGCTGGGAAATGAGGACTCCCACAGAATCAATCTTGCGGATCATTGCCCCTATTCCTCCGTATGATGCTGTGCGCATCATCTCCAGATCCTCTTCGTTTTCGTCGGGAATATACTCTGTATAAGGGTCCAATGAATTGAGCATCGCATTTATGCCTGTATTTGTTAGTTTCTCTATATCAACAGAATCTACAAACCCTGCATTAAGTTCCCTAAGTATGTTGTACTGCACCTCCAGCGCCTTGCCCGCCTTGAAATCAGCACCCTGGGCGTAACCCCTGTTACCTGCAAGGAAAACTATTGCTGCAACTGTAAGAATTTTCCAGAAAATCTTCATAATATTTCAACTTTAGCAAAAACAAAAATATACAATTTAGTACCTTTGGACAAAATTAAACACATTTATATGGAGATTATTTTTGCCACCGGCAACACCCATAAAGCGGTTGAGGCACAAAAGGCACTTGGAGATTCTTTTACACTAATTATGCCAAAAGAGCTTGGCCTTACAGAAGAGATTCCGGAAAACGGGGATACCCTGCAGGCCAATGCAATTGAGAAGGCTGAATATCTTTGGAAGAGGTTCGGGAAGAACTGTTTTGCAGATGATACCGGGCTTGAGGTTGATGCTCTTGGAGGTGCTCCCGGTGTCTACTCTGCAAGATATGCCGGTCCGGACAAAGGGAGTGAGGCAAATATGACAAAACTGCTGGCAGAACTTGAGGCGGCAGCAAAGAGGGGGGAGACTTCCCGCAAGGCAAGGTTCCGTACCGTTGTGGCACTTATACTGGAGGGGGAGATGCACCTTTTCAACGGAGTGCTGGAGGGGGAGATTGCACTGCAGCGGAGCGGCAGTGAAGGGTTTGGATATGATCCTCTCTTTATTCCCGATGGATACACAAAAACCCTTGCAGAAATATCCCTGGATGAGAAGAATGCCATTTCGCACCGCGGAAAGGCAATGCGTGCACTTGCAGAATTCCTCAGATGCTTGCCAAAAGCCAGATAATTGTACTCCACACCATAAAGCACGGTGATACGGGGATTGTGGTGCAGTGTTATTCCAACACTGCAGGGCGTACTGCGCTCTACTTCAGGGGCTCATCCAAAAAGTCCAACAATGCAGCCCTGCTGCACAAACTGAACATATTGGATGTGGTGGCGTACAGCAGCGGCAGCGGGACAATGCCCACAATAAGGGAAATATCTGCTCCGTACAACCTCTCCACCCTAAGGAGCGACATCTACAAGAGTTCCATTGCCATTTTCATAAGCGAACTCCTTGGAAAAACTGTAAGGGAGGCTGAGGCAAACCCGCATCTGTACAGTTTCATAAGTTCTTCGGTACAGATTCTGGAGCATACAACCGACGGAGTTGCCAACTTCCACATACACTTCCTCACCCACCTGTGCAAGATGCTGGGCTTTATGCCAATGGACAACTACAGCAATGCAGCCCCCATATTTGATATGGCATCGGCCAGATTCATTCCACAGCCATTTGGAAGTGCCCCATACGGATGCCAGCCAATTGGAGAGGTGGAGTCAAGGCTGCTGCACACCCTAATGGGAACCCCATCCACAAATTTGGGGAAACTTTTCTGTGGCAGGGAGGAGCTCCTTCTGAACGGGGAAGTGCGGCTCTCCTATGCAAAAAGGATGATTGAGTACATTTCCCATCACATTGGGAACACAATAGAAATGAAATCACTTGATATCTTGCATCAAATTTTTGTATAGATTGTTATAGTTTTATTCCCGACAGTTTTAAAATGAACCTTATAAACAACATATTCCTAAAATACTCGCACAATCTGCTGAAAGAGTTGGATCTGGGCAGAAAGGAACCGATGCAGTATCAGAAGAAGTGGTTCAGATACCTTCTGGAGTGCGGAAGGGGGAGTGCGTTCGGAAAGGAGCATGGATTTGACAATATAAATACAATAAGGGAGTTCCAGCAGAGGGTGCCGGTAATGGACTACAATGCCACAGCACCATATATAAACCGTCTTCTGGAGGGGGAAGATTATGTGCTTTGGAACAGGAAAGTGAAGATGTTCTCCAAATCCAGCGGCACCAGTGCAGACAAAAGCAAGTTCATTCCGGTTACGGATGAATCCCTTAAAACAACCCATTATGGAGGATTCCTCAGGATGCTGGCCACTTATATAAACAATAACCCCGGCAGCAGGATGTTTATGGGTAAGGCCCTCACCCTTGGGGGAAGTGTAAAGCCTGTTGCAACAGGAAAAGCAGTTACAGGCGATCTCTCGGCACTGCTTCTTATGAACTCTCCAAGGATAGTGGAATTCATCCGTACACCACGCAGGGATACCGCCCTTATGGGGGATTTCAACAGGAAACTGGAGGCAATATGCAGGGAGAGTGCCCCGCAGAATGTCACAAACTTCTCAGGAGTGCCAAGCTGGAACCTTATGCTTATGAATAAAGTGCTGGATTATACCGGCAGAAAAAACATCTGCGAGGTTTGGCCCAATATGGAACTGTTCATGCACGGGGGAATTGGGTTTGAACCATACAGGGCAATATATAAGAAGCTTATTCCGTCGGGAGGAATGCATTACCTTGAGAACTACAATGCCTCTGAGGGATACTTTGCATTCCAGGATGTGGAGGATGAAGAGGGTATGCTCATTACTGCAAACAACGGCATCTTCTATGAATTCATCCCTATGGGGATGCTCCAGGATGTGCTGGATGGAAAGGTTAAAGAGATTCCCACACTTGCAGAGGTTCAGACAGGGGTGGATTATGCAATGGTCATCTCCACCATTGGAGGGCTCTGGCGCTACCTTATTGGGGATTGCGTGAGGTTTGTCTCCACATATCCTCACAAGATTGTAATTACCGGCCGCACACAGCTCCATATAAATGCTTTTGGAGAGGAACTTATGATCTCCAATGCGGAGCAGGCACTTGCCAAAGCATGCCGCAAGTGCAGGTGTACTGTAACCGATTTTACCGTTGCCCCTGTATTTATGGAGTTGGGGGATGATTCACATACCTCCAAAGGGTTCCACCGTTGGGCTGTGGAATTCGGCACACCTCCTGCAGATACAGATGAATTTGCATCTGTGCTGGATTATTACCTTACCACCCTGAATTCAGACTATGAAGCCAAAAGGGCCGGTGATGCCACAATGAGACAACTGGAGGTGGTTGTACTTCCAAAAGGGAGATTTATGGAGTGGATGCACAGCAGGGGGAAAGTGGGAGGACAGAACAAAGTTCCGAGGCTGTACAAGGATGAGAGGTTTATAAAGGAATTGTGCGGACCCAGATAAAAAATAAGGTGGCCAAAATGGTCACCTTAATTTTGTATGGAGCCGATGGAGGGATTCGAACCCCCGACCAGCTGATTACAAATCAGCTGCTCTGGCCAACTGAGCTACATCGGCAGAATGTCAATCATCATTTTCGCCGGCGAAGATAAGTATTAATTTTTGTTCTCCAAAGCATATTATATAAAAAAGGGACCGGTGACGGTCCCTTTTTCATATTCCAGCCCCCGGCGCCTATTCAAGATACTGGTTCACCAGGTCTGCATATTTCTTTGAGAGTTCAGGCTGGTTGTTCTTATCGAACACATCTGCAACCATATATATGTAATACAAGTTGCGCTGCAGGTCATCTGTAGAGATGAAATTGCCTTTGTACTCTGTACTGAAGAGTGCAATTGACTGTTCAGTCTCCGCTATGAACTCATCTGCAAGAGCCTCTGACTTGCCAACTTCTCCTGCACCAATATATACTGCAATGGCATCCATAAGGGCCCTCTCAGTAAGTGAAGAGATTACTGAGTTGTTCAGCGGGAAGTTCCTTGCAGGCATAATCTGCTGCATCTTGTCCAATACCTCAACAGCCTTCTCCTTCTCACCGTTTGCAAGGAGCCATTTTGCACAATTTGTCATTATCTCCCTTGGTGAGCAGAGGTTGTTGAATGTAAGGAGGTTCTGGTAATCCACATTCAGATTCTCAGCACTCAGGTTATCCCACTCATATGTATTCATTATCCTGTCATACAAGCGGTCATCCATCTGCTCCACTACACTTCCGCCCTGGCCTACAGAACTCTTTATAGGGACAAACTTGTATGCAAAGCCGTCGTACTGCAGGTAATCCTTTATGCCTATTGCAAGATCACCACCCTGCTGCAGGAAGTAGAGCGGACGCTCCCACTCATAATTGCATATCATATCCAGAACCATAAGGTCTGTCTTGCTCAGGAAACTGTTGTTAGGAATATCCAGCACAACTGTATCCAGAACTTTGTCCATATAACGCTCAGATACAATACCATATTTTTTCACATTCTCCTTGTTCACAGGAATTGCTATCTTGGAGGCAGCAATGTAATCGTGGCTGCGGCCGTCACTCATCGGGAGGACAATCTTAGGATTCCTGAAAATCTCCATAACCTGTTTTCCAGGCACCTCTTTTCCGTTGAAACGGTCATATACCTGTACAAAATCATTTGTACCGTACAGATACTGCTTGCGCGGTATTGAGAACCTCACAGGATCAGATTCATAGGTCCTGTTCTGCATCTGGTCTATATACCAGTCGGTACCAAGGAGCGATGTGTTCATTATCCTTACATCTGTCCTTACACCTTCCACCTCCTGGATGTACCACAACGGGAATGTATCATTGTCTCCGTGGGTTACAAGCACCGCATTGGGATCCAATGTCTGAAGATAGTTATATGCAAGGTCCCTTGCTGTATATCTGCCGCTGCGGTTATGGTCATCCCAGTTCTCACAGGCCATCTGTATTGGAACCAGCACACAAACAACACCTGCCACAGCACCGCATACGGTTCTGTTCTTGAGGGCCTTCTCCAGAAGATCGGCCAGCCACATCACCGCCAGGCCAATCCATATTGTAAACACATAGAAAGATCCTGCGTATGCATAATCCCTCTCACGAGGCTGCATAGGAGGCTGGTTGAGATAAACCACAATCGCCACACCGGTAAGGATAAAGAGAAGCATTGTAACCACCCAGTTCCTGTTGTCCTTCTTCAACTGGTAGAAGAGGCCTATCAATCCAAGGATGAGAGGCAAGAAATAATAATGGTTCTTTGCCTTGTTGTTTACAAGATAATCGGGACCCACGCTCTGGTCTCCAAGACGCATCTGGTCTATGAAGGTTATTCCGCTCTCCCAGTTGCCTTTGAATTTGTCTCCCGGAATTGTGGCCTGCAGGTCATTCTGCCTTCCCACAAAATTCCACATAAAATATCTCAAATACATAAAGTCCATCTGGTAATCAAAGAAATATGCCAGATTGTCCTTCATTGTAGGCATCTTGTACTTGCCTCCTGGCACAGCCTTGCCGCGTCCTTCTGTATACATCTGATAGAACGGTACATAACTGTCTCCTGCTCCCGATGACCACATCCTTGGGAAGAGCATCTTCTGGTTTGAAGGGTAAACCGGAACTGCCGGGCCATCTACCTTAACATACTTGCCGTCCAGAATATTATAGTACTTTGGAGTCTTTATGTCGTCATACTGCGATGCAAAAGTCTCACCGAACAGCAGCGGATTGCTTCCATACTGCTCCCTCCCGATATACCTTACAAGGGTAAAAGGATTGTCGGGCTGGTACTCATTTGTAGGGGTATCTGCAGAAGACCTTATTACAACAACTGCAAAAGTTGAGTAACCTATTACAATAAGGGTGACACACAACAGCACCGCATTCAACAGCACCTTGTTGTTCCTGTAAGTCCAATAGATGCCCCAGAAGCCTGCGGCAATGAGCCCCAACACAAAAATGCTTGCACCCAGATTCATAGGAAGCCCCATACCGTTCACAAACAGCAGGTCTACGTAAGCCGCAGCCTTAGGGAGCCAAGGGATGATTCCATAAAGGATTGCAGCCAATATCACTCCCGACAGCAACAGTACCATTACAGTCCTCTTTGTTGTAACCTCATACTTCTTATAATAATAGATGAATACAAGTGCCGGAATGGTAAGCAGGTTGAGCAGATGCACACCAATTGAAATTCCCATAAGGAATGCAATGAGGATTATCCACCTGTTGGCATATGGGCGGTCTGCCTCCTCTTCCCATTTGAGCATTGCCCAGAATACAACGGCCGTAAATAATGATGACATTGCATAAACCTCAGCCTCCACTGCAGAGAACCAGAATGTATCTGAGAAAGTATAGGCAAGGGCTCCAACCACACCTGCACCGAACACTGCAACTGCAGATGAAAAATCAAGCGCTCCCCTGCTCTTCTCCACTATCCTCCTGCCCAGATGGACAATTGTAAGATAAAGGAAGAAGATGGTGAATGCAGAGCACATTGCACTCATAAGATTAACCAGCATTGCAGCATCCTCCGGACCTCCTGCCAAAGTGAAGAACCTTGCTATAAGTTGGAATACCGGGTTTCCAGGGGGATGTCCCACCTCAAGTTTATAAGATGATGCAATGAACTCGCCACAATCCCAGAAACTTGCCGTAGGCTCAATTGTGGAGAGATAGGTGAATGATGCAACAAACAATACTGCAACTGCAATGATATTGTTTATTCTGTTGAACTTCTTTAACTCCATATATGTGTTATGATATTTTCTATATAAACTGCAAATATAATAAAAAAGGTACAACTGTTGGGTTTCAGCAATTATGTGTATTTTTGCAGCAAAATTCGTGCAACTATTCAATTATGGCAAACAACGATTGGAAAAGCCGTCTGGGAATGGTATACTCCACAAACCCGGATTACCAGTTTGAGCAGGAGGAGATTCCTGAGCAGGAGACTCTCCCGGCCAAAGAACAGAAACTCATTGTAAAGATAGACAAGAAGGGAAGAGGGGGAAAACAGGTTACAGTGGTGGAAGGATTCATAGGGAAGGATGAAGATCTGGAAGATCTTGGGAAAATGCTCAAGAGCAAGTGCGGTGTGGGCGGCTCCGTAAAGGAGGGGCTCATACTGGTTCAGGGAGACCAGAGAGATAAGATAACAAATATACTCACCACTTTGGGATACAGGGCCAAAAGGGGGAATTAGCCTTTATGACATTGCTGCAGTCCATACAGGAGAAGTCCATACAGGAGTTGTGGAAGGAGAGCCATATTGCAATAGATGAAATTGTGGTTCCCCCAAGCAGCATCATATTGTCAGATCCGTACAGGGACATAGCCAACTTTGCCATAATAATGGCTCTTGTAATATACCTGATCTTTGCACATAGGAGGATTGTGGCAGGTCTGAGAGATGTCCTGGCTGCAACAACAAACATAAAAAGGCTTATGTCAATTGAAACGCAGTCCAATATGCAGGTGTGCCGGAATACACTATTCATATTCCTCACCCTGTGCAGTTCTTTTGTATTTGCCAACATAGCATACGCAACCAGGATAGTGGGATATGAATATACCGTCCCTGTAAAGTTTGCCGGGATATTCTGTTTCATTATGCTTTATTTCTTTTTGCGGAAGGTATCGCTGCACTTCCTGGCCTGGCTCAACAACAAGCCTGTGTTCAGACTTGCAGACAATTTTTCGCACACATACTGCTGCATATGGTATATTCTGGTTTTATGTTCTTTTTTTGTTATAAAATCAATACCTTCGGCCCCAATGGGCACTATGCGTTATTGTATCATTTTCAGCCTGTTAGTTGTTTTTATTCCATATTTTTACGCATTAAATAGAATTTTTCTGCAAAAAGGGGTTTCCCATTTTTTCTATATTTTGTATCTTTGCACCCTTGAAATTTTGCCGATAGCAGTGCTATTGCACCTCAATTTCAGTTAGTTAGATATGAGAATTTCAAATATTTTAATTTCACAACCCGCTCCACAGAACAGTTCTCCTTATACAGAACTAACCTCAAAATACGAGGTAAATATAGATTTCCATCCATTCTTTAAGGTTGAACCTTTAAGTGCAAAGGAGTTCAGGGCTCAAAAGATAAATATCCTCGATTTTACTGCAATAGTATTCACAGCCAAAACGACAATTGATGCATTCTTCAAATTGTGCGAGGAACTGAGGGTTACCGTACCGGAAACAATGAAGTATTTCTGCAATTCAGAGGCAACAGCCGTATATCTGCAGAAACATATTGTTTTCCGCAAACGCAAGATTTTCTATGGCAACGGTACAACTTCTTCCATCATAGACATAATAGGCAACAAGCACAAGGATGAGAAATTCCTAATTGCGGCTATTGCAGACAATATGAAGGGAGACCTGCACAAACTTTTCTCAAAGACCAAATTCAAATTTGAGAGTGCAGCCTTTGTAAAGACAATCTACAGCAATCTTACCGAGATGGATCTTGGCAAATATCAGATTGCCGTATTCTACAGCCCCTCAGATGTGAAGTCTCTTATGGAGAACTTCCCTGAATTTGAGCAGAAGGACCTTAAAATTGCAACATTCGGACCGGCAGCGGCAAAGGCTGTTGCTGCGGCAGGGCTCAAGGCAGACATCACTGCCCCTACACCTGAGGCACCGTCAATTGCAAAGGCCCTTACGCTTTATATGCAGCAAGAAAACAAGTAATTTATGTCCGCCACATTCACAAAAAGGGAACGTCTGAGTTCATTCAAGGAGATTCAGACACTTATGAAAAAAGGGGAGACCTTTTTCCATTACCCTTTTAAAGTGGTATACCTGCATGTGCAGGCCCAGACCACAAGTGAAACGGAACCGGTAAACTCAATTATTGTATCTGTCCCTAAAAGGAACTTCAAGAGGGCGGTAAAGAGGAACCTGCTCAAAAGGAGGATAAGGGAGAGTTACAGACTCAACAAAGGGATATTGGAGGCTCCTTGCGGATGTCGTACCAATGTCCTTTTTGTATATGTATCCAAAGATGTAATGGAATTCAGCCATATAGAGAAAAGGCTGAAGGAGATTCTTGCAAAGATTTCTGCCGGGAAGGATACTGCGGCAAAAGAGAGACAGGAGGACACAGATGCAACAGTACAGCCCGGTAAAGATTCTTAAGAAAATCCTCTCTTTCCCCCTCATAATACTGGTAAGGTTCTACCAGATATGCATATCACCGCTCAAACCTGCCACCTGCAGATTCACCCCAACCTGCTCTGCATACGCAATTGAGGCCCTGCGCAAGCACGGTCCTGTGAAAGGTCTGTATCTTACTGTAAAAAGGATACTCAGATGCCATCCCTGGGGAGGGAGCGGTTATGACCCTGTGCCGTAATTGCCGTACTTCACCTATTGCTCAAGCCCGAACCTCCTGTATACCATATCCTTATCCTGGAACTCCTTGGAAAGGGCATCAATCTCTGATTTTGGCACATCCATCACATCAAGCATAATCAGGCCATCAACACAGAAGTTGAAATCAGGGTCTACATTGAATGCCAGTATCCTTGCATTCAGCTTTATATATTTTTTCAACAAGGTAGGAAGACGGAAACGGTTGTTGCTCAGGCGGTACATGAAGCGGTCGAACCTCTCCAGAGACTCCATCCTGCCACCGGCAAGTTCATCTACCTTAACCCTATGGAACTGAGGCTCAAACGGATATTTTGGAGAAACATATTTCCCAAGTTCAGGAACAGATTGCTTCTGTTGCAGATAATGCACCATAAGGCTCCTGTAAAAATGAGGATACCAGGCACTTATGCTCACAGGCCCTATAAGGTAGCGTACCTCCGGTCTCTTTATTACCATATACATAAGCCCTTTTATCAGTAGCATAAGGGCAAGCGGATCCTTCTGATAAGCCGGAACCACAAAAGAACGTCCCAACTCCACAGTTTTCCTCATATACGGCCTGAATTCCCTGTGGAATTTGAACAGGGAGTTGGAATAAAACCCGTCAAGTCCGTATTTCCTCACTATCTCATTTCCCATACCAAGCCTGTATGCACCTACAAGCATCTTCTTCTCTTTGTCCCACAGAACCAGATGTCTGTAATACTTGTCATACTCATCTGTATCAATACTGTTGCCGGTACCCTCCCCCACTGCACGGAATGTCTCCTCCCTGCACACAGCAATCTCCCGCATCAAAGAAGGAATCTGTTCCGCCTTTGCCAGATAGCACTCATAACTGTTCAGTTCAAAGAGTTTCTCCCCCGCAATTGAAGCAATGTCTGCGGACAATTTCTCCTGTTCCACGTGCGGTGCAACAGGCACCTGGGCAACCGTATCCTTTTTGTCACTGCCTGAATCCTGCGAAACCACATTTGCCTCCAGCGCATATGTCCTGTTCCACAAATACCTCCCCAAATCCTGTATATCTACAAACTCTTCCAGTTCCGTAGGCATTATAGGCCTTCCAATCCTCAGCGATATTGTTTTGTCACGCTTGTTTATCAGTTCGTGCGGAAGTCTTGCCGTACGGAGATACGGGTTCACTTTCCCCATAAGGTGGAAAAGGCGCGAATTTGAACCGTTGAAATAGACCGGAACCACCGGAACCCCTGCACCCTTTATGAGTTTTATGATTGAAGGCTGCCACTCAATGTCCTTTACAACCCTCTCCTTGTTCTTGTTTGAAGATACTTCTCCCGACGGGAAAAGTCCCAGCACCCCACCGGCAGCCAGATGCTCCTTGGCCATCTTCAGCCCCCCCAGGCTGCTTTTCATCCCGGGACGGTCTGTAAAAGGGTTTACAGGGAAGAAATGGTCTGCAAGGTTAGGTATATATGACAGAATAAAGTTTGTAAGAATCTTGAGGTCAGGGCGTTTTTTGCCAAGGATACTGAGCATCATCACACCGTCAACTGCTCCGAACGGATGGTTTGACACTATTATGAAAGGCTGCCCCTGGGGAAGATATTCAAGTTCGTCGGGAAGAAAATCACAGGAAACATTAAGGTGCTCCAGCAGTTTGTCTGCAAAGTCAATTCCCTGGTATTGGTGTATGTGGCTATAGATTCCGTTTATCCTGTTGAGCCCCAACACACGCATTATAAGGCCGGCAAGGAGATTTCCTGCAAACCCTTTTACCTTTATGGCGTTCTTAACTTCAGATTTATTGACTAATTTTGTACGCATACGAAACAAAGATAACTAAAAAATATGGACCTGAAAGAGAAAATAAGCATACTTCCGCTGGAACCGGGCGTATACCGTTTCCTGGACTCTTCGGGCACCATAATTTACATTGGAAAAGCAAAGAGCCTGAGGAAAAGGGTGGCACAATACTTTGTGAGTGAGGATAAACTCACCACAAAGACCAGGGTGCTGGTTTCAAAGATTGCAGATGTGCAGCATACCGTTGTGGAGAGCGAACAGGATGCCCTTCTGCTGGAGAACAACCTTATAAAACAGTACCAGCCCAAATACAACATCCTGCTTAAAGACGGCAAAAGTTACCCCTGGATATGCATAAAGAATGAGCCATTCCCCCGCATATTCCTAACCCGCCGTTTTGTAAGGGACGGTTCGCTCTATTTTGGGCCCTACAGTTCTGTACAGCACGCCCACCATCTGCTTGACCTCATAAACTCACTCTACAAACTCCGCACCTGCAAACTGGCCTTGAACCGGGAGAGCATTGCACAGAACAAATTCAAGCCCTGCCTTAACATACACATTAAAAAATGTGCCGGCCCGTGCGTGGGGGAGATCTCAGAAGAGGAGTACAACCTTCAGATATCGGGAATAAAGGAACTGCTCAGGGGCAACACCGGCAGCCTCATAAGGGAATACAAAAAGAAGATGCAGGAGGCCGCCTCTGCGCTGGAATTTGAGCAGGCCCAGGAATACAAGGAGAAGATAGATATGCTGCAGAACCACTACAGCAAATCGCTCATTGTACACCCAAGCATAACCAATACGGATGTATTCTCCATTGTATTTGAGAAAGGCAACGCATTCGGCAACTTCTTCCGCCTTAACGGAGGATGCATTATACAGACCCTCAACCTCCACTTCAAACTTAACATAGAGGAGGAGAAAGAGGCGGTACTCACCCGTTTCATGCAGGAAATCTACCAGATAACCCGGGCACAGGGGGAACACCGCACAGAAGAGGTTCTGGTACCTTTTCTTCCCGACAACCTTTCCATTGCCCGCAATATGCACATACCCCTCAAGGGGGACAAACTGAGCCTGTTGGAACTCAGTACCAAAAATGCAAAGGCCTTCCAGTTCCAGAAAATGAAACAGGAGGAGATAAAGGACCCGGAAGAGGGGAAAAACCGTGCGGTTACAGCACTGAAGGAGGCCCTTCATATGGACCGCCTGCCGCTGCACATAGAGTGTTTCGACAACTCCAACACCCAGGGAACCAACCCGGTTGCAGCCTGCGTGGTGTTCAGGAACGGCAAACCGAGCAAACGGGACTACCGCCACTTTAACATAAAGACAGTGGTAGGGGCAAACGACTACGCCTCAATGTATGAGGTGGTGCACCGCCGCTACTCCCGCCTGCTGGAAGAGGGGGGAGACATTCCGCAACTCATAGTTATAGACGGCGGACGGGGCCAGCTCCATTTTGCCTACGATGCCCTTAAAGACCTGGGACTTTTGGGAGACCGTCCAGGTGCCCCTATGCGCAAAAACAATGACGGCACACCGCTCCCTCACGTAGAGGTGATAAGCATTGCCGAAAGGCTTGAGGAGATTATGATTCCGGGCGACCCTACCCCATTGTTTATGGACAAGAACTCCCCTGCCCTGAAACTCCTTATGCATCTGAGGGATGAGGCCCACCGTTTTGGCATAACCCACCACAGGAGCAAAAGGACCAAAAACCAGATTACTTCACAACTTCTTCAGATAAAGGGAGTTGGCGAAGCCACCCAACAGAAACTGCTGCAGCACTTCAAGAGTGTAAAACGGCTCAAGGCTGCCCCACGCGAAGAAATTGAGGCTGTAGTAGGCCCAAAAATGGCCGAACTCATAATAAGAAATCTCAAGTAATGGAGGTGGCTAGTACAGCGAAGTGGAGAAGAGGAAATGTACGGCGCTTCCTTTTCCAGGGAGTCCGCCATTGTTGCCGTTGTATGAGTAACGCACTCCAATGCTGCACTCAAGCCCTATTGAGAACGGGGCAAAATCCACCAGCACACTTGTACCGCAGGAATACAGCGCAGAATTGCCGGCTTTCCCATTCCTGCCTGCGGCAAATTTGCCCACAGCATAATCTGCGAACGGAATCACCTGCATCCTCTTCAGATAGGCAAGCCTCCATACGTGTGTATCTCCCAAGTATATTGGAAATGCATAATCGAAGGTGCCCATAAAGTAGTTTTCGGAGTAGAAATCCTCATCATATCCGCGGGGCATATCCACCAGATTCCCCAGATAATAATTCTTCCCATCCGCATTGTGGTGCTGGGTGCTCATTGAGAGTTTTACACCGTGGTTTGGAGCCAGGCCCGGAAGATACGCATACAAGTATAAAGATGACACATCCCCAAAATTCTCACCCCCATTGAATGAGAACCTCCACCTTGCAACACCTCCAAAACCATATTTTGGGAATATCCCCGAATGGGCCATATCCCTCATCACATAAAACTGCAGGGCAGGGGTTATTGTACCTCCGTTCAGATACTTCCCTTTTGCAGTATCATAATAGCCGTTATTGTCATACTCCACCCTAACCTGTGGCACCAGCCCTCTCTGCCAGCCGTGGGAATTGAAACTCATAGGGAGATAAGCAAGGGCATCCAATTCCACAAGAGCCCCTGGAGCCTCCTGCACAACCCTTTTAACTCCGGAAGAATCCCTCACAACCCTTACATTATAACGCTCTGCCGCATTTACATCCGCACCTATCTGGAATGCAGGGTACCAGCCGGTATACTTGAACTTGAAATGTCCCGCAAGGAGCCCCTTATGATAAGAATATCCCAGCATAGTTACAGCAGTACCAAGGGTATTCTGGGAATATGCAGTTGCACCCAATGAGGCAACCTCATAAATTTTGTCAAAATCAAACTCCATTATACGGTCTACATTGTAGTACACAGGGGCCCAGGAGTGGAACCTGAACAAGTTGCCCAATATGCTGTATCTCTGTGCCTCCACACTCTCTGCAAACTCTTCTTCAGACACACTGTAATTGACAATTGAGGTGCCGTTGCGCCTGAGCATCTCCTCCTGCGGTGCCAGCAGCCCCTTCCCTGCCAACGCCTCCCTGGCCTGCGCAGAGAGTTCATCCGCAACCCTGTATCTGTAATTCCCCACAAGAGAATTCCCCTCCATACGGGGCTCAAATGCCGAATTGCTCTCCCTTACATCAGCCAGGGCAATCCTAACAGGAAATCTGCCTCCAAGTTCCAGAGATGAATAGTAGAGGTTCCCCTCTGCAATATGGGGGGCAGTTGCTCCATACCTTGAATTTGTAAGCCTCCTGAGTTCACCCTCCACCGGATTGAGCATATAAACATTCCTTACTCCGTCTATATCCGACACAAAATAGAGGACCCTTGCTCTGCCACCGGTTTCATCCTCCACCACTGCACAATGCAGATCCTCAATGGAAGCCGCCTGCTCCCCTACAACACTCTCCCACTCCCCCTGCCCCTCCGGCATCCTGAACAATCCCAGTCCCCTCCCGGTAACTGCCAACGCATATATATCATTGCCCAAAAAGACACTCTCAGTAATCTGTCCGCCATCCGGAGCCCCAATCTTCTGCACAACCTCACCGCTCCGGGCATCCAGCAACGCCAGTGCAGAGCCCCCCTGAGGGAAGAACTCCACCACCATAACAGTATCCCCGGCAACACTCAGATCAGGGGATTTATAATATTTCCTTCCCGACAATCTCTTCATACCCCTCTCCCCTGCTGTCCCACTTCCCTCCAGGGCTGCTCTCCAGTTGAAGCGGAACAATGTGCCGAAGGCATAGTTGCTCCATCGGGAAGATGATATGTTTTCTGTGAAATAGATATGGTCTCCGTGGCATCTGAACCCCGATGCCGATGCTGAGAAGCCCCTTATCACCTCCTCTTTTCCTCCGGAAACCAACACCAGTAAAGCGGCATTGTTATATGAGTATTTTATGTAAAGTACTGAATCTTTGCCAACTGATACGGGTGAGAGATACTCCTGATACCCTTTGCCCCTTTCAAGCAGTTGCTCCTGAGGCTCAGTGATTGTACCCCTGGCCGCGAGTTCCTCCTGCCATATTCCGGTCATCATCTCACGTCCCCGCCTGAAGAAGAGGCGGGGGCCTTTCCCAACAGATTTTTCATAACTCACATCCCTGGCAAAAGGGGTGTAGAATTTCTTCACAAACCCGTCAAAAACCTCCCCGGCATAGGCATATTTGCCTGTAGAGTACCTTATTGTACTGTTTATGAGGTAACCCATTGCGTACAGGTTTGGGGTATAGTATTTATATGACCCCTGCTTCCATCTCTCCCATCTGCGGATGTCCCCCTCCAGGAAGGCTGCCCTGTAGTACTCCATAAATTCTGCATTCCTTCCCCTGCCGGAATTGGTGAGTTCCGTTTCTGCCACAACGGCATCACCCTCAAGCATCCATCGGGAAGGGTATATCCCCACTCCCAGGGATGGGGCCTGCTGTCCTATAAGTATTGTTCCAAGTTTGTAGATTCCTTTTGTAAAATGGGTCATCTGCCCTACGTGGCGGCTCTCATGTACAGCAAGCTGCTCTTCCCACCTTACTGGATACGAGGGCCTCATTGGAAGGGTAAAGAGTTCCATCCTTTTGGGTGCCCATACCACCATTCCGTTGCTGTTTGCCGTACCATTGTAGAGCACCACCGGAATTCCTGCAGGCTTTATTCCACCCAGGCCCAGCATTACCGCACTGCTGTTCTGTTCCAGCAGCCACAGATATCTCTTTGCCAGAGAGTCTGCCCCCTGAGGATAAATCACTTTGTATCTGTCACCCTTCACCTGCATCCAGCGGGTTGAAGCCGGTGTGCCGCCATTTATTACAAACTGTCCCATCATTGCAGTATGGGAGAGCAGGATAGCAGAGATAAGAAGGAGAATTTTATATTTTACACCGGGGCACATACTCTGTGAAAATTTGGAGAAATTTGTTACGGAATTGTTGCGAAGATAACAATAATTCCGGTGATATTTCAGCACCTCATTTTTTAACATTATATTTGTGTATTAAAACAAAACATTATTTAAATGGACACCGTTTTCAGTATTCTAACGCTTCTGGGTTCATTGGGCCTCTTCCTTTACGGTATGACCCTGATGAGTGAAGCTCTTCAGAAGGTTGCCGGAGACAAATTGAGGAATATTCTGGCGGCAATGACTTCAAATTCACTTTCAAGGATTCTTACAGGTCTATTCATTACAGCCGTTATCCAATCTTCAAGTGCAACCACAGTAATGGTTGTGAGTTTTGTAAACGCAGGACTCCTCTCTTTGGTTCAGTCAATTGGAGTAATTATGGGTGCCAATATTGGTACAACATTTACAGCATGGCTAATCTCACTTCTTGGATTCAAGGCAGACATTGCAATACTTGCCATTCCGCTCATAGGTTTCGGATTCGCATTCATGATGTGCAAGGCAAAGAAAAAGAAATCCATTGGAGAACTTATAATTGGTTTTGCCCTTTTGTTCCTGGGCTTGAGTTTCCTTAAGGATTCCGTTCCGGATCTTCAAAATTCGCCTGAAGTTCTTGAGTTCCTGCAGCAGTGGACAGGTTACGGCTTCGGTTCTATACTTATGTTCGTTGCAATAGGTACAATCCTTACAATAGTGCTACAGTCTTCAAGCGCCACAATGGCCCTTACCCTTGTAATGTGCAACAACGGATGGATTCCGTTTGAGATGGGTGCAGCAATGGTATTGGGAGAGAATATAGGTACCACAATTACAGCCAACATTGCGGCAGCCGTTGCCAACGTATCTGCAAGAAGGGCAGCTATGGCACACTGTGTATTCAACATATTTGGTGTGGTTTGGGTGCTTATCCTGTTCCATCCGTTCCTGTTTGTGGTATCCAAGATAATTATGGGGATAGGGATGGACAATCCGCTGGTTGCAGGGGCATCAGCAAACTCAATCCTGTATGCAATCTCTATGGTGCATACTTTGTTCAATATATGCAATACCCTTGTACTTGTATGGTTCACCAACCAGATTGCCCAGCTTGTTACAAAAATCATCAAAGGCAAGAAAGAAGAGGGAGAGGTATTCCGTCTCCAGTATATCCAGGGTGGTGTGCTCAACACTGCTGAGTTGTCACTCAACCAGGCAAAAGAGGAGATTGTACATTACGCAGACATCTGCCGCAGGCAGTATGTGTATGCCAAGAGTGCCATCAATGAAACGGATCCTGAGAAATTTGATGCTCTTTACAAGAAACTTGAGCATTATGAGCAGGTTACAGACCGCATTGAACTTGAGATTGCAAAATTCCTGGACCAGGTTAAGGATGGTGTAATAAGTGAGGAATCTGCACGCAGAATCCAGGCAATGTACAAGATTATCAGTGAACTTGAGAGTGTTGGTGATTCGGGCTTCAACATTGCACGTATCCTGCAGCGCCGCAATATCCACAACATGAAGTTTGATGAACCTATGATAAAGAAACTCAACTATATGACCGAGTTGCTTGAAAGAGGTTTTGATGCAATGATATTCAATCTCAAGAAGGGTTACACCCAGATCAATGACATTGCAAATGCACAGGACATTGAGCAGGATATTAACGAATACCGCAACAACCTTAAGGAAGAGCATCTGCTCAATCTTGAGAACAAGACCTACAACTATCTTACAGGTGTATACTATATGGACCTTGTAAATGAGTGCGAGAGTGTAGGTGACTTTATGATCAATATCTCTGAGGCAATTATGGAGATCAAATAATTCTCCTACTTACAATACTAAAAAGGGCTGCCGGACAATGATCCTGCAGCTCTTTTGCTTTGTTGAAATCGGGAGCAAAAAAGAAATTTGTATTTTTGTAAATAAAGAAATTCACACCTATGGAAAGGGGAAATTATGGCAGGGATATTACTCCCGATGAGAAATATATGCTGGAGGCACTTAAAGAGGCGGCAAAGGCGGCCGAAAGGGATGAAGTGCCCATAGGTGCCGTTGTGGTATGCGGAGGGAGGGTAATTGCCAGGGCACATAACCTTACAGAAGCCCTTTCCGATGCAACTGCCCACGCCGAGATGCAGGCAATTACAATGGCAGCCGCTGCGGTAGGGGGAAAGTATCTGGACAAATGTACCTTGTATGTAACAGTAGAGCCGTGCCCAATGTGCGCTGCCGCTCTTGCGTGGAGCCAGGTGAGAAGGGTGGTTTATGGAGCCGCAGATGAGAAAAGGGGATATTCCAGATATACCCCGTCGCTTATGCATCCCAAAACTGAGGTGGTTGGCGGGATTCTTGCAGAGGAATGCGGAAGGATTGTAACTGATTTTTTCAGAAGTAAAAGGTAGAGAAATGGAAGGTTTGTTGGGCCTGGGCCTTGTAGGTCTGTTTATAGGATGTTTTCTGGCGGCAACGGTCATTCCGTTCAGTGCGGAGATTCTGTTGGTGGGAGCCCTTGTGGCAGGGTGCAATCCGCTGGCAACTTTTTGTGTGGCAACAGTAGGGAACAGCCTTGGAAGCCTCACTTCATACGGTATGGGATATCTCGGAAAATGGGAATGGATAGAGAAGTGGTTCCACGTCTCGCGAGAAAAACTGGAGAAACAGAAATCCAAAATAGACAAATACGGCCCGTATCTGGCAATGCTGTGCTGGCTCCCGTTCATAGGGGATGTATTTGCCATAGGACTGGGATTCTACAGGCTTAATTTTGCAAAATGCCTTGTGTTCATCTTCCTTGGCAAAGCACTCCGTTTTGGGGTATGGACCATATTATATGTGCTTTACGGACAAAAATTTCTGGATTTTTGTTTATAAAAAAAATTTGCATACCTTTGCGGTCTCACTGAGATATGGTGTAATGGTAGCACTACAGATTTTGGTTCTGTCTGTCAAGGTTCGAATCCTTGTATCTCAACATTAAGGGGCTTTGCAAAAAGGCCCCTTTTTGTTTTCTGCCATTTTCCTTATATTCGTTCCCGGAAATTTACATCACACTCAAAAGATCATTTATGAAAAAAAGGATATTTTCTCTGGCATTTTTAGCCCTGCTTGTATCAATGGTACTCCAAGGATGCCAAAACAGCACAGGTCAACAAGATTGCAGCCCTGTAGTGTTTCCTCAGGTACAGGTCCCAAGTTATATAAATGACAACACCCAGGCTGTAAATTACCTTGCCCGAAACTTCTGGGACAAGTTTATTGCCATTGATGCCCCTTGTACAAAGGATTCTTCTGCAATACACGGGGTGGATTCAATCTCTTTTGAAGAGGCTTTTGGAGCATATGCCAGAATCCTTACTATGGCAGATTCCAAAAGTGTACAGGCTTCCTTGAATGAACTCTTTGCCAATCTGGATTCCCTGGCTCTTGGCGGTGACAGAAAGCCGTTGCTTGCCATTATGAGGAACGCAGAACATTACTTCTACAACCCCATTTCCCCGGTTCTTGATGAAGAGATTTACCTCTGTGCCCTCAACGGCATACTTGCAGCCCGCAGCCTTTCAGACCTTGACAAAATGCAGTATGAGTACCAGCACAGGATATGTTCCCTCAACAGGATGGGTACCCCTGCCGCAGATTTCCAGTTCAGGGCAATTTCATCAGACGGTTTTGCAGAGCGCACCCTTTACAAAGATATAAAAGGGGAATATACCCTTTTGTTCTTCAATAATCCCGACTGCAATTCCTGCGCTGAGATTCTGGAAACCATAAAGTCATCCCCTCTTACAGGGATGGTGAAGGAGGGGAGGCTGAAAGTTCTGGCAATGTATATAGATGAAGACCTTACAGCCTGGAAAGAGAACCGCAGCAAATACCCTTCAGACTGGATATATGCATACGACCCGAATCTTGTACTGAGAGACAACAACATTTATGGTTTGAGGGCAATCCCAAGCCTTTATCTGCTTGACAAAGAAAAAAGGGTGATCCTTAAGGATGCCACAATTGATAGAGTTATAGAGAGACTGAAGATACAATAACAACTCACCAGTGTTTGCCAAAATGGCAAACTTACCCTTTGGCACTCATTTTGCCCTTATACCGGGCATAAAGCAAATCAGAAAAATAGAAACAGAGAAAATTATACAACTATGAACATTAAACCATTAGCAGACAGAGTATTGGTAGAGCCAAGAGAGGCTGAGACCAAAACAGCAAGCGGATTGTTTATCCCAGACAACGCAAAAGAGAAACCACAGGAGGGCAAAGTATTGGCAGTTGGACCTGGCAAAAAGGATGAGCCTATGGAGGTAAAAGTTGGTGACACTGTACTTTATGGCAAATATGCCGGCACAGAGGTTCACTCAGAGGGAAAATCTTATATAATTATGCGCCAGAGCGATATTTTGGCAACCATCTAATTTGAGGAGGAAATAAATTATGGCTAAAGAGATAAAATTCAATATGGATGCACGCAACCTTATGAGAGAGGGTGCAGATGCATTGGCTAACGCAGTTAAGGTTACATTGGGACCAAAAGGAAGGAATGTTGTAATTGACAAGAAGTTTGGTGCCCCTCACATTACCAAAGACGGTGTAACAGTTGCAAAAGAGATTGAACTTGAGGACAGATTCCAGAATATGGGTGCCCAGATGGTTAAAGAGGTTGCTTCAAAAACCAACGACCAGGCCGGTGACGGTACAACCACCGCTACAGTTCTTGCACAGGCAATCATTAACGTAGGTTTGAAGAACGTTACTGCAGGTGCAAACCCAATGGATCTTAAACGTGGTATTGACAAGGCTGTTGCTGCAGTTGTGGCAAACCTTAAGGAGCAGAGCACAGAGGTTGGCGAGGACTACTCTAAAGTTGAGCAGGTTGGTACCATCTCTGCAAACAACGACGCTTTCATTGGAAAACTTATTGCAGATGCAATGAGCAAAGTTAAGAAAGAGGGTGTTATTACAGTTGAGGAGGCAAAAGGTACTGCAACTGAGGTTAAGGTTGTAGAGGGTATGCAGTTTGACAGAGGCTACATTTCACCTTACTTCATGACCAACCCGGACAAGATGGAGGCAGTTCTTGAGCAGCCTTTCATCCTTATCACAGACAAGAAGATCTCTTCTATGAAAGACCTTCTCCCTATACTTGAGCCAATTGCAAGAGAGGGCAAATCACTGCTCATCATTGCTGAGGATGTAGATGGCGAGGCACTTACCACCCTTGTAGTTAACAGATTGCGCGGCACAATTAAAGTTGCTGCAGTTAAGGCTCCAGGCTTTGGCGACAGAAGAAAAGAGATGCTTCAGGATATTGCAACCCTTACAGGCGCTGTAGTGGTTTCTGAGGAGAGAGGCTTCACTTTGGAGAACTGCACACCTGATATGTTGGGTACTGCAGAGAAAGTTTCAATTGACAAGGAGAACACCACTATTGTAAATGGTGCAGGTGACAAGAATGCAATTGCAGACCGCGTTGCACAGATAAAGAAACAGATTGAGACAACTACAAGCGACTACGACCGCGAGAAACTCAAAGAGCGTCTTGCCAAGATGGCCGGTGGTGTTGCAGTACTTTATGTTGGTGCAGCATCTGAGGTTGAGCTCAAAGAGAAGAAAGACAGAGTTGAGGATGCTTTGAATGCAACCAGGGCTGCTGTTGAAGAGGGTATCGTTGCAGGTGGCGGCGTTGCATATATAAGGGCTATTGACTGTCTGAAAGCAGTTAAAGCAGAGAATGACGACGAGCAGACCGGTATCAATATCATTGCACACGCAATTGAGGCTCCGCTAAGGACTATCTGCGACAACGCAGGTGTTGAGGGCAGCGTAGTTATCCAAAAGATTAAAGAGGGCAAGGCAGACTTCGGTTACAATGCACGCACAGAGGTTTACGAGAACCTTCTTGAGGCAGGTGTAATTGACCCTACCAAAGTTAGCCGCGTAGCTCTTGAGAACGCAGCTTCAGTTGCCGGAATGTTCCTTACAACTGAGTGTGTAATAGCAGACAAGAAAGAGGAGAACCCTGCTCCAATGCCTCCAATGGGCGGCGGAATGGGCGGAATGATGTAATATCCTCTTCCCGATAACACAAGCGGCAGCACCTCAAAAGGGCTGCCGCTATTATTTTACGCCGTCATTTCAACAAGGAAGATTATCCTACCAACCACACCATTACGTGGTTGTCGAACACTTCGTATTCCAGTTCAAACTCCTCCTCCGAACCGTCCTTGTTTATGAAGGTTGCCTCTATGTCTCCCTCCTCTTTAGGATTGAACTTGTCTACCTCCATCTGTTTTGCAAAGTCAACTCCGTGCTGGCTCATACGTTTGTAGATGGCCTCTTTTGCACACCAGTAGATTGCCAGCTGAAGATTGCGGTTCTTGTCCTGCAGATCATCTATCTCATCCTCTGAAAGTGCTTTCTTCTCAACTGCAGAGAAATCCCTCTCAATGCTCTCAATGTCAATTCCAACCTCCTCTGTAGGGTGGGTTATTATTGCCACAAAGCGGTTTGTGTGTGTAATGCTTATACGGGTAAGATGGTTCTGGATAAAAGGTGCGCCGTTGTCGTGATGTCCAAGATACACCTTGTCTTCAAAAATTGTATTCAAAAGAGCCCTTACAGCAAGTTTCTCTCTTCTTCTTGCTCCGCTCTTTGTGTAAAACAACTCTTCCAGTTCCTCATTTGGGATGGAAATGATTTTCAATAACTCTTCTTCGGTTTCCGTGACTTCCCACACGGATATTTCTGCACCGTTTTTAAGTTCTTTTCTAAAATACAGGCCCATATATATTATTTTCTGTTCAATTCATTAAGTTCTTCAAAATCGCTCTCATCAATAATCTCGCCAACTATCTCCTCAAGGATATCCTCAAGGGTAACAATGCCGTCTGTGCCGCCATACTCATCAACCACTACCGCCAGATGCATCTTCTTGTTGCGGAACTCCTCAAGCAGGTCATTTATCTTCTTGCTCTCAGGGATAAAATATGCCTCCCTTATGTGGTCTTTCCAACTGAAATCTTTGCTCCTGTCTGCAATGTAAGGGAGCATATCCTTTATGTACAGGAATCCTTTTATGTCATCCAAATCTTCCTGATAAACAGGGAGACGGGAAAAACCGCACTCATTTGCAATCCTTATAACATCCTCGTTGGTGGAATCTATGTCTATTGCCACCACCTCCACACGGGGCTTCATAATCTTCTCTACACTTATGGTAGGGAGCTTTACAATACCCTTGAGCATCTTCTTCTCCTGACTGGCCGTTGGGGTTGCAATGTCAACCGCCTCAGACAACTCTTCCAGGGTTACCTCACCCTTCTGCTCAAAATGCTCAGATATTTTTGTGGTGAAGTTTGTCATGAACTTGTTGAAAGGTCTGGCCACAGGAAGCAGTGCCGAGATTGGCATTGCCATCATCTTTGCAAACTGCACAGGGTAATGTGTTGCAATAATCTTAGGAAGAACCTCCCCGAACATAAGAAGGAAGAAAGTTACCAATATGGTATTGATCAGAAACTCCAGAACCGGAGAAGCCGAGAAATCAAAAAGCCTTCCCAACAACATTGTTGAAAGGAGCACTATAAGGATATTTACTACGTTGTTTGCCTGCAGAATTGTACCCAACAGGTAATCGGGGTTTGAAAGGAGCCACAGCACCCTTTCACCTTTGGCATCCCCCTCCTGTTTGAGCGCATCCCTCTGACCGGGTGTAAGGGAGAAAAACGCCGCTTCACTGCCGGAAATGAGAGCCGAACAGGTTATAAGACCTAATATTGAACACGAGAGAACTATAAGTTCTACTGTAATGCTACTGGGAGGTTCCAAATTTTATAATGTATTGGTTTAGGGTGCAAATATAGTTATTTTTCTTTTACCGAATACTTTTCCAGCAAAAAGAGGGGATGATATTGCATTTTGGCCTCCCGCAAACCCAAGTCACCGGCATCATCCTCCCTATTTATGTATTTTACAGAGAGTTCACCTGCCGCCTCATCTATAACAACTGTGTTTCTGAGGAACTCATTTGCAATGGTTGGATATGCCCCCACAATGTCTCCGTATGCCTTCTCAATATGCACCAGCAGGGTATCGGAATTTGTCTTCTCCGCAATGGTGAATGCCACCACCTCCCCATTAAGACGGAGCAGCCCGCCCAGCAGCCCAAGTTCCTGAAAATTATCCAGGGCATTCTTCACAGAACAGGACTCGCTCTGCATTGAAGGGTCCTTGCCACAGCCATATTTTGCACACCATCTGAGGCTCATCTCCATACATTCGGCAATATTTTCCTTCCCGACAGTTTCATAACTCCATCCCTCCTGCCTCTTGAACCTCGATACAAAATTCCTCTTGCTCTGGAACTTCTTTCCCCTGAGGAATGTAAGGTCCTGGGCTGAATAAATGTAATCAAATGAGTTGCGGACCGGTTCAAATGAAAATTTGTCGGGAAAAAGGGATTCCAGAACCTCTTTCTGCTCCTGCTGTACAGATGCCATACGGAAAGGGTGGCCTGATGCCTTTGCATCTGCCATACACTCCTGAATAAGGTGCTTGAACTGCTGCTCTGTGCCCCTTCCTGCCGGGAAAATGTACATTGGGTCAGGTGCCCCCTGCGGGTGGAACCTCACCACAAAAAAATCATCCGCCCTGCACACCTTGGAGTTCATTATCCCCCTCCAGATGAACAGTACGGTAAAATTAAATTCAGTTGCCCGGTTATCTGAATAACCGAGCAACTGACGCATCCAATCTCTATCTTCTAATGTAATCTCTCTGAATTCCATATTATAACTCCAACCACTCCTTAAGGGTTGCAATAGCCTCCTTCTTCATCTCCTCAGGCAAAGTTGAGATTCTTGCCCTGTGGCTGCCGTTAGGCTCAATGTAAAGTTTCATTGTCTGGCGGCCCTTGCCTTTCTTCTTAAGTTCCTCGTTCTTTACAGGGGCAACAGGCATAACTGCACTCCAAGGGTCAAACTGGCCGTAGATGAACATCATCTTTGAATCTGTTTTTGCAAGGAACTTCTTTACTTTCTTGTAAAGGTATTTGTCAAATTTGAATGTCTGGGTCTGAGGCACAAACAACTTATTAAGGTAACCCTCAGCATCCTTTATGGTAAGAAGGCCCTTGAAAGGTTTTGTATCATAACCGTAATAGCCCAACTCTTTTGCAGCCTGTACAAAGAAAGGATCATTGTTGCCCCCCTCTGCAAAATAATCGGGACCGCTGGCCCTTACCAGGAAGTCAAACATCTCCTTGTCTGTAGCTGTTTTTGGATCAGGTACCATAGAGGTTTTCATACCCCACTGCCAGAAAGCAAACGGGAACTCAAGTACGCAGTAATCATAAACCGCATCCATATCAATCTTGTAGGTATATTTCTCCTTTGCGGTAAGTTCCTCAAAGAAAGGTTTGATTGTAGCCCTTCTCTTAAGGAACTCTATCTGGAAGTTCTTAAGAATCTCCCTGTCCTGTGGGGTACCTGCATACTCTGCAAGGAATGGCTCGTGGCGTCCGTCCTCAACACCCTTGCAAAGAGGGCCTACGTAAGGAACTGAAACATCAAGATCCTCCGGATAGTAAGCGGTGTAGAACATTGTTGTCTGGCCGCCCTTGCTTATACCTGTAGCAATCCATTTACCTTTCAACACCTGACGGAGGATTTGGTTCACATTATGAAGGTCTGCAGCCTCGTTTACTGCTGTCATATAGCTCCAGTCCAAAGTCTCCGGGGTAATGCTCTTGTCATCCTGCATAAACGGAACAGACTCCAGGAAGTATCTGTGCTCCACAACCACAAGGTTGGTATTGAACATACGTGAAATCTCCTCCCTGTATCTTGGATTGAGGCCGTACGCTGCACCATAACCCTCTGTAACAATAACTGTAGGGGCATTGTAATCTGCAACTGCAACAACCACACGCTGCCTGTAAGTACCCTTTGCAGGATTGCTGTGGTCTATGGGCTGCTCAAAGAACATAACATATTTCTCCTTGAAAGGGTTCTCCATCTTCTCTGAAACCTCAAGTTTCTTTATACCGCTTATATTCTTGAATTGTGCCAATTTCTCTGGCAACTGGGCAAACGCCGGCGCAACAATAAAGAGCAGAAGCGCAACGGCCAAAAATCTGGTAAGTCTTGTTTTCATATCTGTTGATTTAAGTTTTACAAATTTACAATCTTATTCCAAATCACCTATAGAATCTTTACTACAATGAATATTTTGTAGGGATTATTCAAGATTATATATCGGATTGTAAATGGTATTATCGTATGGCCTTTGGTAAAAGGACCATGCTGCAAGGTAACAGGATTATGTGCAAAAAGATAAAAGAGATTCTTAATGTTGATGTTTGACAAATAATGCTACGCGGCCAAAATATGGGTTACGGAGCATAACTTTCATTAAAGTGCCATTATCTCTTCTACAGACAATCCCGTGCAGGATGAGATAACTTCAATGGGGACATTTTGGGCCTTGAATTTTCTGGCACTCTCCGTAAGAGCTTCTTTACGGCCTTTCTCCATGCCTTTGGTCATACCTTGTGCCATACCTTTAGCCAGGCCTTCAGATCTGGCGTAGTCCAGTTGGTTGCGTAGATCTCTTTCTGTGTTCATCTTGCTTATATATGCTTGTCTTTCTTATTTGTTCATGGCTGCAAACATTGCTGCTTCAAAAAACTTCCTCAAAACAAGTCTCACGCCAAAATCCTTCCCGGTTAATGTTCTTCTGATACAATATTGCAAATATTTTATTTAACACCTGTCCAAAAAAAGAAAAAGTTGAGGGAAGGAGCGAAAATTTAAAGTGGACTTATCTCAAAAAGCTGCAAATAGGATATTGGGAAAAGTGAACAGTTTTAAGCAATACTGATTGAATATTAGCAGGCGCTGTCTTTTTATTAAAGGACAGCGGCTGTTGTCATTTGAGGAATTTAAGGTGTAGGATAAGTAAACATAGTGCCGAAAATTAATGTGTAAAAATTTTACAGAGAGGGAAGAATTTCTGAATTGCTTAAGAAAATATATAACCAAATTAAACACCATTATTAAATATTGTATATCTGCTAATTATAATCCTTATGCAGAATTTTATGTAAAATTTGTTTACGCAATTTCTGTATTTTGTAAAAATTTTTTACATTTGTAGCAATAAGGTGTATTACAGGTATTTATAAGAAGAATAAACAGATGAAGATTAAGGGTACAGTTCTGGTGGCAGACCGCAACAAAGGGCTTCTTACGGCTCTTGTACTGCTGCTGCAGAAGGAATTCAGCAATGTAATTACAGAATTTGAGCATGATAAAATAATACGAATTGCAAAGGAGAAATCCGTAGATATAATTGTACTTGATACAGGCAACAATTCGGCTGCAGAGCAGCAGGGACATCTGAATCTGATAAGAGAAATCAACGGACTGGGGCTGAACATACAGATTGTTACCCTCACAAATTTCGGGCAGAATTCTTTTGCAATGGAGACTGTAAATTCCGGGGCGTTTGATTTTATCATCAAACCCTGGAACAACGAAAAACTGCTGGTTACCCTTAAGAATGCCTACCGGATGAGACAATATATCTCGGCTTTGAACCAGATAGAGGCACTTAAGGAATCTTTCAAGAGTGAGAATCCATTTTACTGGGGTATCTCAGATTCAACAAAAGGGATTTTTGAGGCTGCTCAGAAGTTTTCACAGTCTGATGAGCCGGTGCTCCTTAGTGGAGAAAAGGGTTGCGGGAAAGAGTTGCTTGCCCAGCAGATACATAATCTCAGCAGCAGAGGCAAATCTATGTTCATAAAGATGGATGGGGGCAGTCTGCTTGAAGGTGAGTTTGAAAGGAAGATTTCTATGGCTGATGGAGGGACGGTTTATATAGAGAACATAGAGAGTTTGTCTGTATCTGAACAGAAACTTCTTATAAAAATATTGAAAAATAAGATTTTAAGCAGTTTGCAGTATTCTACATCAATTAATGCTAACATTAGACTCATTGCAGGCTCATACAGCAGTTACAGCAATCTTCATTCGTCTGGAAAGATTGATAATGAACTTATTGGGTTATTCAGAAAGAATTATATGAAGGTCCCTTCCCTTAACGAGAGGAAAGAGGACATAATTCCCCTTGCAACTGTATTCCTGAACAAATATTGCCGCAAATACGGGAAAGAGATTGAGGGATTTTCTGAACTTGCCAAGGAGGTTCTGCTGGAATACAAATGGGTGGGAAACACCTCTGAACTGTCACTTGCCATTGAGAGGGCTGTTATCCTCACTCCTCACAAAGGGATAATACAACCCGGATTCCTGCTGCTAAGCACCTTGTCTGATGATGCATCTGCCCAGAGCATAAATACCCTTACAATTGAGCAGATGGAGAAGAAAATGATGCGTGCTGCACTTAAAAAGAACAAGGGAAATATAACTCTTGCCGCAGACCAGTTGGGCATTACAAGGCAAACTCTATATAACAAGGGGAAGAAATACAACCTATTCAAGTAAAAATGTTACCTTTGCCAGTTGACACAGGTTTTTGTGTACCAAAAAGAAATATTAAACGTAAATTATATAAATACAATGAAGAATTTTGTTGAAGAACTTACCTGGAGGGGAATGATCCACACAATGATGCCAGGTACAGAGGAGCAGTTGATGAAAGAGTGCACTGCAGCATACGTGGGTATTGACCCTACTGCAGATTCATTGCACATCGGGCACTTGGTGAGCATTATGATGCTCAAACATTTCCAGAATTGCGGCCACAAACCTTACGCCCTTATTGGCGGCGCTACAGGTATGATTGGAGACCCTTCTATGAAGAGTGCAGAGAGAAACCTTTTGGATGAGGCTACCCTTAACCACAATATTGCAGCCATAAAGAAGCAACTTTCAATTTTCCTTGATTTTGATTCAGACAAAGAGAACGCTGCAGTGCTTGTAAACAACTATGACTGGATGAAGGATTTCTCATTCCTTTCATTCATCCGCGACATTGGAAAGCACATTACCGTAAACTATATGATGAGCAAGGATTCTGTAAAGAAACGCCTTACAGGTGAGGCCCGCGAGGGTATGTCTTTTACAGAGTTCTCTTACCAGCTTGTACAGGGATATGATTTCCTATACCTCAACGAGCATATGAACTGCAAGCTGCAGATGGGTGGAAGCGACCAGTGGGGCAACATTACCACAGGTACAGAACTTATCCGCAGAAAAACCGGAAATGAGGCATTTGCCCTTACTTGCCCGCTCATTACAAAAGCAGACGGCGGCAAATTTGGAAAGACAGAGAAAGGCAACATCTGGCTGAACCCTGAATACACATCTCCATACGCTTTCTACCAGTTCTGGATGAACGTAGGTGATGAGGATGCCGAGAAATACATTAAGATATTTACAATGTTGGACCGTGAGACCATTGAGAATGCTATTGCAGCACACAAAGAGGCTCCACATTTGAGAGGCCTACAGAAACTGCTTGCAAAGGAGATTACAGTTATGGTACACGGTGAGGAGGAGTACAACAAGGCTGTTGAGGCTTCAAATATGCTCTTTGGCAACTCAACACAGGAGGCCCTTAAGAAACTTGACGAGCAGACATTCCTCTCTGTATTTGACGGTGTGCCTCAATACGAACTTGCCAAAGAGAAACTTGGCGGCAACATTATTGATATGCTGGCTGTTGAGACCAACATTTTCCCTTCAAAAGGTGAGTGCCGCAAAATGATACAGGGCAACGGACTTAGCGTGAACAAAGAGAAGTTCACCTCAGTTGACGGAGTTCTATCAGAGGATAACTTGATTAACGGCAAGTATATTCTTATCCAGAAAGGTAAGAAAAATTACTTTATTCTTAAGTTTAACTAAAAAATCATTATGGAAGGAGAGAGCACAAGACAACAGAAGATTGGCAAACAGTTGCAGAGAGACCTTGCAGAAATCATAAGGAGCAAGGGTATGGCCGCTTTCGGCGGTGCAATGGTAACCGTAAGTGAGGTGAGGATAAGTCCGGATCTCTCTTTTGCCAAAGTGTTTGTAAGCATATTCCCATCAACAAAGGGAGACCAGGCAATGGAGATTCTGCAGAACTCCGTAAAACAGATTAGGGGAGAACTTGGCAGGCTTGTTGCCAAGCAGTTCCGCATTGTTCCGGAAATTGCCTTCTGCAGGGATACAACGCTTGATTATGTAGAACACATAGATGAACTGCTAAAGAAATAAACAGATGGGGACTCCGCTTCATATAGCCCTCAGATACCTGTTTGCAAAAAAAAGCCATAATGTAATAAACATTATCTCCATAATAAGTGCAGCAGGCATAGCCATAGGAAGCATGGCCCTTATCCTTATTCTTTCTGTATACAACGGCTTTGATAACTCCATAAAGCAGATTTATGAGGGTTACAAAGCCGATTTTGTTATAACCCCCACAAAGGGGAAAACTTTTGAAGCCCTTCCCGACAAAATTTCCCATATTCTGGATATTGAGGGCATCTCATCTGCCGCCCCCGTACAGGAGGAGACTGTATTTGTCAGATATGGCAACAGGGAATCCATAGCCACAATAAGGGGGATAGAGGAGGGATACCTGAACCACAGCCACATTGCCGGAAACATTGTGGAGGGTGAGGCAAAAACCGCTATGGGTGAGGTAAAATATGCCCTCCCCAGCCAACAACTTGCCCGCAGCCTTGGATTGAGAGTGAGGTTCCTCACCCCTCTTGAAATATACTTCCCCAAAAAGGGTGGAAACATATCAATCACCAACCCTATGGAATCCCTCAACACCGCCTCATTCTACCCGAGCGCTGTACTGCGGATGGATGCAGAGACCACAGAGGGGATCCTCTATGCCGGAATGGATGCCGTAAGGGAACTTACCGGCAGTGGGGAGAACGAATACACCACTCTGGAGATATATCTTGATGAGGAAAACGCAAAAGGAAATTCCGGCGCAATTGCCGGGCAACTGCAGGAGATGTTCCCGCAATGCCAGGTAAAGGACAAACAGCAGCAGAATGCCACACTGTACAGGATGATGAAGGCAGAGAAGTTTGCCGTATATCTCATACTGTTCTTTGTAATTGCAATAATATCTGTAAACATATTCAGTTCACTGAGTATGCTCATTACAGACAAAAGGGAAGACATACACACATTCCTGAGTCTGGGGGCCACAAAAGAACTCGTAAACAAAATTTTCCACCTGCACGGTTTTCTCATCTCCTTTGCAGGATGCATATTGGGAACAACTGCCGGCATTATACTTGCCATCATACAGCAACAGACAGGAATAATCTCTATTCCAGGTAATTATATTGTGTCTGCATACCCTGTAGAAATTCAGATTGCAGACATTATAATAACTGTTGCCGGAGTCTCAATTACAGGATTCATAATATCCTGGCTCCCGATTGGAAATTTTTTAAAAAAATGATGCAACGTTTTTGAACATTACTGCATCTTTAAGATGTAGGTTTAGGTTTTAGTACAAAAAAGGGGTCCCCGTAGGTAGTAGCGGGAGCCCCTTTTTAGTTGGCATACTATTTCTCAAAAATCCCGAAAAACGCAGATCCGCTGCCGCTCATAGAGGCATAAACCGCCCCCTGGGCATACAGTTCATCCTTGTACGGGGCCAACTGCGGTATCTTTGCAAAGACTGTTGTTTCAAAATCATTAACCACACACCCTTTCCAGGTTTCAACCGGCTCCCTGAGCATTTCCACAAGCGGGCGTGAATCAAAAACCTCGCCGGCAAGAGCCCTTTTGTTGCGTGGCACTATTCCACCATATGCAGCTGCTGTTGAGACAAAATAAGGGGGAAATACCAGCCTTATTTCATATTTGTCCATAGGATAAATCTCCGCAGGCTCCAGAATCTCACCCCTGCCTGTACCAATCATAGGCCTGTTATATATGAAGAATGCACAATCGCTTCCAAGTGTTGCTGCATAGCGGGCCATAGACTCGTCAGACAACCCCAGCGAGAACATCTCGTTGAGCCCCTTAAGGGTAAAGGCCGCATCTGCAGAGCCACCTCCCAAACCGGCCCCTACCGGAATCTTCTTATAAAGGTGGATGGCTACAGGCGGAATATCAAAATCTGCCTTCAAAGCGTTGTAAGCCTTTACACAAAGATTGTCCATAGGGTCTCCAGGGTACTCTATCCCATACTGGTGCATCTGAAGCGAAGAAGATTCAACAATCTCCAGCACATCAAGCGGATGTTCAGGTGCAGAGCCGTCTGCAGCCCTGTCCTCCCCTTTTACAGGGTAAAAGAGGGTTTCAAGGTTGTGAAACCCATCCTCCCTCTTTTCCAGAACATTCAATCCTATGTTTATTTTTGCATTCGGATATAGAATCATATCATCAACCGCATTTAGAATAACCGCAGTTCATACAAACCAGACACCCCTCCTGGTATACCAGATTGTTTGAGTTGCACTTAGAGCATTTCTTTCCGGTATCGTCCTTGGTACCATCTGGGATATAACGTTTCAAACTGCGCTCCACACCGTTTTTCCAGGTGTTGATTGCCTCGCTGTCCAATGAAAGGCCGTTGATGAGGTTAAGGACATCTACAATAGGCATTCCGTGGCGCAACACACCTGAGATGAGTTTTGCATAGTTCCAGTACTCTTTGTTGAACATATGCGAGATACCGCCCACAATGTTTGTATATCCGTATTTGTCTACAAAATGGAAATCGTAGCGGGTAAGGCCGGTCTTCACATCCTTCTCCTTCACAATGAATCCGTTCTCTACAGATTTAGGGATGTTTCGGCTGTCCTCATCAACAAGACCGGTAAAAATCTCATATGGGGCACCGTTCAATTTGCCTACAAGTGCAATCCATTTCTCCTTGCCGTTCATGAAGCGGATAACGTCTGCCTCAAGTGATTTTGGTCTCTCTTTAGGTTTAAGTGAAACTGTCTCCTTCTTGTCCTCTTTTGCAGATACCAGCACACCTGCCCTTGAACCGTCCCTGTAAACGGTAACACCTTTACAGCCAACCTCCCAAGCAGTTTTGTACACATTTGCAACCAACTCCTCTGTAACCGAGTTAGGAAGGTTTACGGTAACGCTTATTGAGTGGTCTACCCATTTCTGGATGCTTCCCTGCATCTTCACTTTTGCAACCCAGTCAATGTCTGCAGAAGTTGCCCTGTGGTAAGGTGATTTCTCTACAAGAGTCTCCACATCCTTAACACTCATCTTCTTCACATCCTCTGCTGGGATTCCGTTAACCTCACACCAGGTAAGGAATTTGTGGTGGAATACATAATACTCCTCCCAGCAATCCCCAACATCATCCTTGAAGGTAATTACCGCATTCTTGTCGTTAGGGTTAACTTTCCTTCTCCTTATGTAGAATGGAAGGAATACAGGCTCTATTCCCGATGTGGTCTGGGTCATAAGGGAAGTTGTACCTGTAGGGGCAATTGTAAGGAGCGAGATGTTCCTTCTTCCCACTTTTGCCATAAGGGCATATAGTTCAGGATCTACGGTGCGGATTCTGTCAATCATAGGGTTGTGCTCCTCCCTCTTTGTATCGTAAATAGGGAACGCACCCCTCTCTGCTGCCATATTCACAGATGACCTGTATGCCTCAACAGCAAGGTTCTGCTGAACCTCAACGGCAAAGTCAATTGCCTTCTCGGAGCCATATCTCATTCCAAGTGCAGCAAGCATATCACCCTCTGCTGTAATTCCAAGTCCTGTTCTGCGGCCGCCGAGTGATTTTTTCTTAATCTTCTCCCACAAATCAAGTTCTGTCCTCTTCACATCTTCAGTCTCCGGATCTGATTTGATTTTGCCAAGGATAGCCTCAATCTTCTCCATTTCAAGGTCAATGAGGTCGTCCATAAGCCTCATAGCCTTTCCAGAGTGCTCTTTGAACAATGCCATATCAAACTCAGCCTCTGCGGTGAAAGGATTCTTTACGTATGAGTAGAGGTTAAGGGCAATAAGACGGCAAGAGTCGTATGGGCACAAAGGAATTTCTCCGCAAGGGTTTGTACTTACTGTCCTGTATCCAAGGTCTGCATAGCAGTCTGCAACAGACTCCCTCAACACTGTATCCCAGAACAATACACCAGGCTCTGCAGATTTCCAGGCATTGTGCACAATCTTCTTCCAGATATTCTGTGCATTCACCATCTTGGAAACCTTTGGCTCTGCAGCATCTACAGGGTATTTCTGCTCATACTGCTCTCCCGAAAGGGCTGCCCTCATAAACTCGTCATCTATCTTTACAGATACGTTTGCTCCTGTAACCTTGCCCTGCTCCATCTTGGCATCAATGAACTTTTCGCTGTCGGGATGCTTGATTGAGATTGAAAGCATAAGGGCTCCCCTGCGGCCGTCCTGTGCCACCTCTCTGGTTGAATTTGAGTATCTCTCCATAAATGGAACCACACCTGTAGAGGTAAGGGCGCTGTTGAGCACTGCGCTGCCCTGAGGACGGATGTGTGAAAGGTCGTGTCCTACACCGCCACGGCGCTTCATAAGCTGTACCTGCTCCTCATCTATCTTCATTATTCCGCCATATGAATCAGCCGGCTTGTCGTGGCCTACCACAAAGCAGTTTGAAAGCGATGCAATCTGGTAACTGTTGCCTATACCGGTCATAGGCCCGCCCTGAGGTATGATGTATTTGAAATCCCTCAACAACTCAAAAATCTCATCCTCACTCATAGGGTTAGGATATTTGTTCTCTATTCTGGCAAACTCGCGTGCAAGTCTGCGGTGCATGTCATCAGGTGATTTCTCATACAGGTTTCCGTATGAATCCTTCATTGCATACTTGTTGATCCATACAGACGCCGCCAACTCATCCCCTTTAAAGAAGTTGATACTCGCCTGTAAGGCCTCTTCATAAGTGTAGGTCTTGATACTCATAGGGTTATATATTTTATAATTTATTGTTTTCCAGAAGGTCTGCACAAAAAAAGCAGCCAATTATCCAAGATAATTGACTGCAAGATACTTCATTTTGCCACCATAAAGGATGGGTGTAATTATTAATTATTAACAAGTAATCAACAACCCCTCCCAAAGTCCTCAGCAACAATGTTTGCTGCAGTTTGCACACTCAGAAAACTCACCCCTGAGCCTGCTCTCCACCATAGAGTGAAGTCTCTCCCTCAATGCCTCATTTGATACCTTCTCAAGTACTGCATATGCAAATGCCTGCTGCTGCAGGAGTTTTGCCTCGCCCTTCTCTATTCCGCGCGAACGCATATAGAAGAGTTCATCCTCATTGAGGCTTCCTACAGTTGCCCCGTGCGAACATTTCACATCATCCGCATAAATCTCAAGATGCGGCTGTGTATAAGCCTTTGCCGTTCTGGATGCCAGCAGATTGTTGTTTGCCTGGTATGCCTCTGTCTTCTGCGCATCCTTGGCCACATAAATGCGTCCGCTGAAGGTGGTTTTTGACTCCCCGTCAAGGATACCCTTGAACAACTGCGAACTGTGGCACTCCGGCACATTGTGGAAAATGTTCACATTTGTGGAAACCCTCTGAGTGCCGTCTGCCAGATAGAGGCCATTTAGGCTGCATTCGCCCCCCTTTCCGTTAAGGGCAACCTCAACTGTATTGGAAATTCCACCGCCATGAAGTGTTATGATATTGAGGTTCAGCACTGCACCCTCTGCCATCTCAACTTTGAATGCACTGCTGTGCCTTGATTTGTTGTGTTCGTTCTGCATAACAACCATATCCAGCACTGCCCTCTCCCCCAACTTTATGTTAACATCTTCGTGTGTTACAAAATCCAGCATTGAAAGGGTATGCGAGCACAAAAGCACCTTGGCCTGGGCCCCCTCCTCCAACACATAATCGGTAGAGTAAGAAAGATCCTCCTCAACCTGTCTGCTCCTCACCTGTATTATCTGAAGCATACGGGGCATAACCTCCCCTTTGCCCAGATGAAGCCCCCTATGCGCACCCTCTCCATCAACCACAAACACCTGGTCTGTGTTCTCAAGGGGCACACGGCATCTGAACTCCACCTCATCCTGCAGGGATTTGTCGGGAATATAAATGTAATTGTTCTCCATATCAATATTCTTTTTCCCGATAAATTATTCCCCTTTAATGAGCCAGTCATAACCCCTGGTCTCCACCTCAAGGGCAAGTTCCTTGCCCGAAGTCTTTATTATCTTTCCTTTGTAAAGGACGTGCACAATGTCAGGCACAATATAATCCAACAGCCTCTGGTAGTGGGTAATTACAATGGTTGCATTATCCGGTCTCTTGAGCTTGTTCACGCCGGTGGCAACAATGCGGAGGGCATCCACATCCAATCCGCTGTCTGTCTCATCCAGGATGGCCAACTTAGGATCAAGCATTGCCATCTGGAAAATCTCGTTCCTCTTCTTCTCTCCGCCTGAGAAACCCACATTCACACCCCTTGAAGAGAACGCAGGGTCCATCTCCACTATGGCCAGTTTCTCACGCATCAGTTTCAGGTACTCCGCTGCCGTAAGAGGAGCAAGTCCCTTCTGCTTGCGGTGCTCATTTACAGCGGTTTTCATAAAGTTCACATTTGTAACTCCAGGAATCTCTATAGGATACTGGAAACCAAGGAAAAGTCCTGCCCAAGAGCGCTCCTCCGGAGACATCTCCAACAGGTTCTCTCCAAGGAACGTTACGGTTCCCTCTGTAACCTCATAGTTCTCCTTTCCTGCAAGCACTGCAGAAAGTGTACTTTTACCGGAGCCGTTAGGGCCCATAATTGCGTGAACCTCTCCAGGTTTTACAACAAGGTCTATACCTTTGAGAATCTCCTTGCCATTTATGCTGGCATGCAGATTTTTTATTTCAATCAAATTTTCCATAATCCAAACCAATTAAATCTCCTGTGCCTTCATCTGTTTCCTCCACATTGCAAACCCAAAGAATGCAAGTATGAGGTATCCGGCACTTACAAGCGGCATAAATACAAGACCCGCCTTAATATACAACGTAATATTTGTGCAGTTCACTACCAGCCAGGCACCCCAGCAGTCAATCTTCTTCTGCGCAGAAAGATACTGCGCCAGCAGGATGAATGCAGTTACAAAAGCATCCAGGAACGGCGCACGAGCCATAGGGAAAACCTCCGGCCACCATACATTCAAATTGCTGAGGAGAAATCCCCAACAAACCGTAAAGGCCGCCACAATAGCAAGCAGGCCAATCCTCTCCTTATTTGTAAGTACAGTTATCTTCAACTGCTCCTTGCGGTCCTTCTCATCCTGTGCAGGATGGGTCCAGCGGTAATGTCCAAAAAAGTTTATTACAAACGAAATCGGCTGCACCAGCATACTTGAATAAAGATGTTTCTGCAGGAACATAAAGAAAAGGAGTATGTTGTACAGGTAACCCACCCAGAAGTTGAGCACCTTACCCCTTGTAGCCAGGAACACACAACTGAGTCCTGCCATTACTGAGAGAAGTTCCAGAAGACTCACCCCCTGGCCCCCCAAAGTAAACAAAATATTATCTATGCTGAACATATTCTTCCTCCCGATAATCCATTAACCTACACTACCCTCCAAAGAGACCTGCAGCAGTTTCTGCGCCTCTACCGCAAACTCCATAGGGAGCTGGTTGAGCACCTCCTTGGCATAGCCGTTTACAATAAGTCCAACAGCATCCTCTGCCTTAATTCCCCTCTGCTGGCAATAGAACAACTGGTCCTCACCAATCTTTGATGTGGTTGCCTCATGCTCCACAACCGCAGTAGGGTTCTCGCTCTCAATATATGGGAAAGTGTGGGCACCGCACTTGTCTCCAAGAAGGAGGCTGTCGCACTGCGAGTGGTTGCGGGCATTCTCTGCACCCGGCAGAATCTTTACCAGACCCCTGTAACTGTTCTGGCTCACACCTGCAGAGATACCCTTGCTCACAATACGGCTGGTGGTATTCTTCCCTATATGTATCATCTTGGTACCGGTATCCGCCTGCTGGTGGTTGTTGGTAACCGCAACCGAATAGAACTCGCTCATTGAGTTGTCACCCTTAAGGATGGTGCTCGGATATTTCCAGGTAATTGCAGAGCCGGTCTCTACCTGCGCCCAGAACAATTTGCTGTTTGCCCCTTTGCAGATACCCCTCTTGGTAACAAAGTTATAGATACCTCCCTTGCCCTCCTTGTCTCCCGGATACCAGTTCTGTACTGTTGAGTACTTCACCTCCGCATCCTGCATCACAACAATCTCCACAACAGCCGCGTGCAACTGGTTCTCATCCCTCTGTGGGGCTGTACAACCCTCAAGATAACTTACGTATGAGCCTTCATCCGCCACTATGAGGGTACGCTCAAACTGTCCTGTACCCTTTGCATTTATCCTGAAATAACTGCTCAACTCCATAGGGCAGCGGGTATTCTTTGGAATGTAACAGAAAGAACCGTCACTGAAAACAGCGGAATTGAGTGCAGAGAAATAGTTGTCCCCAATTGGAACCACCGATGCCAGATATTTCTTTACAAGATCCGGGTAATCCCTTACCGCCTCAGAGAATGAACAGAAGATTACACCTTTCTCTGCAAGTGTTTCACGGAAAGTGGTCTTTACAGAAACCGAATCAAACACCGCATCAACCGCCACACCGGCAAGCACATTGCGCTCGTGCAACGGAATGCCCAATTTCTCAAAAGTCTCCGCCAGTTCCGGATCTATCTCCGTAGCCTGTTTCTTTGGCTGGGGGGCTGCATAGTATATGATATCCTGGTAATCAATTTCAGGAATATCCAGGTGCGCCCACTTTGGCATCTCCATCTGCTGCCACCTCCTGAACGCCTTAAGGCGGAACTCCAACAGCCACTCAGGCTCCTGCTTCTTGGAAGATATGAGCCTTATTATATCCTCATTCAATCCTTTTGGAATGAACTCCTGCTCTATATTGGATTCAAAGCCGTGCTGGTACTCAGCATTGGCTATATTGTCTATTATTTCTTTATTCTTACTCATTGCATCGCAAAGTTAAACCATTTTAGGTATTTACGCTATACCTAATATCAGTTAATATCCCTGGGCCCGCAAGGTTATCTCCGCCCCTTCCGGGGTAACAAGCACTGCCCCTGCCTCCGGTCTGCACAGATGCCCTATAATGTCAACGTTAGGGAACTCTTTGTGGAAGCGCTCGTGCTCCTGCACCGGAACTGCAAAAAGGAACTTGTAGTCATCCCCTCCGTTCAGGGCCGCAGTTATTGCATCCATATTCAACTCTTCTGCCATAGAAAAAGTTTGGGATGCAATAGGAATCTTGCCCAAATAAATCTTTGCCCCCACATTATGCTCATCGCACAATTGTTTTACTGCAGCCGCAAGGCCGTTGGTTATGAAATAGCCACAAGCAGGGAAAAGTTTTGCCTCCTTGAACTGCTCCACTGTCTTGGGATTTATCTCGGGGCTCAGATATTGGCTGAGAATGTATTTGTACTTGCTCAAATCGGGCTGTACATACTCTGCCACGCGGTCTGCCGGAATTTTGTTGAACGCAATCTTCTCCCTCTCCAATACATGCAGCCCCATATAGGCTGCCCCCACATTTCCGGTAAGGCACAACAGGCAGGTATTGTCTACCGCAGGTACAGTTGCCGCAGTTTTTGCGCTCTGCACTCCGCAGGCTGTTATTGCAATGTTGAATCCTGTCATTGAAGCCCCCAAATCCAGTGAAAGTTGCTCTATCTTATGCTCATCGCAGGCTGCAAGTACCCCTTTCCAGAACTCCTCAATATCCTCCACACAGAATCTTGCAGAAAGGCCCAATGAGAACATCAGGGAACAAGGGTTGAAGCATTTTGCATAAATACCGCCCAGAGCCAGCAGTACCGCCTTGTAGCCCAGATGCTTGAGCGGTGTATAGGTAAGGTCAAAATCTATCCCCTCCAGCATTGTCTTCTGCACTGTAAGGAAGTTGTTCACATCCTTTGTACGGCCCGCTTTGTCGGGAATACGTCCCTGCACCACCTGTGCTGCAGAATTGTTGTACTGCGTACCCTCAAAAAGCCTCTTAAGGAGGGCAACCCTCCCCATTTCACTTATCTGTGTCCTTTTAGGTTCCTTGTTGTCCATATTTAAAATTGTTTCTGCAAAAATAACAAAAGAGCATTAATGACAATTACAGATGCACATCCGCCTGCACTTTGTAATCCAGGTTGTGGCGGGTGAGGAAATCCAGGAATCCCGGATTCACATCTATCTTGTATTTGCGCGAGAAGAACTCCACAGAGAGTTTGTTCTCATAATCCAGCACATTAAGGGAGAGCATCTTCTTCCCCTTGTTCTCCTTAAGTTCCTTTATGAGTTCCTTGCGGAATGCAGGTGTTATCCTCTTTACCGGAACATTTATCTCCAGTTCCTTTATGAACTCCTCCTTTGTGTTGGCCAGAAGGGTCATCTTGCGCAGTTTCAGTTCACATTCCACCGGTGCCGGCTTGCCGTCTGCCCCTTTGTGCTCCTCATCAGGCTTTGCAAACCCGCCGAACTTGGGCATTATGGCACATTTGAAAAGGAGTGCCTGCCCCTCTTCAAGGAACGGCATGAATGTCTCAAAATCTTTCCCGAACAGGGCAAACTCCACACTTCCCCCATAATCTTCCACAGAGAATTTCACCCAAGGGCGACCCGTCTTTTTGGATACCATTTTGCTTACAGAGGTAATGAGACCCGCCAGATAAAGTTCCTTTTTCTGCAAAGATGCATCTGTTGAGGCACCCTTCACCATCTCCATGGCATCCACCAGCTGCACCTGGGCAAAGTGGTCCATCTCAAACCTGTACATATCAAGCGGATGGGCAGAGAGGTACATTCCCACCAGTTCCTTCTCCTTTTTCAGGAATTCCAGTTTGTTGTAGTCCCTTGGAGCAGGAATCTCAGGAGGGGTTGGCTTGAATGCCGCATCATCATCGCCGAACAAGGAGTTTCCTCCACTCAGGGAATCACTCTGCAGTTTCTGCCCATATCTGCACAACGCCTCAATGAAGACATCCCCCTTGGTGTTCTCTGCAAAGAACTGCTCCCTGCGTATCTCCGGGAATGAATCAAATGCTCCGGCATATGCCAATGACTCTATGGTTTTCCTGTTTATATTGCAGCTGGCCGAAGACCTCTCTATGAAATCGAACACACCGGTGAAAGGCTTGTCACCCCTGCAGGCAATTATTGAATCCACTATGGCACCTCCAACACCTTTTACACCTCCCATTCCAAAACGGATGTCACCAGCCTTGTTTACTGAGAAAGTACGCTCACTCTCGTTTATATCAGGTCCAAGGACATTGCTGCCAATCCTCTTGCACTCATCCATCAGTTTGGTAATCTCCTCTATGTTGTTGAGGTTCTTGCTCAAGTTGGCAGCCATAAATTCTGCCGGATAGTGGGCCTTCATATATCCTGTCTGGTATGCCACCCAGGCATAACAGGTTGCGTGGGATTTGTTGAAGGCATATTGGGCAAAGGCGGTCCAGTCTTTCCAGATCTTCTCCAGTGTATCCTGCGGATGTCCGTTTGCGGCACCTCCCTCCATAAACTTCACCTTCAACTCCATCATTTTGTCTATGAGTTTCTTACCCATAGCTTTACGGAGTCCGTCAGCCTGGCCTTTTGTAAAGTTTGCCAGTTTCTGTGAAAGAAGCATCACCTGCTCCTGATATACTGTTACCCCGTATGTATCCTGCAGGATACTCTCCATTTCAGGGAGGTCATATTCTATTGCCTGCTCACCCTTCTTGCGGGCTACAAAATCAGGGATATAATCCATAGGGCCCGGCCTGTAGAGGGCATTCATTGCAATGAGGTCCTCAAAACGGCTTGGCTGCAACTCTCTGAGCCATTTCTGCATTCCCGGAGACTCAAACTGGAACACTGCCACTGTATCTCCACGGCCGAAGAGTTCAAAAGTCTTCTTGTCGTCTATTGGTATTGCCTCTATGTCTATATCTATCCCTTTGGATTTCTTCACATTGGAAACCGCCTCTTTAAGGATGGAGAGGGTACGCAACCCCAGGAAGTCCATCTTGAGCATTCCCACATCCTCTATGAATGAGCCCTCATACTGCGATACCCACATATCCTCCCCGGTCTCCTTGTCTTTTGCAATACAGATAGGGATATGCTCTGTAAGGTTGTCTCGTCCAATTATTATGGCACAGGCATGTACACCGGTGTTCCTGACTGTTCCCTCAAGTTTCTGGGCATATTCAAGGGTATCCTTAACACCCGGAATGTCTGAGTTTTCGTATGCCTCCTTCATCTCCGGAACCAGTTTCACACAGTTCTCCACAGTTACCTTCACCTTCTTGGTCTTCTCCTTCACCTCTCCGTTCTCATCTGTATATTTCTCAACCTGCTCAGGGAAACTGTCGGGAACAAGTTTGGCAAGGCGGTCACTCTCCGGAAGGGGTACCTGCTGGATTCTGGCCACATCCTTTATGGCACTCTTGGTGGCCATTGTACCAAAGGTTACCACGTGGGATACGTGGTCTTTTCCATATTTCTCCTCCACATACTGCAGCACCTTGCCACGTCCGTCATCATCAAAGTCCACGTCAATATCGGGCATTGAGATACGGTCCGGATTAAGGAAACGCTCAAACAGAAGGTCATATTTTATAGGGTCCAGATTGGTGATTCCCAAACAGTATGCAACCACAGACCCGGCTGCCGAGCCACGTCCCGGACCAACCCATACACCTATGCTGCGGGCTGCCGCAATGAAGTCCTGCACAATAAGGAAGTAATCTGGGAATCCCATCTTCTTTATGGTGGCCAACTCAAAGTCTATTCGCTCGCGGCACTCATCGGTAATGGTCTTGTATTTGCGTTCCGCACCTTTGTATACCAGGTGGCGGAGGTATTCATTGCTGTCGGGAAACTCCTCCGGAATTGGGAAAACGGGCAGAACGTGGTCTCTGTCTATCTTGTAGCGCTCCACCTTCTCCACAATTTCAAGGGTATTCTCTATAACCTCAGGATGCTCCGGAAACAGGGCCCTCATCTCCTCCTCGGTTTTGAGATACTCCTGCTGGGTGTATCTCATACGGTTGGGGTCATCATAATTGGCATTGGTGGTAAGGCATATCAGGCGGTCGTGCGCAGGGCCATCCTCCTTGCGGGCAAAATGGGCATCGTTTGTGGCAACCACCTTAATGCCCAGGCGCTCTCCCATCCGGAAAATCTCTGCATTGGCTATCTCCTGCAGGTCTGCCACCTCTGTAGTCATCCCCGGTATCTCTGTGCGGTGCAGTTGTACCTCAAGGTAATAATCCTCCCCAAAAAGGTTCTTGTACCAGAGGGCTGTCTCTTCCGCCTCCTTAAGGTTGCCGGTATTTATGAATTTTGGAATCTCACCACCAAGACAGGCTGAACAGCAGATGAGGTTCTCGTGGTACTTCTCCAGAATCTCACGGTCCACTTTAGGCTTGTAATAGAAACCCTCTGTCCATCCTGTGGAAACTATCTTCACCAGATTGTAATATCCCGCCAGGTTCTTGGCCAGCAGAATGAGGTGGTATGCACCTTGGTCTTCCTTACCTCTCTTGTTGAAACGTCCATCGCGGTTAACATAAACCTCACACCCTATTATGGGCTTCACATCCGGAAAATCCTTTGCCACCTTAAGGAACTCCTTCACACCAAACATATTGCCGTGGTCTGTAATGGCCAGTGCCGGCTGGTTGTCCTCCGCTGCTTTCTTGAAATGGGACTTTATGCTGGCCTGTCCATCCAGAATTGAATAGTATGTATGTACGTGTAAATGAGCAAATGCCATAGTGTATAGTGTTTGGGTTACTTCCCGGTTGCGGGAACTACAAAGATAATGAAAGTTTGTGGTTATTTATACCCTATCTTTTTACGCAGCCGTACCGCTGTGTTCCTTTTGGCAACTTCCCTTATTTATATTATAAACAAAAACGCCCCCGCATTCTCTGCAGGGGCGTTGTATCATATTCCGGATCCTCGTATTATACAAGCGGTGTACCGGTCATGCACTCAGGCTGTGCAATGCCCATCAATTTAAGGATTGTAGGGGCAATGTCTGCAAGAATACCATCTTTAACCTCTTTAACGTCACCATCCACTACAATGAAAGGAACAGGGTTAAGTGAGTGTGCGGTATTTGGTGAACCGTCAGCATTTACAGCGTTGTCTGCGTTACCGTGGTCTGCTGTAATGAGTACGGTATAACCGTTTGCAACGGCAGAGTCAACAACCTCTTTAACAAGGCCGTCAATTGTTGTAACAGCTTTGGTAATTGCCTCGTAAACACCAGTATGGCCAACCATATCTCCGTTTGCAAAGTTGAGGATTACAAGATCCTCTTTCTTGGTATCAAGAACCTTTATCAACTCTGATGCAACCTCAGGGGCGCTCATCTCAGGTTTGAGGTCGTATGTTGCAACTTTTGGTGAGTTTACAAGCACGCGGTCCTCGTTCTCAAATGCAGCCTCGCGTCCGCCTGAGAAGAAGAATGTAACGTGTGCATATTTCTCTGTCTCAGCAATTCTCAACTGGTTTTTGCCTGCTTTTGCCACAACCTCACCAAGGGTGTCCTGTACATTCTCTTTATCAAAGAGGATATGAAGGCCTGTGAACTTGTCATCATATGGAGTAAGACAGCAGTAATACAACGGCATTGTCTTCATACCCATATCAGGCATATCAGCCTGGGTAAGTACGCTGGTAATCTCGCGGGCACGGTCATTACGGAAGTTGAAGAACACAACTGCATCATCTGCTGAAATTGTAGCGGTACCCTCAACCTTTATAGGTTTGATGAACTCATCAGTAACGCCTGCGGCGTATGATGCCTCAACTGCAGCGGCAGGAGCAGAAGTCTTCTCTCCCTCGCCGTTTACAAGCAGGTCATATGCAACTTTTACACGGTCCCATCTCTTGTCGCGGTCCATAGCATAGAAACGGCCAATTACAGATGCAATTTTGCCGGTAGATTTTGCCATATGTGCCTCCAACTGCTCAATGAAGCCCTTGCCGCTCTTAGGGTCTGTATCACGGCCGTCCATAAAGCAATGTACATATACTTTGTCCAAACCATACTCTGCAGCCACATCCAGGAAGGCGAACAGTTGGTCAATTGAACTGTGTACACCTCCATTTGAAAGCAAGCCCATGAAATGAAGTGCCTTGCCGCTCTCTTTTGCATAATCGTATACAGCCTTAACCTCTTTGTTCTCCAACAAAGTCTTGTTCTGGCAAGCCTTGTTTATTTTTACAAGGTCCTGGTAAACAACCCTGCCGGCACCAATGTTAAGGTGTCCTACCTCAGAGTTTCCCATCTGTCCTGCAGGAAGTCCCACATCCTCACCGCTTGCAGAGAGCTGCGAGTGCGTATATTTTGCCATAAGGGCATCAATGTTCGGCTGGCCGGCAGTGTAGATTGCATTGGTAGAATCATTCTTTCCAATTCCCCAGCCGTCCAGAATCATTAAAAGTACTTTTTTATCCATTTTATTTCGTAGTTTTGTTATTCAATAATACAGGTCTGTATTGCAAAATTACAGCCAAACGGCGGCAAAGTTAATCATTATGAGAGAAAAAAGAAAAAGTTTCACACAGAGGCACCAGCGCAGGAGCACCACCCGCAAAATCATTGAAATGGTTGAAGGTACAGTTCAAATGACAAGGGAAGGGTTTGGATTTGTTGTTGTTCCCGACAGGGAGGATGATATCTACATTCCGCAGAAATATATGCTCCACTCCCTTAACGGAGACCTTGTAAGGGCGGCTGTAACCCGCAAGAAGGATGCAAAGCACCACGCTGAGGGGGAGATAGTTGCAGTTCTGGAGAGGAGCAGGAAACCATTCATAGGTATACTGCAGATTATGGGGCAGCACGGCTGGGTGATTGTGGAGAGCAAGGTTATGCCTTATGATATAAAAGTGAATCTGGATGGGGTTGATGAGGATGCCCAGTGGAAGAAAGTTGCGGTACAGGTGGTGGACTGGCCGCTGCATACGGAGAACCCTGTCGGGAAGATAATTGATGTACTGGGGGAGCCTGGGGAGAATGATACCGAGATGCATGCCATTCTGGCAGAATTCGGGCTGCCGTACAGGTTTGAGCCGCAGGTTGAAGAGGCGGCTACAAAAATTCCTGTAAAAATTGAGGAGAAGGAGATAAAGAGGCGCAAGGATATGCGCGGGGTGCTTACCTTTACAATAGACCCTGCAGATGCAAAGGATTTTGATGATGCGGTATCATATGAAGAACTTCCGGGGGGCAACTGCCAGGTGGGTATCCACATTGCTGATGTCACCCATTATGTAAGGCCCAATGACATTATAGACAAAGAGGCCTGTGAACGCGGAACATCCGTTTACCTTGTAGACCGCACGGTTCCAATGCTGCCTGAGGTGCTCTCAAACAATCTCTGTTCTTTGCGTGCAGGAGAGGATAAACTCACATACTCAGCAATTTTTGAGATGACCCCTGCCGGCAAGGTAGTGAACAGGTGGTTTGGACGCACAATAATAAACTCAGACCGCAGATATTCATACGAGCAGGCACAGGAAATAATAGAGACTCAGGGGGATTATACCCTCAAATATCTTGGGGAGATGGGAAGCGGAGTTCAGACAAAGAGCATAAAAGTCTCTTCCCGACGGAGAAAAGGGGAAACCTTCTCAGACAGGCAGGTTGCTGATGCAATTCTGGCCCTTTACGGCATTGCGGGGAAACTCAGGGATGAGAGGTTCCGCACCGGATCCATAAGTTTTGAGAGGCCGGAGATGAAGGTTATTGTGGATGCCGCAGGAAAACCTGTAGATGTGGTACAGAAAATAAGCAAGGATGCCAACTGGCTTATAGAGGAGTTCATGCTCCTTGCAAACAAGGAGGTTGCCACCTGTGTTACAAAAGGGCTGAGGCTAAAGGAGCCTACTTTTGTATACCGTATCCACGACCAGCCTGATTTTGACAAAGTGAAGGCCCTTAAGGATTTTGTAAAGCATTTCGGATACCAGATGGGCTCTGTGGAGACCGGGCGTGATGTGGCGCGTGAACTCAACGGACTGCTTGACAAGGCAAAAGGGAAACCTGAATGCGGTGCCATTGAGATTATGGCGCTCCGCACAATGGCCCGTGCAAAATACTCTACAGACAATGTGGGGCACTACGGCCTTGGATTTGACTATTATACCCACTTTACATCACCTATCAGACGCTACCCCGATATGATGGTGCACCGTCTCCTTACCCATTACCTGGATAAAGGGAAAAATGAGGACAAGAACCGTTGGGAGGAACTGTGCAAACACTCTTCCAACAGGGAGCACCTGGCTACTGAGGCTGAAAGGAGCAGTATAAAATACAAACTTGCCGAGTTTATGCAGGACAAGGTTGGGCAGGAGTTTGAAGGTACCGTTTCAGGCATTACCGAATGGGGAATGTATGTAGAGATTGAACCTACAAAAGTTGAGGGAATGGTTATGCTGCGCGAGATTAAAGAGGACTTCTTCATCTATGACGAGAAGAACTTCTGTCTGGTTGGAAAGGCCACCCGCAAGAAATTTACCCTTGGTGATAAAGTGAGGATAAAGGTATACAAGACCAACCTGGAACAAAAACTCATAGACTACACCCTTGTGTGGGATCCTGAATGGAACAAAAAGTCTTCCAGGAAAGGGGCTGCAAGAAAAAGGGGATAATTGAAAAAGCCGGCATTGACTGAGGCCTTCAAAAATACAACTGCCACCTTTGGGGTCTGTACCCTGCAGGTGGCAGTTTTGTTTCCGGATTGTAGGGAAGGAGATTACAGCCTCTCCAATTTTACCGTAAAATGGCGCATAAGTTCTGTTTCCCAAACAATCTTTACTCCACGTTTTATCTCATTGCGCCGGTCATAAACATTCTTTAATGCAACCGCTATTACATCCATATGGTTATTGGTATAAACCCTGCGGGCAATACACAAACGGAGAAGATCCAGCCCCCCAAATCTGTTTTCTCTGGTTACTGGATCCCTGTCGGCAAGAATATACCCTATTTCACAACCTCGGATACCAGCCTCAAGATAGAGTTCAATGGCCAAAGTTTGCGCCGGGAACTCTTCTTTTGGAATATTTGAAAGGACTTTATCTGCATCTACAAAAATTGCATGTCCTCCAACCGGTCTCTGGTAAGGGATACCAAACTCATCCAATCTGGCAGCCAAATACTGTACCTGACGTATTCTGGTTTCAATATTGTCCAGCTGCGTATTTTCATCCAATCCTACAGCAAGTGCCGCCATATCACGGCCGTTCATTCCTCCATATGTAAGATAACCTTCAAATGGAATGCAGAAACGTTTTGCCCCCTCATACCAATCTTCATGGCATGTTGCTATAAATCCACCCATATTCACCAGCCCGTCTTTCTTTGAAGACATTGTCATACCGTCTGCATATGAAAACATTTCACGGACAATTTCCTTGATTGTCTTATCTGCATATCCTGCCTCACGGGTTCTTATAAAGTATGCATTCTCCACAAAGCGGGCAGAATCAAAAATTATCCGTTTCCCATATTTGTCCGCAATTTCCCGCACCTTGCGAAGATTCTCCATTGATACGGGCTGTCCCCCAGCCGTATTGTTCGTAATGGTAACAATTATAAATGGGACCTTGGCTGAATGCTCCTGCAATGCCTTTTCAAGTTTTTCGGGTGAAACATTGCCTTTAAAAGGGATTTCCAGCTGCGTATCTTTAGCTTCATCTACAGTACAGTCCAACGCTGTTGCCCTACGGCTCTCTATATGCCCTTTTGTGGTATCGAAATGAGAGTTGCCTGGAACAACATCTCCAGCCTTCACAAGATGACTGAAAAGTACATTTTCAGCAGCCCTGCCCTGATGCGTTGGAATAACATATTCAAATCCCGTAAGGCGTGTTATAGTCTCTTTAAGCTGGAAGAATGAAGAAGAACCGGCATAGCTTTCATCACCCATCATCATTGCTGCCCACTGGCGGTCACTCATGGCTCCGGTCCCGGAATCTGTGAGACAATCTATATATACTTGTTCCGATTTAAGTTGGAACAAATTATAATCCGCCTCCTTTATCCACTGTTCACGCTCCTCGCGGGTACTTTTCCTTATAGGTTCAACCATCTTAATTTTCCATGATTCTGCAAAAGGTAGCTCCATAACTTCATTATTTTAACGGTATCACAACATTTTTATAAAAATCGTTACAAAATAGTGATTTTTACTAAAAAATAAAAACATCAGTACAAAAAAAAGAGGCATCCCATTGGAACGCCTCTTTTGTTGTCATATATGAACCTTATTTGTTCTCTTTCTTAGCCTCTGCCTTCTGGCTGAATCTGTACATCAATGGAGTTGCAACAAACATTGATGAGTAGGTACCTACGCAGATACCAACGATGATTGCCACTGCAAATCCTCTGATAACCTCACCGCCGAACAATGCAATTGCCAACATTACAACCAAAGTTGTTACTGAAGTGTTGATTGTTCTCACCAAAGTACTGTTCAATGAAGAGTTGATATTCTCCTCCAACGGACGTTTTGGATACAGATTTCTGTTCTCACGGATACGGTCGAAGATAACCACTGTATCATTGATAGAGTAACCGATAATGGTAAGTACTGCAGCAATGAAGGTCTGGTCTACATCCAGGCTGAATGGAAGTATGCCTGAGAAGATAGAGAAGAAACCAATTACAATGATTGTATTGTGTGCAAGACCAATTACAGAACCTGCACCCCAAGCCCAATAACGGAAACGTGCAGCAATGTAAAGGAAGATTGCCAACAATGAAAGGATAACTGCAATTACTGCAGAAGCCTTGATGTCATTTGCAATAGTAGGACCAACTTTGTCTGAAGAGATGATACCGTTAGGGTTGTCCTGGGTTGAAGTGAACTCTTCCTGTGTCATATCTACAGCAAAGAAGCCTTTCAATGCATTGTAAAGTTTTGTCTCAACCTCTGCATCAACCTCTGTAGAGTTGTCATTGATCTTGTATTTGGTAGTAACCTTCATCTGGCTTGCACCACCGAACTGTTTAACCTCAACTGTCTCACCGAACTCATTGTTTGCAGCCTCACGGATATCCTCAGCAACAACCTCTTTGTCGAAACGCAATACATATGTTCTACCACCTGTGAAGTCTACACCGTAGGTAAAGCCTTTGGTGAACATGAATGCAACACAGATTACACATACAACAGCTGAAACTGTAAGGGTAGTCTTGCTTGCTTTAAGGAAGTTGATGTGGGTATTCTGCATGAAGTTCCTTGAAACATTGCTCTCAAATGAAATGTTCTTGTTCTTTGCAAGGCGTGCCTCAAACACAAGTCTTGAGATGAATACTGAAGTAAGGAACGAAGTGATGATACCAATTACCAATGTGGTTGCAAAACCCTGAACAGGACCTGAACCGAACACGAACAATACAACACCTGTGATGATTGTGGTAAGGTTACCGTCAATGATTGCAGAGTAAGCGTTGCTGTAACCGTCCTTGATAGCGGCTCTCAATGCTTTTCCAGCCCTCAACTCCTCTCTTACACGCTCATATATGATAACGTTTGCATCCACTGCCATACCAAGTGTAAGTACAAGACCTGCAATACCAGGCAATGTAAGAACTGCACCGAACGATACCAAAGCACCGAACAGGAACAATACGTTGCAGATAAGTGCCACACAAGCCGCAACACCTGCACCTGCATAGAATACCATCATATATATAAGAACAAGTACGAATGCAATTACGAATGAAATCATACCTGCCTGAATTGAAGCGCTACCCAATGTAGGACCTACAACCTGCTCCTGAACGATTGTTGCAGGTGCCGGAAGTTTACCTGACTTAAGTACGTTTGCCAAGTCCTCAGCCTCAGTAATTGTAAAGTTACCGGTAATTGAAGACTGTCCGCCTGAAATCTCACTCTGCACTGTAGGATAAGAGTAAACCATACCGTCCAATACAATTGCAACTGATCTGCCTATGTTGTCTGCAGTAAGTCTTGCCCAAGTTCTTGCACCCTCTGCATTCATTGTCATACTTACACCAGGAGCTCCGCCTGTATTGCCGTACGAAACTGAAGCATCAGTAACAACACCACCATCAAGAGGGGCTTTGCCGTCCCTTGAAGTTGATTTGATTGCAACAAGGTCAAATATTACTCCCGACGGATCATTCTGGTCAGCCTTTACTGTCCAAAGCGGAATAAGCTCAGCAGGAAGGAGAGCCTTCACCTGAGGCATATTCAAATATGAATTGATCTTTGCAGTATCCCTGTAGTGTGCCCTACCGATAGTTGCACCAGGCATCAACTGTCCGTTGTATGTGCTTGGGCTCAAAAGGTAGAACAATGGATTCTGTTTTGCAAAAGCCTGTGCATCTGCAGAAAGTGAATCTGCAGCAATCAAAGACTCAACAGCGTTGTCTGCATTTGTAGAATCAGCTGCAACAGCATCCTCCTCAGCAACCATTGCTGCCAAAAGTGCATTTGCCTCTGCAAGATAAGGATATACCTCTGAATTCTCGAATGTAGGCCAGAACTCCAAAGAAGCGGTTCCCTGAAGCAGTTTCCTTACACGCTCTGGCTCTTTTACACCTGGAAGCTCAACAAGGATCCTGCCGCTGTTTCCAAGTTTCTGGATATTTGGCTGTGTTACACCAAAACGGTCTATACGGTTTCTGAGTACGTTGAAAGAGTTTGCAATTGCACTCTCAGCCTCCTCGCGGATAACTTTGATCACCTCCTCGTTTGAAGTCTCAGGTTTGATTTTCTCACGCATCTCAAATGTACCGAATACGCCTGAAAGTCTCTTGCCTGGTGCAACCTCGTTCCAGCTCTCCTCAAAAAGGGTAATGAAATCTGCCCTGCTCTCAAGTTCCTTTTTCTGTGCCAATGCCAAAGCCTCTGTGAACTCAGGTGACTGGTTGCCGTCTGCAAGTGCCACGATAAGGTCCCTCAACTGAACCTGCATCATAACGTTCATACCACCCTTGAGGTCGAGACCAAGGTTGATCTCCTTCTCTTTTACCTCTTTATAGGTGAATCCCAAAAATACTTTCTCTGAAGAGATTGAATCAATGTAGAACCTGTTCTTCTCTTTGGAAATTGAATCAAGGTAATACGCTTTGTCCACCTCTTTCACATCAGCAAAAGCAGGGCTCAACTTAACGGCCTCAACAGCCGCAGCAGCATACTGCTCCGCTTTTTTCTCCTGATGGCTGGTAACCCAAGTAAATGATAATGAATACAAACAGGCTACCGCAATTAGAATTGCCACAAATTTTATGGCTCCTTTACTTTGCATAGTTTATATAGTTTTAAATTATTAGAATCTTGTTGAAATAGGGACTACTTCCAAAATTAACGTGCAAATGTAGTATTTTTTCCTAATATATAAAGTATTTCCTACCTTTGTTGTTACTTTTTGAAGAAATTAGATGAAAAGACATAGGTGTTTATCAATCATACTGATAGCAATTTCCAGCATCACGGCCGCATATTCCCAGGAGAATCCTGCACAACTTAAGGAAGCTGCGGCACTCCACAACAAATACAGTTTTTCAAAGGCAATAGAGATTTACAGGGGCATTCTGGAGCAGAGGCCAGACTCCACTCTAAAGACAGAGGCCGACACCTTATATAATATGGATATTGCCAGCAGGCTCATAACAAGTGAGAACGGAAGCAATATGCTCTGCTTTGCCTCATCACCGGAGTCTGTGGCAAAACAGGTGTTCCCTGCAGAGAACTTCTTCCTCAACATCCCCGGGTTCGGGAAACAGACCTGGATGCTCCCTCCGGCAGATTCAACAGCCGATGCAAAAGGGAACCCATTCAATGCAATGAACTACAGCAAGGAGAACAATACATTGGTATTCAGCGCCCCTGATGAAAGCGGCTCGTGGAACATAATGCTCTCCACAAAATTGAACGATACATTATGGTCTGCCCCCCAGATGCTCAATGAGAATGTTACCACTGCAGGCAATGAGATACTTCCGCACCTGTCTCCCGACGGCAAAACGCTCTATTTCTCATCCAACGGCCACTACGGCATGGGCGGCTATGACCTGTATATGAGCCAGTGGAACGAAGAACTGGGAGACTGGGACGTTGCCCAGAACCTTGGATTCCCATACTCCTCTACAGGGAATGACTATATATATTATAATACTCCCGACGGCATTTTCACTGTAATTGCATCGGACCGTGAAACCTCACGCAACGAAATGACCCTATATGCACTCCGGTACGAGGCACTTCCCCTGAAGAAGGAGATTTCGGAAGAAGAGGCACCCGCAATGGCCAGAATGGAGATGACAAAGGAGGAAAGCGGGCAAAGCCAACCTACACGTGAGGAGACAGCAATCAAGCAGGATACCGAGTATGCGGCATACGCAGAGGCTGTAAAAGAGGTGAGGGCCCTGCAGAACCAGCTCAAGGTTTCAATTGCACAACTGGACAAACGCAGGGAAGAGTATGCCAACACCAGGGACTCCCTCCAGAGGGTAAAGATGGAGCAGCAGATGCTATCCCTTGAGACAGACCTTCTTACACTTAGCCAGAGCACAACATCTGCAGTATCAAAACTGCAGCAGATAGAACTCGATTTCCTCTCAAAAGGAATCATTATTACAAATGAAATCCCTTTTGAACAGGATAATGTACAAGATGCCAAGGCAGAGGATATCCCTCCATTTGCATTTGCCCAGAACAGTATGGGCGAAACTCCTTCATTCATTTTTGAGAAACTTGAACCTAAGGTTGACCTCAACTTCAAGATTCTCCCTGAGGCTGTAATTGCAGACCTTTCAAGTATTCCCGACGGTCTGGTATACCATATACAACTTATGACAACAAGCCGCAAAGCCACCACCAAGGCACTTAAAGGGATGAGTCCTGTCTTTGAGAGGGCTTTGTCGGGAGGAAGATACACTTATTCTGCAGGATTGTTCTACTCTTATGCCGAGGCTCTGAAGAACTTGAATACAGTAAGGAAGAAAGGGTTCCCAACTGCACTCATCACTGCATACAACAACGGAAAATCCATATCTACAAAGAGCGCCAGGGAACTTGAGGCCAAGAATGCCAACATATACAGGGTAACCATTGCCGGTTATGATACACTTCCTGCTGAGGCTTTGGCTGTAATAAGGGAGACAACCACCAGGGACATTGCCAAGGCTGCAATAAACGGTGTAATGAAGTTTGTGATAGGGCCTTTCGACAGCAAGGCTCAGGCAGAAGAACTTGCATCTGCACTAACCGCAAGGCAGGTTACCTCTGTGGAGGTTGAAAAAGTGGGAAACAACTGATAAATATATGACAGCACTTGTTGTTACTTTAATCATTGCAGGTCTGCTCCTGCTTGGGGCGGAACTGATAATAATTCCGGGATTCGGAGTTGCCGGGATACTGGGCGTTGCCTCCATTGTGGCATCTTGCTGGATTGCATTTGCACAGATAGGCACCACAGCAGGCATTGTTGTTATACTTGTAAATATGGTACTTGTTGTTGCATCAACAATACTTATGCTCCGCTCCAAAACCTGGAAGAAACTGAGCCTGAAGACAAATATAGATTCCAAGGTGGATTCTGCCCCACAGGAGAAGGGGATTGTTGTGGGCAACAGGGGTGTTGCAGTTACAAGGCTTGCTCCGGCAGGGAAGGTGCAGATTGGAGATTCCGTGCTGGAGGCTTTCACAAGGGATTCACTTGTGGAGCCGGGCAGGGAGGTTGAAGTTGCCGAGATAGATGGCAACAAGATTTTTGTAAAGGAAATTTAAATATTGCTCTATATGGAAGAAACTGTTGCTATGCTTATCTGGATAGGAATCTCATTGGTGGCACTGATGATATTCCTGTGGTTTTTCCCTGTAACCCTATGGTTCCAGGCATTGATATCGGGAGTAAAGATCTCCCTTGTACAACTTGTGCTCATGCGCTGGAGGAAAGTACCTCCGGGGACAATTGTAATGGCAATGATTACAGGTACAAAGGCCGGATTGAAACTTGAGGCAAATGAACTTGAGGCCCACTACCTTGCAAAAGGAAATGTCCCTAATGTGGTGAATGCCCTAATCTCTGCAGACAAGGCCAATATTGATTTGAATTTCAATATGGCGGCAGCCATTGACCTTGCAGGCCGCGATGTGTTCCAGGCCGTGCAGATGAGCGTTAACCCTAAAGTGATAAATACCCCTCCGGTAACCGCTGTTGCCAAAGACGGTATCCAGCTCATTGCAAAGGCAAGGGTAACCGTAAGGGCCAACATCAAACAGCTTGTGGGAGGTGCAGGAGAAGAGACAGTGCTTGCCCGTGTTGGTGAAGGTATTGTATCATCAATTGGTTCTGCAGAGAGCCACAAATCGGTACTGGAGAATCCGGATTCAATCTCCAAACTGGTACTTTCAAAAGGTCTTGACGCAGGTACTGCATTTGAGATTCTCTCAATTGATATTGCAGATATAGACATTGGAAAGAACATTGGTGCTGTACTTCAGATAGACCAGGCCAATGCCGACAAGAACATTGCCCAGGCACGTGCAGAGGAGCGCCGTGCAATGGCAGTTGCCCTTGAGCAGGAGATGAAGGCCAAGGCACAGGAGGCCCGCGCCAAAGTTATTGAGGCCGAAACAGAGATCCCTCTTGCAATGGCAGAGGCATTCCGCAACGGCAACCTGGGGGTTATGGACTACTACAAAATGAAGAACATCCAGGCCGACACCCAGATGCGCGAAGAGATTGTAAAACAATAATCTGCAGACAGTATACAAAAAATCCCCGAAGCAATGCTCCGGGGATTTTTTATTCCAGCGGTGAGAGGGGGATTCGAACCCCCGGTACGGTTACCCGTACGTCAGTTTAGCAAACTGGTGGTTTCAGCCACTCACCCATCTCACCTTTCCGCCCAATGGGTACGCTGTTTGCACAAACGTTTTGGGACTGCAAAGATATGTTAAATCTTTTTAAATGCAAATTTTATTTTAATCTATATTAGGCTCTTTCCAAACTTTAGTCTGATTGCAATGTATCATCAGAACCTGGTCCCCACTTGAATGCCTCTGCAAGCCTACACCCCTCCTCTTTCCAAGCCAGTGGCGCATACAACCCCCGCCACACCCGCCTCTGGGCCACACCACTTGCGCCACCCGTAAAGAATCCCCACGAGTGGCGCAACCCACCCCCTCCACAAAACGCTCCGGAGGACATTCAGTGCGCCACTGGCTTGGGTATAACACTTCTTGGGTGTAACACACACCCTTCATCGCCTCTAAACAAACCCCTTAAGCAACTCGGCATCCAGATGGAGCATACGAGAAATCTGTTTCACAGTAGAAGCATACTCATACCTCAACTTACGGGCAAGAAGAAGTCTGGTATTCACACTCAAAAGCCTGATGTCACCCTCTCCATAAAACTCCTTGGCCAGCTTCTCCACAATCAGTCTCAAATCCTTATCCTGTACAAAAGTCCTTGTCCCCATCGTAAAGAACTGATCAATATCACCCTCCAGTTTCTTTGACAAAAAATAAAGATATCTTCCAGGAGACCTGAACAACCTCTCCAGAAAAGCAACATCCACAAAACAACAGACATCCAACATTCCACTCTCATCCACTCTCCAATCCTGAGGAAGCCTCACATGCGTCCCCAACAAAACACTCTGCTCCCTCAAAGAAAAAGTACCCAGCCTACGGAAATTATCACAACCCATCCCATCCCTGAACATAAACCTGGAAACGCCCCACCGGTACTCATCAGGCATTTTCCGCCAACCGGCAACAATCGGGTTCCTGTCTATATAGGCAAGCGTTGACAACAACCTGTCGGGAGTATCAATCCTTATTATCTCCGCCGGAAGGGTATGGGTGTGTCCCTTAATGCCATATTTGGAATAAATGTACTTACCGGTAAGATTCTTATACCTTAAAATAAAATCCTTACAGGAAGGCATCTGGCCATAAAGGATAAAATGCACATGATTGTCCATAAGCACAAATGACACAATACTTACTCCGGAAACCACCGCACAAATACCGGATCTGTTTACTCCCGATATAAAATCAGAATCATCCCTGAACAACCAGTCCAAAGACTCACCATCAGTACAAACATGATAAAAACCTGACTGCCCATCCTCAAAAGAAAACCTTTCCACCACAAAAAAGAAATGTCTGGCCTACCCAAATCCTTCCCTCCAATCCCGCCCAGGCCATATTGGCGGATACATGAAGTCTCCACAAAGTTTGCAAATAATTTGCTCTAAAGCAAACATTTCCACTACCTTCACAGAGTCACACCCCTCCTCTTTCCAAGCCAGTGGCGCATACAACCCCCTCCACACCCGCCTCTGAGCCACATCACTTGCGCCACCCGTAAAGAATCCCCACAAGTGGCGCAACCTACCCACTCCACAAAACGCTCTGGAGGACATTCAGTGCGCCACTGGTTTGGCAAGAAAATTTTCACATCCATCTGGCGCACATGAACCGCCTTCCTCCCGACAGTTCCATCCATCAGACCAACGCAAAAACAGGCCCCGCAACCTCATCCCGAAGCTGCAGGGCCTGCCCGACTTAACCTAACTTAAAAACTATTTCACTTATAATAACAACAACTCTATATAAAGGTTCAATTTGAGGCCTTATTTTTGCAATAATCAAATAAACCTTCTGCCTATGCTTTCTGAAAAACAGATTTACCGGCTGGTGATGCTTTACTGCCGTCCCATTGTATTCATTTCCGGGTTGTCTACTCTGGCCGGAGCCGGCACCTTGCTTATGGTTGGGAGCAAGACATTTCTGTCTGCACTCTATATTGTAACACTGCTCAAGGTTCTGGTGGTTGCTGTATCAGTTGTGCTTTTAAAGCTGATGGCACGGGAAAGGGAGTATTATTTCTACATAAATATTGGACAGCACCCAAGGAAACTGCTTAAGATGGCACTCTGTTTTGATGCCTTCATTTATTTCACTGTTTGTCTTTTCATATTCGTTCTCCGCTATGTCTTCAAATTCTGAAAATACCCTTCTTGCAGACAGCATACGTCTCTCTTTCGGCTCACAGGATGTACTCAACGGGGCGTGGCTCCGTTCCCAGACCGGAAAGGTTACCGGCGTGCTGGGGAGGAACGGATGCGGAAAATCCTGCATGTTCCGCAGTATTATGGGGGAACTGAGGCCACAGGATATGTTTGTGAGGATAAATGACAGAATTGTTACCGGTTCAATGGAGATGGGGCATTACATAAAATATCTTTCGCAAAAGCCGTTTCTCCCTCCAAAGATGAAACTCAATGAGGTATTTGATTTCTTTGAGGCAGATTTTGATGCATTCATCCGGGATTTCCCGCAATTCGGGCAATACAGGGAAACCAGGATAAATGAGTTGTCGGGAGGAGAAGTGAGAATTGCGGAGATATGGCTGTGTCTGTGCAGCAAATCCCCTTTCTGCATCCTGGACGAACCGTTCTCTTACCTTGCCCCTGTTGCAATTGAGGTTGTGCAGAAACTCATCCAAAGGGAAAAATCCAATAAAGGCATCATTATTTCAGACCATAATTATGAACCTCTTCTGGAAATTGCAGATGAGGTACTCCTCCTTTCAGACGGCTATATGCATATAGCCAAAGAGCGCTCGGATCTTGTAAGATACGGGTATTGCAGGGGGTAATTCCACCCCCTACTCCTTCTGCAATGTATCCGCAGGGTCAACTGTTGCCGCCCTCCAGTACTGGAAGGCCACAATAAGGAGGGTAAGCAGCAGTACAACACCAAATGAGGCGGCAAATATCCACAACGGAAGCCCTACCCTCTCCACAAAATTCTCCTGCCAGGCAGCAACGGCATACCATGCCATAGGGCAAGAAATTGCAAAAGCCACTGCAACCAGCACAAAATACCTCTTCAAGCCGCCAAGGACCAGACCGCCTGTCTCCGCTCCGTAAACCTTGCGCACAGCAATGTCGCGCCGGCGGTACTGCACATCAAGCAGAACCTGCCCGAACACCCCAACCAAAGAGAGGATAGCCGCCAACAATGAGAAGATGGATATGATTTTCCCCTGCTTCACCTCAACTTTATACAGCTGTCCCAAGATCTCATCATACCCCTTCACCTCAAAAAGATACCCGGGAGCCATCTCATCCAGCACCGCATATATCTTTTCAAGTGCCGCATCCTTGTCAAACTGGCTGCGGAGCCTTATATAGGCATAGTTCATTGCCACATCCCCGTCGGGAAGCACAATATACATTATTGGGGCCGCCTCATTCCTCATTGAATTTATCCTTACCGGGGCACTTATACCCACCACAGGGTCCTCAATTTTTGCTCCAAGCTCCTTCAGCCTGTGGTTCATTATGGCCTTCCCCTCATACTTGTCCCCCTCCATAAAATTACGTCCCTCGTCAACCGGAATCCCCATTACAGAGAGGAAGTTATACGAGCAGAAAATGGTGAACATCCTCACATCCTCCCCTCCAAGAGTCATGGTATTTATCCCGTATACATCCTGCCCTCCAACACAATCCATAGAGTAAGCCACATCCTCAACTTCAGGCAATGCCCCAAGCCTCTCCCGCAGCCATTCACCTTTCTGCACCGCATGTTTCTGGGAAAGTGAAACAACAAGAACCTGTTCCTTGTCAAAACCGTGGTCATACTTCATCATATACTCATTCTGCCTGTAAACGGAGAGGACAAACACCAGCAGGGCAAAAGAGACCACATACTGCAGCACCATCATAACGGTACGGAATCTTCTTCCCGACAGTGAAAAGGCAAAATTCCCCTTCAATGCAAAAGCGGCAGGGAGCGATGTAACATAGAAACTTGGATAAATGCCGGCAGCCAACCCCACCACAACAGCAATGGCAGCAGAAAAGAGTACCAGAGAGAGCTGCTGCCCAAAGACAAACTGCGTCTCAAGCAGACCCTGCGAACAAAGCCACTGCGAAACATAACCTATACAGCCAAGAGACACCGCAAATGCACAGAGGCAGAAAACCACAGCCTCCATAACCAGCCCCCTGCGGAGACTGTACAGAGAACTCCCAAGCACCTTCTGGGTATTGATTGTCTTCACCCTCATTGGAGCAAGTGCCGTAAAGAAATTGGAATAATTTATCCCCCCTACAAGCATTACCAATACAGAAATGCACACCAGCAGCCACATCTGCCTGCGGCTTCCGTTCTTGTAGATGGCACTCCCCTCATCCTGGAAATAAATCTCCTCTATTGGGGTAAGTTCAATATCCGTAAGCCACTCGCTATCCTCCTGGTAATTGAAATTTGCGTTGAAATTATCCTCAACCACAGACTTGCTCTGCGGCGAATCCAGAAGGAGCCAGCAAGAAAAGTTGGCACCCCCGTACTGCCCCTGCTGGGCGGTTCCCACATTTCTGTACACACAGTTGGACATCTGGGAATTTGCTGGAAAATCCCTGTACACCGCCCCAACTGTCATTTGTGTATTTTTAGTCTCATCATTGAGCCCAAAGATCCTGTCATTGAGCAGCACCTTGCCCAAAGCAGATTCATCCCCATACAGCTTCCTGGCCAGAGACTCCGGGATTGCCACCGCAGAAAGCTCCTCCAGAGCCTGTGCACTCCCCTCAACCATCTCCACCCCAAACACATCAAACAGGGCAGGATATACTATATCTTGCTTCATCTTGAAAGGAAGAGGTTCCACCCCCTCACCCATATAGGCATAAAAGACAGTCTCCCCAATAAAAGGGCAACTTATGGAGGCCGCCTCAATATGAGGGGAAGAGCCTATAATATCATCTGCATACCCCCTTGGCAGAATATTGCGGAAAGTATCATCCTTGGCAGCACCCACTTTGTCTACCCTGTATATTCTTCCCGATGTAGGGTGTATCCTGTCAAAACTCCTCTGGTAACCCACCTGCAGCATAAGAGCCATAAATGCTGTAAAGGCAAGGGCAAGGCCGGCGAAATTCATCACCATTGCCATTGTATACTTCCTGAATATTGCTATAAAATTCCTCATTTCCTGTGTAAAGTTTCTTTACAGATTGTATCAAATGACCAATATATGCGGAAAAACCGTGCCAAAACAGACAAACATCAGAATACCAATAAAATAAACACTCCCGCATTACTGCAGGAGTGTAAGATTTCTTTACAGTTTTACAATTATGGCCTATTTGGTCCAGTCCCACCATACAGGGATTGAATAAATCTTGTAATCCAAAGCCCCTTCTATGCCATACTTGCCGTAAAGTTCCACTACGGTCTTGTTAGTTTCGGAGGAGTTGTAATCAGTTTCTGTGTAGCACTGGGCCATACGTCTTACATAAAACATATCATCCGAATCATCTGCCTTGAATGTGGCCCTGTCCTGTGTCCTGTATACCGGACAATTCATTTCGGTGTACACTACGCCATAATCAGCTATGTTGCCGGCGTAATAATTGAACCTGCGCATATCGTTCCAGTTCTGGTAATTGTATCCCATTGCTATGAACTTCTGCATCATAATGTCGGACATTGTAAGTTCCCCTGCGCTCTGGCATACAGCAGGACCAAGCATATAAGCATCTATATCTTCCTGCCTCATTGGCGCATAAGCAAAGGATACATCAATTCCCATTGCGGTGGTGCAGCACCCCTGGGCCTCCCAATTGCGCAATTTCTGGTTCATCCGTTCAAAATGGGAGCGTATCCCCTCTTTATATGCATCCAGGGCCCCCTGTCTGTCACCCTTTCTGAAGAGCACCTCCGCCTTTATGAAACACATCTCAGACCAGGTTATGATGTCGGTATCCGAATCCGGCCTTGTATAGAATGTACCTGTCCCCTGCACAAATCCCAGCTCCCTGGTGGCTGTACTCAGAGAATAATAGCAATTCATGTCATTCTGGGCAAGTCCGTTTGATTCTTTAAGCCCGTCATTCCTCAATTGCACATATTTTATATCTTCAACGTATGCAGGGTTTGAGCTGTTGGCATACATTGCACCTGAATGATATGTAATCCTTACACTCTTATCCAAATTCTCCATTGTTGCACTTTCCGGAGTATAGTACTCCCCTGCATTCCTTATGAACTCTTCCTTTGAATTGTAGTATTTCAGGATGTCATCGTCTTTATATTCTATCACAACATCACTTTTTGCCAAAGAGAACATGGCCTGTATTGCACCTCCGGCATATCTGTTAATCTTCCAGCCATCTTCTATCCCCTGCACATTAACCCCCTTATCCTCCATCCAGCTGTAACTTATTATTTTTGAACCGTCTCCGCTCAGTTTCACATTGCACATTGCAGAAGGAATCAGTTTTGAGGCCCTGGGGTCCCTGACCCCTGACCCCTTGAAATTTGTAAGAAGGTTTATATACCACCTGTTCAATCTGTTGGTTTCCGCATATGCGGCATTCCTCCATACCAGACTCGGTCCATAAAGGGCAGATGACAAAACGCTGCTCCCGCCGGTTTCCGCATTGTAATGGCTCATAACCACATTATCCGCATTGGACTGCAGAGCCTTTTCCAAAGCATCAAGAATGCCTTCAGGATCATATTGCCCGGTTTTTGACAACGTCCCCATCCAGCGGGCCTTAAGGCCGTAACACAATTTTATCCATTTGGAAATGTCACCTCCACACCAGGGATCACCTTCCGAAAGCGGTGTAACGCCATCAGGTTGAGGCTGGGAGAACAGTTCTATTGCTTTTTCAAGATCTTTGAGGCATCCTGCATATACAACATCCCCGGTATCAAAACCCGGGGAAAAATCTTCAGAAATGCTCTGTGTATATTGCACCTCTCCAAAGAGATCACACATCATTATGAATCCCATCGATTTTATTGCAAGGGCTGCCGCTTCATAGTGGTTTGCCCCCGTCTCCTGTGCTTTGGAAATTATGTCGGGAATATTGTTTGCAGCCCCTACATACCAGTGCTGGAAAGGGGTAATGTTTGCATCCTGGTTAGGATTCCAATTTGCATATCTTCCTATAAAGTCTCCCCATACATCATACGATGCATTTGCGGTAATGAGCTGCGTAATTGCATTTGTCCTTACCCCTGCCACTGCCCACGAATAAGTGTAGTAGTACTGTATCCACGGGAGCCTTATCTCCACCGGTGCACTTTCATTGCTGGGCCTGTTGGGGTCTGTATTTATGCTTAGCCAGTCATTGCACGACACTGCAGTCAGTGTTATAACAAGTACAAGTATATTTGATATCAATCTTTTCATTTTGCCCCCTTTATTTAGAATGTAAGATTAATGCCAAAGGAAAATGTGCGGAGTGTAGGTACTCCGCAATAATCAATGCCTGTTGATCCTGAGCCTCCTGCAGAACCAACTGCCGCCACCTCCGGATCCATTCCACCCTTGTAATTTGTAATGGTAAACAGGTTGTCTGCACTTATACTTGCCTTAATACCCTTAATGAAACTGCACCCTTCCAACAGCTCCTTAAAATCGTACGAAAGTGTAATGTTGCGCAATTTAAGCCAATTTACATCCTGTATGAAGCTGAGTGAATTCATACTGTAGTTGTTCCAGTACTCCTGAATCATATATTCACCAGATTTAAGCACACCGCCAATCATATAGCTCTCCCCCCTTCTGTATGTCTGGCTGAACGGCTCACCAGTTGCCGCATTCACCCCATTCACAGAGACCTCTTCCCTGTCGAGTGTAAGTTCAGACTGTCCGTTTATTGTAAGATAGTATTGAGTACCATTGTATATGTCCCCTCCAACCCTGAAATCCAAGAGGGTAGAAAGGACAAAGTTCTTGTAGCGGAATGTATTTGCAAGCCCCCCTGTAAAATCAGATTCCCTGTTTCCTACAACATTGTTTTCCGAACCGCTCAGTTTGTACAGTCCGGTATTCGGATCTACAAGATATCTGCCATCCGGCATCTCTTTTCCATTGGAATCTCTCTCACGCAACCATCTGTCTCCTGTCATTCCCAAAAAATAACCGCCATTAGGTATGGATGCCGCCTTGATTGCCCCTATCTGCACATCTGTAACGTAGAAATAATCTATGCCCTCAACAAAATCTCCCAGTGTTCCTCTGTTTCCCGCCAGATTCAATGATACATCCCACGAAAAGTCTTCTGTATCCACAGGCATTCCGGTAAGCATCAGTTCCATCCCCTCATTCTTCACAGAACCGGAATTCATGGCAAACATAATGTATCCTGTTGCCTGTGACAATCTTGGGGAAGCAATCTGGTTCCTTGTTTCAGATCTGTAGTATGTGTAGTCAACACCAAATCTGCCGTTGAGGAATTTCAATTCCGTACCAATTTCCCAGGCACTCTGCCGCTCCGGCTTAAGGTACCTGTGTCCGGCTTCCCACATATTGCCTATACCTACATAATTTCCGTTCACCTTTTCACTTTCCCACATATAGGTATTTGTTGCATATGGAGATGAATCCTTGCCAACTTGCGCCCAAGAGCCCCTTATCTTTCCAAATGTAAGGATACCGTTGGCCGGAAGAAGTTCTGTAAAGATGAATGAACCGGATATAGAGGGATAAAAATAAGACCTGTTTTCAACCGGCAGGGTGGATGTCCAGTCATTTCTGCCTGTTACTGTAAGATAAAGCATATTTCTCCAGGAACCCCTCAGTTCCCCATAGACTCCCACAAGACGCTTGTGGCTTATTGAACGGCTGAAAAACTTGTCATCCTGCATGATATTGTCAAAAGAAATTGTCCCGGGCACCTGGAAATTGTATCCCCAATGTATCTGGGTCTTGTATTTGGTATCCTCCGTAGATGTACCGGCCAGGGCACTTATGTCAAAATCCCCCCAGGATTTGTTGAAATTCAACATAAGGTTGGTATTCACATAATTGTATCTTATGTCTGATATGCTCAGCCTTCCGTTCTGATATATAAGTTTTGCAGATGCCCCTGGAGCAATATATGTCTCCGCTTCATTTATATATGAATCCACACCCAACCTGAACGAGAAATCAAGCCATTCTGTAAATTTATACTCTGCAGTTGCAGACCCGGTGATGCGCTTGTTCTCATCTGTCATCTTGTTCTTGTTTATTATCCAATATGGATTCTCAACCTGGCTTTCCAAAGGAAGATGCGGGAACATAAGGTACTTTGACCCGTCACCATTCAGCCAATGTGACATATCTTCACTTCTTGACCATCCATACAAGGCTGTCATAGTACCATTTCCTCCACCACCATACAGGCCGGCCGAGGTAAGGGTCTTGTCTGTGCCGGCAATGGAATATGCTGCGTTCACCCCCAATGTAAAATTTCCATATCTCTGCTTCCCATTGAAACGGGCTGTTGTCTTCTCATATCCTGTTCCGGGTATTATTCCATCCTGATCATACCTCGATGCAGAAAAATAGAAATTCCCGTTTTTATATCCTCCCGATATGCCGAAACTGTTGTCCCATACAGTACTTGCCTTAAAGAAACCGTCAACATTATCATATACCGCACCATTGCCTGCATCACCCCAAGACTCGGTAACATTGTCTGTAAGGAGCAATCCTGTCTCATTATACCTGCCTCTGCCATATCTGGATTGTATTGTTGGAACGGAACTGGCCTGGGAATATGAGAACCTTGATGTAAAATCAACTTTTACATTGCCATCTGCAGAACCCTGCTTTGTTGTAATAAGAATAACTCCGTCAGCAGCACGTGAGCCGTATAATGCAGCGGCTGCAGCACCTTTGAGTACAGACATGCTCTCTATGTCTTCCGGATTGATGTCCATTACCCTGTTGGAAAAAGTGGTTGAAGAAGCTGTCACTCCATCTGTACTGGAGCCTCCGGCATTGGCAATTGAATTGTCGTATATTATGCCGTCAACCACAAACAGCGGCTGGTTGTCCCTCCCTTCAGAAGCAGAATTTCCTCCACGGATAATGATGGCCGAACCTGCTCCGGCAGCACCACCTGTCTGTGTAACATTTACACCGGCCACTTTCCCTGAGAGTGAATTCACTATATTGGCATTCTTGTTTAAAAGAAGATCATTTGATTTGAGTTCTGTAACGGAGAATCCCAATGCCTTCCTCTCCTTCTTTACCCCCAGAGCGGTAACCACAAGGTCATCCAGCCTTTCCAGATTCTCCTCCATCACAACATTTATAACAGACCTGCCGTTTACCGGAACCGTCACATCCTTCATTCCCAGCAAAGAGAATTCTATGGTGGAGTTTGAAGGTGCATCAAGCCGGTATCTGCCCTCAGTATCTGTAAAGGTACCGTTCACACTGCCCCGCACAAAGACATATGCCCCCGCCACAGGATCACCGTTCTCATCCTTTACAGTACCTTTTACATATTCTTTTATAACTGCACGCGGCTTGCTTCTGAGCGATATGACTCCTCCCATAGATACTGAATACTCTGCCCTGTCCTGGAAAAGAGCCTTTATGAATTCATCAAAAGATACACCTGAAAGTTCAAGAGTTCTGTGCTCATCTACTTTAAGGTCCTTTGCATTGTAGAAAAACCTCACGCCATACCCTTTCTCCACATTGGAGAGGATTTGCCTTATGCTGAGATTCTGTGCATTTATTGTTATGCTTAATTTGTCTATATCCTGTGCAAAAGAACTTGTACACAGGAACGACATCAGAAATGCCAGAACTGTAATTGTAACAGATCTAAATGAACAGGCCATTTATTTACTTTCAATAATTACAGTTTTACCACTATCCTTTATTGTATATTTTATATTGGAGACAAATGTCATGTTATCCAGAATCTGCTGGAGCGAGCCCCCATATAGAGCACCGGTATAACTGCAGTGCCCAACCAGCTTTTCATCAACAATTATTTTCACATTGAATATTGCCTCCAGTCTCTTTGTGAAAACGGCAATGTCTTCATCCTTTGCAACAACATATTTGTCTGTCCATTTGTATGTCTCCGCAAAAGGTTCCAGGGCGGAAACTCCAGTATTCACTGCATATATGTGCCTTGTATTTGGAGCCAACGTATAATTCCCTTTTGTATTGAGATCCTCTATTTCTATGGCACCCTCATATAGTGTTGTAATTATCTCCTCTTTGTCGGGGTATGATGAAATGTTGAATTTTGTCCCCAGAACACTCAGTTTGAAAAGAGGATGCTCCGTAGGGTAAATTACATTGAAGTGTCCATTCCCCTTCTCAACCTCAAAATAACCTTCTCCCTGCAGATATACATCCCTTCCACGCTCATTGAACAGTTTTGAGAACCTGAGGGTTGATCCTCCATTGAGGACAACTTTTGAGCCGTCGGGAAGATTGAAGTGAAGGACTTCCCCGTTTTGTGCAACTATCTCTGTAAACTGGCCTGATGCGGACTTGGTCAATCTGTAATCCTGTACGGCACCTCCAATAAAGAACAGGGACACTGCCACTACAAGAATTGCAGCCACCCTCATTGTAATTGCCATATACCGCCTCCAGGCAACTGGCTTGCGTTTATGCTCCAAAGCAAGCATATCTACTGCAACGCTCAGATTTTTAAGCCTTGCATACTCCTTGCGGTTCTCCGCACTGGACTCCAACCACTCCAGAACTTCTTTCTGCTCCTGGATGGTAGCTTTCCTTTCAATAAATCTAAATATTGTCTCTTTTGAAATCATAAACAATAGACGATATAATAATACAAAATCCCCAAAACAAAATAGCATCTGTCCATTTTCTCCTTCAATATCTGCATGGCCTTGTACAGCTGATACTCAACCTGACGTGTAGTAATGCCGCATTTGTCTGCTATTTCCTTATATGTCTTGTCCTTGAATTTGCTCTGTATGAATACCTCTTTTATATTGTCCGGAAGAGAATTGATTGCATCCTTCAACATTTTACGGGTTTCGTTTTCCGTTATGATTGTCATTGAATCATCTTCCAGCGCATACTTGTCTGCAATAAGGTAATTCGCCTGGGCCACATCCTGCATATGGTTCTCCTCAACCATCTTGTGTTTTATATAATCCAGACATTTGTTTTTGAGTATGGTGAACAACAAGGAACCTACATTGTTGTATTCCCGCAAATCCATTTTCTGTTCAAGAATTTTAAGGAAGACATCCTGCACCAAATCCTCGGCAACAGCCATTGAATGCACATAAGAGTATGCGAACATGCATAATCTTTCTCCCCATTCTTTTCTTAATCTTCCAATATCATCCATCAGTGCTGCTTATATTCAAAGTTTGTAGAAATGTATGAAATCCACTTTAAATATATGCATTTCCCCCCAGAAAACCAAACTATCAAAAAGAAAGAGAGTGGCCGGATATGATTTGGCCACTCTCCACGGTTTATAACAACCAGGCTAACCTAAATTATTTATTTGGTCCAGTCCCACCATACAGGGATTGAATAAATCTTATAGTCATACTGTCCCTCAATACCGTACTGGCCATAATTGTCAAGAATAAACTGCTCTGTCTCAGTTGTATTGAAGTCTGTCTCATAGTAGCACTGCTGCCAACGTCTTACATAGAACATATCATCCTGGTCATCGGCAGAGAAAGTTGCATTTGTACAAGTCCTGAATACAGGCTCGCTCATCTCTGTGTAAACAACACCAAAATCTGCGATGTTGCCTGCATAGTAGTTGAATCTGCGCATATCATTCCAGTTCTGGTAGTCAAAGCCCATTGCAATCAGTTTCTGCATCATGATGTCAGACATTGTAAGAGTTGCAGATGACTGTTTTACAGCAGCACTCTTCATATATGCATCAATGTCTGCCTGAGCCATAGGTGCATATGAAACTGATACGTCAAATCCTTTTGCTGTAGTGCAGCATCCAAGGCCTTCCCAATATCTGAGTTTCTCGTTCATACGGTCGAAATGCGACTTGATACCTGCAATATATGCATCGTATGCACCTGCTTTATCGCCCTGTCTGAAGAGTACCTCAGCTTTAAGGAAACACAACTCTGAATAAGTAAGGATATCAGTATCTGAATCAGGTCTTGCGTAGAATGTACTTGTACCCATTACATAACCCATATCTCTGGTCCACGCATCAGATTTTGAGTAGTAGCAGCTCATATCTGTAGCAGAAAGACCGAATGCATCAGCAACGTTGTCTGCAGCATAGTTCACATATTTGATGTCCTCTACATACTGAGGGTCTGCAACCTCACAATACATCATACCTGTACGGTAGGTTACCTCAACTGCATCGGCTGTAACATTGATAATGGCACCTTTGTAGTATTTCTCAACAGCAGCAACAAAAGCATCTGTAGAAACATAGTATTTGTCAATGTCGGCAATGCTGTAGCTTAGTTTTGTATCAGCAGAAGCGTATGTAAGGAGGTCTCTGATTGCAGCTCCTTCGTATCTGCTAACTTTCCATCCCTCGTCAATGCCCTGGATGTTTACACCCTCGTCTCTTCTCCACTCATAGTCTGCAATGTACCACTCGTCATCTGTAAGTTTTACGTTGGTCATCATATGAGGCAAAAGTTTGTCTGCACGTGGGTCCTCAACACCTGAACCTTTAAAGTTGGTAAGGAGGTTCACATACCATCTGTTAAGACGCTCGTTTGCGTTGTATGCAGCATTCCTCCAGATTACACTGTTTCCGTAAGTCTGGCCAAGAAGAACACCTTTATCTGATCCCACGTCAACGTTTGCGTGTGTCATTTTAACGTTGTCGCTGTTAGACTGCAAAGACTTGCTGATTGCATCCAGAATAGCCTGTGGGTTGTACTGCTCAGTTTTTGAGAGGTTGCCCAACCAACGTGCTTTAAGACCGTAGCACAGTTTCAACCATTTGCTTGCATCACCGCCGCACCAGATATCACCGGCAGAAAGAAGGGTTGAACCCTGCTCCTGTGGCTGTGAGAACAGCTCAATTGCCCTGTCAAGATCTGCAAGACAGCCTGCATAAACATCCTCACCTTTGTCTGGAGTAGGAGAAACATCCGCTGTAAGAGCCTGTGTGTAAGGGATATCACCCATAAGGTCAACCATCATGATGAAGCCCATTGATTTGATTACCAAGGCTGCTGCCTCATAATGTGTTGATCCGTTTTCCTGCGATTTGGTTATAAGGTCGGGAATATTGCTCGCTGCACCTACAAACCAATGCTGGTATGGGGTAAGGTTCACATCCTGATGAGGGTCCCAGTTTGCAAGTTTTGAAATGTGGTTGTTTCCGTCAAACTGGCCGAGGTTGTTGTTTGTAGTTGTAATTATCTGTGTAGTTGCATTTGACCTTACACTTGCTACTGCCCAAGAATACGCATAATAGTACTGTACCCAAGGCAACCTCAATTCAATGGTGGCACTCTCACTGTTAGGGCTGTTGGGGTTGGTATTCACATCCAACCAGTCCTTACAAGACGATGCTCCAAGAATCAATATTAGCGATAATGCTATTGATAATATTTTTTTCATCACTGTAATCATTTAAATTTTTTAGAAAGTAAGGTTTAGACCAAATGAGTATGATCTCTGTACAGGTACACCGCAGTAGTCAATACCAACAGAACCTGAACCACCGGCAGCACCTACTGCAGCAACCTCAGGGTCCATACCGCCCTCGTAGTTTGTCCAAGTGAACAAGTTGTTTGCTGTAAATGTTGCTGTAAGACCTTTAAGGAAATTCTGGCCTTTGATCAAATTTTTGAAATTGTATGAAAGGTTTACAGAACGCAATTTCAACCAATTTACATCCTGGATGAAGTTGTATGAGTTCTGGCAATAGTTGTTCCAGTACTCCTGTATCATATACTCACCTGAACGGCTCAAACCGCCAATCATATAAGACTCGCCTTTTCTGTAGGTCTGGCTGAAAGGCTCGCCGGTTGAAGCGTTTATACCCTCTACAGTAACAGCATCCCTCTGAAGTGTCCTCATAGACTGGCCTCTTGAAGTAAGATAATACTGTGTACCATTGTAAATGTCACCGCCTACACGGAAATCCAAAAGGAATGAGAATGAAAGGTCTTTCCATCTCAATGTATTTGTAAGACCACCTGTGAATTTGGTTTCACGGTTTGCAACAACGTTGTCCTGACCTGAAAGTTTGTAAAGACCGGTTGCAGGGTCTACCATATAAGTATCTGTCTCAACACCGTTCTCATCTTTAGCCTTAACCCATTTCTCACCAATAAGTCCAAGGAATGCGCCACCGTTTGCAATTGAAGCGGCCATTACACCACCCAACTGTGCATCAGTAACTTTCATAAAGTTGATACCGTCTACAAAATCACCAAGAGTACCACGGTTGCCTGCCATATTCAATGTGATGTCCCAACCAAAGTTCTTGTTCTCAACAGGAGTTCCTGTAACCATCAACTCCATACCTTTGTTCTTGACTGAACCTGAGTTCATTGCAAACAAGATATAACCAGTAGACTGTGCAAGACGTGGAGAAGCAATCTGGTTGTGTGTCTCAGACTCATAGTAAGTATAATCAATACCGAATCTTCCGTTGAAGAATTTCAACTCGGTACCAACCTCCCATGCCCTCTGTTTCTCAGGTTTCAAGAATCTGTGTCCTGCCTCCCAAGAGTTACCTATACCAATGAAGTTACCGTTCACAATCTGGGTAGCCCACATTGAGGTATTGGTTGTATATGGATCGGTGTCTTTACCTACCTCAGCCCAAGAAGCACGTACTTTACCGAATGTCAACACATTGTTTTCTGGAAGCACCTCAGTGAATACGAATGATCCTGAAACTGAAGGGTAGAAATATGAGCAGTTGTCTTTAGGAAGTGTAGATGTCCAGTCGTTACGGCCGGTAACTGTCAAATAAAACATACTCTTCCAAGATGCCCTTACCTCACCATATACACCTACAAGACGTTTCTGGCTTATCCTGTCACTTGCCTCCTTGTTCTCTTTAAGGATATTGTCAAATGAGATTGTACCAGGAACATTGAAGTTGTGGCCCCACTGTGCGTGTGAAGTTGATTTTGTATCCTCTGTAGCAGTACCTACCAATGCAGCTACATCAAAATCTCCCCAAGTCTTGTGGAAGTTCAACATCAAGTTGGTATTCAAATAGTTGTATTTGATCCTTGATTTGCTCAAACGTCCATTCTGGTAAACTTTGCTTACGTTACCGCCTGGAGCAGTGTAAGTGAATGCATCATTTACATATGTATCAAGACCCATCCTGTAAGAGAGATCCAACCACTCAGTAAATTTGTAACTTGCAGTAAATGCACCTGTAAGACGCTCGTTCTTGTCGGTCATCTTGTTCTTGTTGATGATCCAGTAAGGGTTCTCAACCTGTGCCTCAGGAAGAAGTGTAGGGAACATATAGTATTTTGTTCCGTCCTCATTCAACCAGTGCGACATATCCTCGCTGCGTGACCATCCGTACATTGCGTTCATTGTACCGTTACCGCCACCGTCATACAAACCTGCAGAAGTAAGGGTCTTGTCTGTATTTGCTACAGAGTAAGAAACGTTGGCACCCATAGTGAGTTTGCCATATTTCTGCTCACCATTGAAACGGAAAGTTGTCTTGTCATAACCTGTACCAGGGATAAGACCTTCCTGGTCGTAACGAGATGCAGACAAATAGAAGTTACCGTTCTTGTGGCCGCCAGCCATGCTGAAACTGTTGTCCCAAACTGAACTGCCCTGGAAGAAATCTGCAACGTTGTCATATACTTTGCCGTTGTTGACTTCACCCCAAGACTCAGTCTCACCCTCAAGGAGCAACAGGCCGTTCATATTATATTTACCTCTGCCGTACTTGCTCTGAATCTCAGGAGTTGCAGCTACGTGAGAATATGAATATTTAGATGAGAAGTTTACTTTTACAGTACCGTCCTGGGTACCTTTCTTGGTTGTAATCAATACAACACCGTCAGCCGCACGTGAACCGTAGAGGGCAGCCGCTGCCGCACCTTTCAATACAGACATGCTCTCAATATCCTCAGGGTTGATATCCATTACACGGTTAGAGAAAGTTGTTGCTGCAGAAGTTACACCATCTGTACCTGAGTTACCGCCGTTAGGTGACGAGTTGTCATAGATGATACCGTCAACTACAAACAAAGGCTGGTTGTCGCGGCTCTCGTCTGCAGAGTTACCTCCACGGATGATGATTGCAGAACCTGCACCCGCTGCACCTGAACCCTGGGTTACATTAACACCGGCAATTTTACCTGCCAAAGAGTTCACAACGTTGGTCTGTTTGTTCTTGAGCAGCTCCTCAGATTTCATCTCAGTTACTGAGTAGCCCAATGCCTTCCTCTCTTTCTTGATACCCATTGCAGTTACCACAACGTCATCAAGAAGCATTGCATCCTCCTCCATTGTTATGTTGATCACAGCCTTGCCGTTAACTGGAACAACAACATTTTTCATACCCACCAATGAAAATTCAAGAGTGCCGTCAGATGCCACGCTTATCTGGTATTTACCGTCAGCATCGGTAGAAGTACCGTTGGAAGTACCCTGTACCAATACATATGCGCCTATTACCGGCTCTCCATTCACATCTGTAACAGTACCTGTCACAGATATGTTCTGTGCCCAAGCGCTTACTGAAAACGCTACAGCCACAAGTGCCATCATTACATAACGTAATGTGCATTTTAGATTTTTGTGAATGAACATAAAAATTATTTTAGGTTAGTTATTAAAAAGTTCTCTGATAGTATAAGACGACCATCTTTCCCAAATCCCCAAAACAGGACAAAAAAAAAGGAGCCAATCAGATTGGTTCCTTTTTCACGACAATTAAAAACACTATTATTACTAATCTATAAAATTCCTGTACAAACACTCTGCAGACTCACACAATATATTTGCAAACACTTTATCTGTAACTGCATTGCATCCGTTTGTCATAATCACAAAACCGAATTTGCGTTCCGGATGCCAGAACATTGCAGTATGTGCCCCAAGGGCAAGTCCGTCGTGTCCCACCAGCCTGTGTCCTTTGAGCAGGTCATTGGTACGGAGCATTGCCATTCCATATTTCTCCCCCTCATAATTGGTAGGCACTATCTCAGACTGCATAAGGGTACAGCTGGCGCTGCCCAATATCTTTACACCATCAAGAGTACCTCCGTTCATATGCATCATCATCACTTTTGCAAGATCCGATACCGATATTTTCAATCCTCCTGTAGGGGAGAACAGCGGAGTTGAGTACCCCATTCTATACTCTGCCAACTGTGCCTCAATTGAGGAGTATGCATCTGAACAGGTATATGAACTGTTGGATGCATTGTACTTGTAAATTTTCACAAATCTCTCGGGATCCAGTTCATGTACATTGTGGTTGGCATACAATCCCAGAGGCTTGAGTATATTATTATATATGTATTGGTCAAACCTTACACCGCTCACCTTCTCTATTATTGCGCCAAGAGTGTTGTAGCCCAAGTTGCAGTACTGGTACTTTGAACCGGGTTCATAACTGTTCCAGGCCCTGTCATTAAGTGATTCAAGTGTAAAATAGCCGTTTGAATCACTCAGGCTTGATGTATGGGAAAGCAGCATCCTTACGGTAATTGCATGCTCGGGATATTTTGGATTCCTCACCCTCAACCCCATAAGTTCAGAGACATCATCATCCAGACTCAATTTGCCCTGCTCCACAAGTTGAAGTATACCTGTTGCAACAAATGATTTGGAAATTGAAGCAATGCGCAGGACATCCTTGCCTTCCCAAGGTTTTTTGGCCTCAAGATCTTTGTATCCGAATGTATCTGTATATACAATCTTCCCTCCGTCTACAACAGCCACTGCCAGACCTACAGCATTGTACCTTTTCATTATTGATTCCAACTCCACACCTGCATCTGGTTCCGGAGCCGGTGCAACAGGCTGCTCAGGCATCTGAGGCACCTCCTGCTTTGATGAATTGCAGGAAATGGCAATTACAGCCACGCAAACAAGAAGTATACTTGCAAATGATCTCATAAATCCGTTTTCTCTCAGTTACGTGTAGTAGACGACTCTCCCGGGCATAATCCCAAAAACTGCTCAAAAATTACAGTTTCTTTGTGCAAAGATACCAGTCGTGGCAGGTTACACCCTCCTGGGCGCATCTCTCCACAGCCTCATCTGTAGTGATTGGGGTATGCAGGATAACCTCCTTGCCTGGAACCCAATTGGCAGGCATCGCAACATCGTGTGCATCTGCTGTCTGCAATCCTATAATCACACGTTTTATCTCATCAAAGTTGCGTCCCAGCACAAGCGGATAATAGATAATTGCCCTTATCTTGTCTGAAGGGTCAATGAAGAAGACTGCCCTCACACAGGCATTGTTTGCCTCTCCCGGCATTATCATACCGTAAAGTTTTGAGACATTCTTGCTCAGGTCCACAATTATCGGGAAGCCTATCTCAATGTCCTTCTGCCCCTCCCAGTGGATTTTCTCCTTAATGTTCCTCACCCAGGCAATATGGCTGCTGAGGCTGTCTACAGAGAGTCCCACAATTTTGGTGTTGAGGGCCTCAAACTCCTTCTGCATATTTGCAAATGCAATGAACTCTGTGGTACATACAGGGGTAAAATCTGCCGGATGGCTGAAAAGTATCTTCCACGAACCTTTATAATCTCCCGGGAAATTGAGTTTTCCGTGTGTTGTCATTGCCCTGAACTCAGGGGCCTGGTCACCTATGCGCGGCATAGACCAGCAAGTGTTGTTATCTTCCATAATCATTTTCATTTAAAAATTCCGTTTCCTACAAAATTACAAAAAATGCAGCTTGCCACCCCCAGGCAAACTGCATTTTCCAACAAATAAACTGTATATCTATTTTCCGTACAGCAGATCCAGAATATCCTTCATGCTCACATTCCCCAGAATATCACACACCAAACACGCCCCACCTTTAGAAATGAGGATAAGATACTCACTCTTCAGTTTCCCGTACGGAGCCTTGTAAACCGCAACCCTCTGCCCCTCCACATTCATAAGTGACATCTGTTCATAAACCCTCTTGTCCGCCGCCAGTCTCTCCATCTCCTCAAAAATCCCTTTTGGGGCCCACTCTGCAAACTTTATCTGCCTTATAATCTCTATCCTGTTCACAATGCTGAACCTCTCCTTTGCCTTTGAAGGGACAAGTTCCTGCAACATCTTTCCGGAAATCTCTACAGTTGTAATCCCCTCCTCCCCCTTTTCAAGGGCCTCCCCGGCCTTCCCGTACAACTCCATAAACTCTTTGCTCTGCCCCATTGCAGCGGTGCACCAAAACAGAAGCAATCCAAAAACAATTATAATCCTTTTCATCCCGACAAATTTTTAACAAGTCCAACACCTTTACATTACAATCCTATCCCCACACTCCATACCTGCATCTTGGGGCCCCTGCCATCCTTGAACACACCGCCCGGATACCAGTTGCAGTACAATGAGAGGTACCTGCACGAAACTCTGGCAGTAAACCCTGCCTGGATGAAATTTACAGGGAACCTGTGCAACTTCTCCTTTTTGCCCCCTTTATATTTCACCTTGGTGTGTGAATTGAAGTTGAGGTCTGCAAAGCCCCCTACCGAAAAAGCCAGTTTATAAGGTCTCCCCACAGTTATCTCCATTGGAATATGTATTGCAGCAGTGGTAAACTTGCTCTTTTTTACATTCCCCTCCAGATTTATGGGATTTACACTCCCTCCAACCTTCTCCATAGTTACGGCATCATTGAAACTGTAATTGTTGGCCCTTATTCCCAAAGCCATTGAGAGTCCGAACGTCCCTTTCCTGTTTGTTGCACTCAAATTGAAAGGATTTATTGTAACCTGGGTAGATTTCCAGCTGTTTATATCAAAGAAATCACCCGGGATGGCAAGATCAGCCATATTCCATCCAAGTTCAAACGGCCTTATTGAAGACCTGCGTGAACCGCCTATTACAATGCCGGTATTCTTGTTCCCGTTCATATTCTTCTTTACCGAAATCAAAGAATGGGCATACAGGGCATCGTGGTATGTAGTATCCTTGAATGTGAGACCTTCAACCCCCAATTTCAAAGTCTGTGCATCCGCACTTGTAAAACTCAATACACCTGCCGCCATAAGGCAGAAAACCAAAATCCTCTTCATATCATTAATATTAACTGTTTCAATATTTTTCTTCAAACACTTCCGGCAGTCATCCTGCCATTTGTCCAAGTGGTGCGTGGCATTACATCTCCTGCAAACTGAACAGATTCCCCAGAACCTCCTCCGCAGGGGCCATTCCCACTGCCAGGTCATCAAACATCTGTCTGGCATGCTCCCTTGCCTCCTCCTTGGAGGTGAGCGGAACATCATTCACATAAGCATATACCTTCGGCGGGCGCTTCAACAGAACAAACAACCCCAATACCAGACAAGCAGCCGCAACCGCTGAATACCTTATCATCAGCCTGTATCCTCTCCTGCTGCCGGTACCCTCTCCCTTCAGCCTCACTGCAACCCTATCTTCCCTGGCTCTTGCAGCATACTGCCGCAAAACCGCATCCGCATCATTTCTTCTGTGTTCCATAACCCATTATTTTAACAAGTTCATCCTTAACCTTACTTCTGCCCCTTGAACAGGCCATCCGGGCAGCACTCTCATTAATCCCCATTATCTGTGCAATCAACTGGTAATCCATCTCCTCCACCAGCCGCAGATGCACCGCCTCCCTCTCCCTCTGCGGCAACCGGGAAATCAACCTCCCCGCAATGGCCGCCATATCCTGCTGCTCCTTCTCTTCCTCCCACCAGAACATCTCCTCTCTACAACCCCTCTCTCCGTCAGATGCACTCCAGATTCCAGCACCCCCTGTCCCGGCCTCCATTCCCTCAATCAATTCTGCACTGCTCCCATCAGTATTTCTGCGCCTGAAAACATCCATACACATATTCCTTGTACTCACCATCACCAGCTGTACAAAACCCTTCTTCCTCACCAGCAACCTCCTCCGCCACAGCTTCTCATACAGGTCCTGCACAATATCCTCCGCCTCGCTCCGGCTATGGAGCAGGCTGGCCGCATATCTGTATGCGGCATCCTTAACCTCAACAAACTCCGTATTCAGTTCCTGTGCAGTCATCAAATAAAAAACACCTCTTGCATCCGTTCTCACTAATAATACGCAAAGGTGTCAGTTTTGTAACATATTTTTTAGAAATTATTTAGGAAACCTGTGAGACTGATATAATCATCGCCTCAGCCACATGCCAAGTACCGGATCTGAAAGATACACCTTTTTGTTCTCCGTATATACCAGATTCTTGTCCAACAATGACTTTTTAACGGCAACTACATTTGCCGATGTCCCCAACCTATACCGGCCAATAACCTCCGCAGAAGACAAGCCTTCGTTTATACCATCTGCCACAGCAGTAAGGAACCTCATCTGATATGCAGACAAATTCTCGGTCCAACTTTCATATAGCGCTGTATTCTGTAAGATAAGTTCTAAAACAGCATTATCAATATCTTCAGAAGATACAATATCCGTAGAACTCAGAAAAACATACCAACACAATTGCTGAACATACGAAGAATGATAATTGACAGTTTCACATATCCGCTCTATCTGTCCATTGGAAATCTTCTTGCCTGCCCCCTCAAATTTTCTGGAGATATACTCTGTCCAATAACTTAACGGAATGGTCTTCAAATAAATTATATCTCCAAACTTGAAGAATGCCTTCTCAGGCGTATCAAACAACTCTTCCATCATATGCTTCTTGCTGCCAAACATACAATAAGTGACATTCTGTTGATGCTGCCACACCGTTCTCAGCTGCTTTTGGAAATAAACACTGTCTGTAAACTCTCCTATCTGCTGGAATTCATCTATACAAACCACCAACCTTATATTTTTCTTTTTGGCTATAGTTTCGGGAATATTAAGGGCATTGGAAATATCAGTCTTATCATCAGAGAGCCCCAACTTTATATCAAAAGATGAAGCAAGATCCGGTGACAGATTGATTCCCAAATTAATCCTGCCCAGAAATGCTTTTGCATTCTCCATAAACTCCTCAACTCTGGAAGCCGTCTGGGACAATACGGCAGATGCCAGAGCCTCCGCAAACTCAATTGGAGATTTGCACTTGAAAACATCTACAAACACAACCTTTAGTGTATCCGACTCCACCTCCCCCATAACCTTTTTTACAAGAGATGTCTTGCCCCACCTGCGCGGAGAGAGTAAGAATGTGGAAACTCCGCCCCTGAAATTGGCAGCCAATCGTTTTGACTCATTTTCTCTATCAGTAAAGTATTCACCCTCAACAGGTTTTCCAAAAATAAAAGTTTGTCCTATCATACTTCAATAGATTAATCACTTACAAAAGTAAAACATTTTTAACTAAACACCTATTAACTAATAAAGTATTTAGTTGCAATTCTTCTTCCTCACAAGCAATCTCCTCCGCATAAATGATACTTCCTTAAGCTACGCAACTAAAATTTTTATATCTCTCCTGCAAAAAGCCTCCACAGAGGGGCGGCCATCAGGGCCTGGGTGATTTCATTCCCTATAAGGAGGTCACGCACCTGTTCGCGGGAAAGAAGTTCCACCTTAATATCCTCAGTGCGGTCCAAGTTCTGTCCGGCAACTTTCTCCACCCCGCGGGCCACAAAGCAGTGGGTATAATTGTTTGTGGTGGAAGAGTTGCCGCAGAGGGTCATTATCTCCTCCCACTGGCCTCCGGCATAACCGGTCTCCTCCAGAAGTTCACGCTGCGCCGCTGCCAAAGGGGGTTCGCCCGGCTCAATTACCCCGGCACAAATCTCATAACAGGTAACCCCCAGTCCGTGCCTGTACTGGCGCTCCATAACAAAATCCCCATCCTGGGTAATGGCTATCACATTCACCCAATCGGGATACTCCAGCACATAAAACTCATCATTCACCTGCCCTGCAGGCAATTTTACGCAATCCTTGCGCACTGTAAGCCAAGGCCTGCGGAAGAGATATTCACTCTTTAGAATCTCCCATTTCCCTTCCTCGTTGATTGTATTTTTCATTTCCTTATCCTGAGGGAATCCCTCACTTTTTGTTCATATTTCTTTACCACTCCTGCCGGCAGCCCTGCCCCTGCCACAAAAGCCTGTGTCTGCGCATCAAATTTTGCCCGTGCAGTTGCCAGACACCACGCCACACCCATATCCACATAATAATCTCCAAAATGCACCTTTGCCAGAACATCAAACACCCTCTCCAGATACTCCTCACAGAGGAAATATGACATCATCATAACCACACCGAACCTTATCTCAAACTCTTTTCTTCCCGACAATCCCCTCTCCTCATCCCCCAGCATATACCCCTGCAGGAAATTCCACACCACCTCCCGGGGCACCCTCAGGCTTGCCTTGGGGCCACGGCCCGGTTCCTCAACCCATTTTGCCCCGCCACAGAACACATCACACACCGCCCAGTTGTCTATAAGGGGGACAAACTGTGAAACCAAGTGCAACCTTTCGTCGGGAAGCATATTGGCAAGATTTATCACCATCCCAATTATCATTATCTCCTCAAACCAAGCCTTGCTGCACAACTGCTCCCTGTCCTCCCCATAAAACCCATACTCCTGCAGGAAAGCCCTCCAGTCACCTGAAGAGATTTCCCGGGCAATTGCCCTCATATTTGGGACCTTTACCCCCAGCATAGGGTTGCGGTTGGTTACCACAAACTTCTGGTTGAAAATCCTGTACTGCTCCTGGGCCTCAACGGCCAGCCTTTCCACTAAATTATCCCTTCCCATTCCAATATCTTTCTTTTAAGTTCTCTCCCCCATCCATAATTTCCCAACATATCTGCATTTATACCACCATCCTTACGGAAAGCCTCCTGCCTGAGCACCCTGTGGCACGGGATAATGAGGGAAATTGGGTTCTTCCCCACCGCAGTGGCCACCGCCCTCACCGCCCTTGGGTATCCGCACCTTAAGGCAAGGGCCGAATAAGATACCACCTCCCCCGGCTGCAGATTGTAAATCTCTCTCCACACCGCCACCTGCAACGGTGTCCCATTAAGCAGGAAATCCTCCCATCTGAAAATGCCTCCCCTGCCGCACAAAAGCCCCTGCAGGGAATATTCCTTGCCCACTGTTTCCTCCCCAATTGCCTCCCCTGGGAAATCCTCCGCCACCCGCCGCAAAACAGCCTCCAGTGAAGGGAGTGCAAAATGGCAGAAGCATATCCTGCCGCCTCTGCCCCCCAGAACCACATTCCCAAGAGGGGTATTTATAATTTTATACCATATCATATAAAGGTAAAGTTAACATTTTTTTGTAACTTGGTCCTCGAGTGCGGCTGTACCCGGTCCCCGAGTGTAGCTGTACCCGATGACCGAGTGACATTTTAAAATTCTTATTATGAAAAGATTACTGTTTACCTTAGCTCTTGCAGCAGCCGCTTTTACAGCACAGGCGGATGAGGCAAGACTCCTCAGATTCCCGTCTACAGACGGCAATCAGATTGTGTTCTCTTATGGAGGAGACCTTTATAAGGCACCTTTGGCCGGCGGCCAGGCAACCCGCCTCACATCCCACATTGGATATGAGATGTTTGCCCGTTTTTCTCCCGACAGCAAAACCATTGCCTTTACCGGAGAGTATGACGGCAACCGTGAGGTTTACCTTATCCCTGCACAGGGAGGCGAGCCAGTAAGGCTTACATATTCATCAACCAACAGCCGCGATGATTTGGGAGACCGTATGGGCCCCAACAACATTGTAATGGCGTGGAGCAAAGACGGCAAAAAGATAGTTTACCGTAACCGTACCGGTGACGGATTCCCAGGCAAACTTTGGACAATTTCACCTGATGGCGGTATGCCTGAGCAGATTCCTCTCCCAGAGGGCGGTTTCTGCAGTTATTCTCCCGACGGCAAAAAACTTGCCTACAACCGCGTTATGCGTGAGTTCCGTACCTGGAAGTACTACCGTGGAGGTATGGCAGACGACATCTGGGTTTATGATCCTGCAGCCAAAAAGGTTGAGAATGTAACCAACAACGTGGCACAGGACATTTTCCCAATGTGGATTGGAGAAGAGATCTTCTTCATCTCCGACAGGGATATGACAATGAACCTGTTTGTATACAACACCCGTACAAAACAGACAGAGAAGGTTACCAACTTTACAGATTATGATATAAAGTTCCCTTCTACAAACGGAGAGATTATAGTATTTGAGAAAGGCGGTTACCTTTACAAATTTGACCCTAAGAGCCGCCAGAGCCAGAAGATTTCAATTGAACTTACATCAGACAACATCTACGGACGTCAGGAGATGAAGGATGTGAGCGGCAAGGCAAGCGCAAGATCTGCAAGCATCCCTTCAGACGGCAGCAGGGTTGCTGTTACCGCACGTGGTGAGGTATTCACCGTTCCTGTAGGTGAGGGAGTTGTAAGGAACATCACCCGCACCCCAGGTTCAAACGACCGCAGTGCAGTATGGAGCCCGGACGGCAAATACATTGCCTATATTGGTGATGCAACAGGTGAGACCGAGGTTTACCTTCAGCCTGCAGAGGGTGGGAAACCTGTACAGTTGACAAAGAACAACGACTCTTATATCCGCAGGGTACAGTGGAGCCCTGACAGCAAGAAAATATATTATTCTGACCGCAAGAACCGTCTTGTTGAGGTTGATGTTGCAACCAAGGCAAAACGTACTGTAATGGAGAATCCTGCAGGTGAGTTCAGAAGCGTGAACTTCTCGCCTTGCGGCAACTGGATTGCCTACACAAAATCTGCAGAGAATGAGATGAGCGTTGTTTATGTGTACAATCTGAAGACCGGCAAGGAGATTGCCGTAACAGAGAAATGGTACAGTTCATCTTCTCCTGTATTCAGCACAGACGGCAAATATATCATCTTTACCTCTGCCCGCGATTTCAACCCTACATACGGCCAGTTGGAATGGAACCACACATACAACAATATGAACGGCCTGTATATGGCTATGCTTGCAAAAGGTACAGCTTCCCCTCTTCTTCCTGAAGACGGCAAAGCCCCTGCTCCAAAGGGTGCCCCTGAGAAGAAAGATGCCGCTGCAGCCCCTTCTGCAACTGTAATTGATGCAGACGGCATTTTCGGCAGAATTGTAAGGATCCCTGTGGGTACAGGCTATTTCGGCAATATTGTATGTGACGGCAAAAAACTCTGGTATTCGTCGGGAAGAGACACCAAAGTGTTTGATTTTGCAACCGGAAAGGATGAAAAAGCTGCTGAGGGTGCCTCTATGGTAAGTTACAACCCTGGTGCAAAGAAGGCTTTGTTTGCAAAAGGACGTGATCTGTTTGTTTGTGATTTCCCTGCACCTAAAGTTGCCTTCAGAGATAAAGTTTCATTCAAGAACCTTGTGGCTCCTGTAGATTATACTGCTGAGTGGGCACAGATTTATGATGAGGTTTGGCGTGCATTCAGGGACGGTTTCTATCTTGAGAACATGCACGGCATAGACTGGAAAGCCATTAAAGAGAAATATGCAGTGCTTCTCCCTTATGTGAAGACCCGTCTGGATCTCAACTATGTAATTGGAGAGATGATTTCTGAGGTTGCCTGCGGACACGCATATGTGAATCCTGGTGAGATGCCTAAGGCAGAGCGCATCCCTATGGGTCTGCTTGGCGCAGAACTTAAGAAAGACAAGAGCGGCTACTACAAGATTGGCAAGATTATGCCTGGAGCACCTTATAGTGCAAAACTGAGGTCTCCTCTTACTGAGCCTGGCCTTAATGTTGTTGAGGGGAATTACATTGTTGCAATTGACGGCATCCCTACCAATACCGTAGACAACATCTACAAACTGCTCATTGGCAAGGCAAACGTACTTACAGAACTTTCTGTAAACGACAAACCTTCCGAGGACGGTGCTCGCCAGATAGTTGTAAAACCTATAGACAACGAGTATCCGCTTGAGCACTACAACTGGGTACAGAACAACATCAAGAAAGTTGAGCAGGCTACCGGCGGCCGTGTAGGATACATCTACATTCCAGATATGAATGTTGACGGACTGAATGAGTTTGCACGCTACTTCTACCCTCAGCTTGACAAAGAGGCCCTTATCATAGATGACCGTGAGAATGGCGGTGGAAATGTTTCGCCTATGATCATTGAGCGTCTGCTGCGCAAGACTTACCGTATGACAATGTACCGCAACTCAAGCCGTACCGGTACCATTCCTGATGCAACCCACCACGGCCCTAAGGTATTGTTGATAAACAAATACTCTGCCTCTGACGGAGACCTGTTCCCTTGGAGCTTCAAGGCCAACAACCTTGGCACAGTTATAGGAACCCGCACCTGGGGAGGTATTGTAGGTATCAGCGGTTCACTCCCTTACATTGACGGCACAGACGTACGCGTACCGTTCTTCACCAACTATGACGCCAAAACCGGCCAGTGGATTGTTGAGAACCACGGCGTAGACCCTGACATCCTCATAGACAATGACCCTATAAAAGAGCAGCAGGGCATTGACGAGCAGTTGAACAAAGCCATTGAGGTAATTATGGAGCAGTTGAAAGAGAGAAAACCACTCCCTAAAACTCCTGCCCCAAGAACCTTGAAAGATTTGGGACTATAAAATTTTATTCACAATAGAGAGAGGAACCCATTAGGTTCCTCTCTTTTATTTTACAGAAAATCAACCAGTTCACCAAAGAAGTCGGGTCCCGGCTTTCCAGGAACCCGGTAACCGACTTCCAAAATATCTTTAAAAAAATTTGGATAATTAAAAAATATCCGTACCTTTGCATCCGCTTTGGTACCCAAAGCACTTTGAAATAATGAATCGGGATGTGGCGCAGTTGGTTAGCGCACCTGCTTTGGGAGCAGGGGGTCCTGCGTTCGAGTCGCAGTATCCCGACGAATTAGGAAAAAGCCGCCTTTAAAGGGCGGCTTTTTTTGTATATATAATTCAACATCACTAGAACTTGTAGATCACTCCAAAACTGAAGTGAGACCTGTTCCAGCTGTCTACAATGCGATATTTATATTCAAGGTTCATACCCATCCTTGGGCTGAACATGAATTCCATTCCTGCTCCAAAGTTGAAAGCAAATTTGGTATCATTCTCTTTATCCAATCCCAGAGGTGCATAATCCCTGTTTATTCCAGTCATACCGAAACCTGCCAATGGATATATGCTCATCATAGGCCCGAAATTGAACAGATACTGGATGTTTGCGGTAAGATCCCAAGATGAGATGTTGTCTTTCTTGAAGAAGTATGTAAATGATGGCTCCACACGCATTTTGTCTATAAATGTCCACTGGTATTTGGCGCTCAAACCGTAGTTTGTATAATCTTCACCTGTTGCAAGTACGAAGTTCATACCGGCTCCCATTTCACCCCTTTCCTGTGCTTTTGCACTGGTGTTGCAGCATAAAGCGGCAATAAAGGCAACTGAAACAATTGTAAGTAATCTTTTCATAGCGTTAAATTTTAAAATTCGAACTTGTGTATGAAACATACCGGATGTGCCAATTGTTCAATTTTTTAAAATACAGAATACCTAAAATATGGTATTGGGAAGATGAAAAATTTGAATTTAATTTGTAATAGTTATTAACAACGAATAAATATAACAACATAACAGCTGCTTGGGATGTTATGTATAAAGCCAAGATAAACTGACTAAACAATAGATAATATGATTGACACTTCTGTAAATTACTTGGGATTGGAGCTTAAGTCCCCATTCATTGCTGCCAGCAGCGGTTACACGGCAGACCTTGAGAAAATAGTGGCATTGGCCCGCAGTGGTGCCGGTGCAATTGTACTTAAATCTCTTTTTGAAGAGCAGATAAGCAACGAAATAGGTTTTCTGGAGAGCGTTGGAGCAGATTCCCCTGAGAGTCTGGATTTCCTTAAAAGATATGTTACAGATTACTCTGTAGGCAATTATGTAAAACTCATAAAGGATGCAAAAAAGGAGAGCGGCATACCGGTAATTGCCAGCATAAACTGCTTCTCCCTCAGCAGCTGGACAGATTTTGCAAAGGAGATAGAAAAAGCCGGAGCAGATGCACTGGAACTCAACATCTACTCACTGCCTATGAACAGGGAAAGCAACAGCACAGAGATAGAGAGCGGATACTGGAATATAGTGAACCAGGTAACCAAAGAATTGAAGATTCCCGTTGCTGTAAAGATAAGTGACAACTTCACCAACATAGGGAACTTTGTAAATGGCCTGCAGGGACACGGAGCAAAAGGTGCAGTATTGTTCAACCGTTTCTTTACTCCCGACATATCACTCAAAAGCATGAAAATTACCCCGGCAAACCCATTCTCGAGCAAGACAGAGTACCTGAAGGAACTCCGTTGGACTGCAATCCTTTCATCTCAGCTGCGTCAGTTCGACCTGAGTGCATCTACAGGTGTATATGACCCTTCGTCGGGAATAAAACTCCTCCTTGCCGGAGCGAAGACGGTGCAGCTTTGCAGTGTCTTGTACAAACAGGGTCCTTTTGTGGTTGCAGATTTCAACAATGAACTTAAAGAGTTCATGAAATCCAAAGGTTTCAACAAAGTATCTGATTTCTGCGGCATGCTCAACTACGGCAACATTGCAGACCCGGCATCATTTGAGAGGGTACAGTTCCTTAAAACAGCAGAACAGTATTCAAAGGAGAAGAAATAGGACTTTCCCAACAATATTTCGTATAAGTATAAAGCAGAAAAGCCGCCCTTTAAAGGTGGCTTTTCAAATTATCTGCTGGGAGGGAATCCCTACATCAACTGCTTCAGCAGATTCCTCATGTTCACTTTCTCGTCTACCCTCTGGTACAACTCTGCAATTGGAATCCTCTCCTGCTCCATAGTGTCGCGGTCGCGCAAGGTAACGCATTTGTCCTCAAGGCTCTGGTGGTCAACAGTTATACACAATGGAGTACCTATTGCATCCTGGCGGCGGTAACGTTTTCCAATTGAGTCTTTCTCATCATACTGGCAGTTGAAATCAAGTTTCAGTTCTGCCATAATCTCTCTTGCAAGCTCAGGAAGGCCGTCTTTCTTAACCAATGGAAGCACTGCCAGTTTAACAGGGGCAAGTGCAGGGTGCAGCTTAAGCACTACCCTCTCCTCACCGTTCTCAAGTTTCTCCTCTTTGTATGCCCCGCTCAAAACAGCCAGAACGGTTCTGTCAACTCCAATAGAAGTCTCAATCACATATGGTACATAACTCTCACCTTTCTCAGGATCAAAGTACTGCAACTTCTTGCCGGAGAACTCCTGGTGACGGCCAAGGTCAAAGTCTGTACGTGAGTGGATACCCTCAAGTTCCTTGAAGCCGAACGGGAAGTTGAACTCTATATCTGTAGCGGCATTTGCATAGTGTGCAAGTTTCTCGTGATCGTGGTAACGGTAGTTCTCCTCACCCATTCCAAGAGCCTTGTGCCATTTCAGACGGGTCTCCTTCCACTTTGCAAACCACTCAAGTTCCTGGCCAGGCTGAACAAAGAACTGCATCTCCATCTGCTCAAACTCCCTCATACGGAAAATGAACTGCCTTGCAACAATCTCATTCCTGAAGGCCTTTCCAATCTGTGCAATACCAAAAGGCAGTTTCATACGGCCGGTCTTCTGCACATTCAGATAGTTTACAAAAATACCCTGTGCAGTCTCCGGTCTAAGGTAAATTGTACCACTCTCCCCTGAAACACTTCCCAACTGGGTGCTGAACATAAGGTTGAACTGTCTAACATCTGTCCAGTTCTTTGTTCCCGATATAGGGCAAACAATTTCACAATCCAGGATAAGCTGTTTCAACGCATCCAGGTCATTTGCATTTAGGGCTGCAACCATCCTATCCTTGCACTCTGCAATCTTCTTGGCATTGCGCAGCACATTAGGATTGGTGGCACGGAACTGCTCCTCATCAAAAGCGTCACCAAACTTCTTGCGTCCCTTCTCAACATCCTTGTTTATCTTCTCCTCAAGTTTTGCAATATAATCCTCAAGCAGAACATCAGCCCTGTATCTCTTCTTTGAATCCTTGTTGTCTATAAGAGGGTCATTGAAAGCCCCAACGTGGCCAGAAGCCTCCCAGATTCTTGGATGCATAAAGATGGCAGAATCAATTCCCACAATATTCTCATTGAGCCTTACCATAGAATCCCACCAATATTTCTTTATATTGCTCTTCAACTCACTTCCCAACTGGCCATAATCATAAACCGCCCCCAAGCCGTCATAAATCTCACTCGAAGGGAAAATGTACCCGTACTCCTTTGTATGGGCAATCAGATTTTTAAATAGGTCTTCCTGTGTCATAATTATATCATTTTTTAAATTTTTTCTTCCCGACAGATTTCTCTGCAGCCTTCTTCACCCCTTTCAGCTCCTCATAAAGCTTGCGGGCAAAATCCCTGCTCTGCAACTGCGGATGAGGAACCGTAAGGTCCGCTGTAGCAACTTCCACAGACTCCCACCCCCCAGCAGTCTCTCTTTCAACCGCCAGAATGTCTATATCAATAACCCTGCTCCGGTAAATCCTCTTCCCCTGGGCATCAAACTGTGCCCCTGTACGCTCCCTTCCCAGTTCTGTCTCAATTCTCTGGCACTGCTCCAGCACCTGATTGGGTTCCATCTCCGTAAGGCAGCAGAAACTCTGGTTCAGGAAAGGCTCCACTGGAGTGTCAAACCCCCAAGGCTCTGTTTCCATCACTGCGGATGTATTCACTGCATCCCCAAGCGCAGCCACCTCAAGATAATCGGGAAGAAGGGCATCAATAAGTTCCAGGTTGGCTGCATCAAGCATTGCCTGCCTGTCCCCCATATTGCTCCCCAGAAGAAGATAAACTCTGTACATATACTTGCAAATTATAAAAGTCCAAGCTCCAGCATTGCCTCCTCGCTCATACGGCTCTTGTCCCACGCAGGCTCAAAAACCAGCTCAAGGGCCACATCCGTAACCCCAGGGGTATCCTTTACCGCATCATTCACATCCTCCACCAACTGATCTGCCATAGGGCAGTTGGGAGCGGTGAGTGTCATCTGGATAAACACCTTGTGGTCATCATCAATCTTAAGGTCATAAATGAGCCCCAAATCATAGATGTTCACCGGAATCTCAGGATCATAAACCATCCTCAGAGCCCTTACAACATCCCTTAAAACACTATCCTTGCTCTTCATACTCTAATTGTTGTACGCCATTGCGTAAATCTTAATCTGCTTTATCATAGAAACCAAACCGTTTGCCCTTGTAGGCGACAGGTTCTCCTGCAGCCCTATCTTGCCAATGAACTCCAGGTCATTTGCAAGGATATCCGCTGGGGTCTGCCCATTGTACACCCTAATGAGCAAAGAGATGATTCCCTTTGTAATTATTGCATCACTGTCTGCCGCAAAATACAGCTTGCCATCCTCAACCCTGCAGCTGAGCCACACCCTGCTCTGACACCCCTTAATGAGGTTATTCTCTGTCTTCTGCCCCTCATCAATCACCGGCACACCCTTGCCCAGCTCAATGATGTACTCATACTTGTCCATCCAGTCTGTAAAAACTGCAAACTCCTCTACAATTTCGTTTTCAATCTCCTTTATAGTCATAATCCTCAAAATTTTCTTTTTCTGCACCAACCCCTATCGGAGCATCCTCACTGCCCTCTGCAGGCTTGCCACAAAATACTCCGCCTCCTGCAGGGTATTGTACGGCAAGAACGAAGCCCTCACCATACTGGTAACTCCAAAGCGGGTCATCAGCGGCTCACAGCACATAAGCCCTGTGCGCACAGCCACACCCATCTTGTCCAGCAGCTGCGCCAGATCTGAAGGGAAACACCTCTCTATATTGAACGAGAAAAGAGGAATCTTGCTCCCCGGCTCACCCAACGCCACTCCGGAAGCCTCCTCAGGCAAACCATAAATCCTGCACCCCTCAATCCCGGTCAAAGCCCCCTTCAAATACTCAATTATAGCACGCTCCTGCTCCTCAACCACACCGGCAATCTCCCCCTCACGCAACCTGGCAGCAAACTCCAGAGCCGGAGCCAGCGAAGCCTGAGCAATGAAATTAGGGGTTCCCGCCTCAAACTTTAGCGGAAGCGGAGCGTATGTAGTACGCTCAAAAGTAACGGTATCCACCATATCGCCGCCACCCATATAAGGTGGCATAGCCTCCAACAACTCCTGCCTGCCATACAGCACACCCGAACCTGTTGCAGCATAAATCTTATGCCCCGAAAAAGCATAAAAATCACAATCCATCTCCTGCACATCCACCTTGGCGTGCACAATCCCCTGCGCACCGTCAACCAGCACCGGAATCCCCTGTGCGTGCGCCAGAGCAATAATCTCCCCAACCGGATTCACAATTCCCAGCACATTGGAAATATGCTCAACTGCCACAATCTTCACTCTTCCCGACAGCATTCTCCTATAAGCCTCCATATCCAGCCTGCCGTCCTCCAACACAGGAATAGCCTTCACCTCAGCCCCACAAGCCTGGCAGGCCAACTGCCACGGAACAATATTGGAATGATGTGAATCCCCGGATACCAGCACAACATCTCCCTCCCCCACAAACTTGCGGCAGAAACTGCTTGCAACCAGATTTATGGAAGCTGTAGTACCCGAAGTAAAAATGATGTTCTCCCTGGCCGGAGCATTTATGAACTGCCTCACCCTCTCGCGGGCCCCCTCATACAGGGCAGTGGCATCATCGCTGAGCTTGTGCATTGCACGGTGCACATTTGCATTCGCCCCGGTGTGCATCCTCTCAACAAGATCAATCACACACTGCGGCTTCTGCGATGTGGCCCCATTATCCAGATACACCAGCTGCTTGCCGTACACCAGCTGCTGCAGCGCCGGAAACTGACTCCTTATCTCCTCTATTGTATTCATACTGTACACATCAAACCTCTAAAACACGCAAAAATAACAAACTTATCACTTTATATAACAAAAAAAAATCGGAATTATCCCTCAAAAGATAATCCCGATCTCTCCTGCCCCATACAGCTACGCCGTCATCTTCTCTGTATCTGTGAACGACTTGCCCCCTTTCCTGTGGAGGATTATCATCTCATCAAACAGAGAGCACATCTGCTGCCACCACTCCTGGAATTGCGGATAATCTTCCAGCGGGATTGTGGCGTTGTCCAACTCTATCGTAAGGCCGAACTGCACTATATCCCCCTGGGCTTTGGCCAGAATGGTGGCACTTGCCCCACAGCGGTGCTGCTGCCAGGTGCTCTTCCTTGGAAGATCATAAACCTCATAGCCGTCGGGAATATGGATGGTAGCGGTGTACTCTATGGTTTTGGGGTTGCGGAACTCAACCGGATATTTGCGCGGACCGGCAAAATCCTCTGCTCTGAAGTATTTCTCCGCAAACGGACTTATGAAAAGCTTGTCATCCACCATTACCGCTGAGGTGCGCCTGAAAGAGAATTCTCTTGTATAAAGGCTCTGCAGGCTGTCCAATGTGCCGTATTTCACCTCACCCTCCTCCGCATTTATCTGTGGGGCAGCCCCCTCCATTTCGTATGCGCTGTGGTTG
>JAGAKR010000016.1 GCA_017625535.1 Bacteroidales bacterium | reverse complement strand
GTTGCACGCTTTGAAAAATATGGTGTTACACCAACATCTTTACATATACAGGAGATGGAAAATCGTTGGGGAAGCTGTACCCCCAAAGGAAAAATAATTCTTAATACTAGATTGATTATGGCTCCTCGACCTTGTATTGAGTACGTGATTACTCACGAACTTTGTCATTTATTGCACCCTGACCACACAAAAGCATTTTGGGATCTACTACAAAAGGAAATGCCCGATTGGGAGAGATGGAAGAATAAATTAGAAAGATTTATGTTATAATTAGGAATTCTAAATAATGCTTATATACGACTAAAATTAAACACCGAATATAAAAGAGTGTTGACCTAAGAGTTTGGATATTGGAAGAAGCATTTCTAATATTTTGTGAGCATATGTTGATAATGGTTTCTATCTTACAAACAGCCTTATCGTTGCACTATAAGTGCTCATGAACTGCTCATGATAGTGCCCATGATGGCACCAAGTAGGCACTAAGATAGAACTAAGTTGGCACCCAGTCGGCACCTAGTCGGCACCTAGTTGATATAAGGGTGTACAAGTTAGTGCAAAAGTTGTGTATAAGCTAATTTAATGATACTACCATGCAAGTGACTATGCAAGTCACCATGCAAGTGCTCAACCTATCATAAAATAAAGAAAAAGTGCGGTTTTTGCATATTATATGATAGGTTAAGACGAGCACAATATTCGATCAAAGATGGCAATTTTATAACTGATAAAATTTGAATATTAGGGATTCCGAACTTTGGTGGAGCAAAATTTTAGCGTACCTATTTCTGTTTCAAATTTCACCACCTTTACATCAAAGTAGGAACTCGACTCTGCGAGACACTGCAAAATAGTGCAGAATTTAGGTGGAGCAATAGCGGGAGATTACGTTTGTTGCGATTCTTTAACGCAAAGATATATAGCCATTTAGGAATAAAACTCATTTTCTGGTGGCAAACAAAATAAAAAAGGCAGCGGTGAGGCTGCCTTTCTTTTGTATGCGGTTGTGCAGTTTATTTTGCAAAACTTACAGAGCGGGTTTCGCGGATTACGGTAATCTTTACCTGGCCCGGATAAACCATCTCGTCCTGGATCTTCTTTGCAATATCCATTGAAAGCTGCTCTGCCTGCTGGTCTGTTACCTGCTCGCTTCCTACAATTACGCGGAGCTCGCGGCCTGCCTGGATTGCGTAGGTCTTGGTAACGCCAGGGTAGGAGAGGGCAATGTTCTCCATATCCTGAAGCCTCTTTATGTAAGACTCAATAACCTCTCGTCTTGCGCCAGGTCTTGCGCCTGAAATGGCATCACCTACAAGTACAAGCGGTGAAAGCAAAGAGCTCATCTCAACCTCCTCGTGGTGGGCACCTATGGCATTGCATATTTCTGGTTTCTCCTTGTATTTCTCTGCCAGTTTCATACCCAGGATTGCGTGTGGAAGTTCAGGATCCTCATCAGATACTTTTCCAATATCGTGCAGCAGACCTGCCCTTTTTGCAGCTTTTGGATTAAGTCCAAGCTCGGATGCCATGATTGCACAGATGTTTGCAACCTCTCTTGCGTGCTGCAACAGGTTCTGGCCGTATGATGAACGGTACTTCATCCTTCCTATAAGTTTGATAAGCTCTATATGAAGGCCGTGGATACCCAAATCTATACATGTTCTTTTACCTGTTTCAAGAATCTCCTCTTCCAGCTGTTTCTGTACTTTGGCTACAACCTCCTCAATTCTTGCAGGGTGGATACGGCCGTCTGTAACCAACTGGTGGAGTGCAAGCCTTGCAACCTCCCTTCTTACAGGGTCAAATGCAGAGAGGAGGATTGCCTCAGGGGTGTCATCAACTACAATCTCCACACCTGTAGCCGCCTCAAGTGCGCGGATATTCCTTCCCTCGCGTCCAATGATGCGTCCCTTTATCTCATCACTCTCTATGTTGAACACTGTAACTGCATTCTCAATTGCAGTCTCAGGGGCTGTCCTCTGGATTGTATTGATTACAATCCTTTTTGCCTCTTTGGAAGCGGTAAGTCTGGCCTCATCCATCACGTCATTGATATAAGACATTGCCTGTGTCTTGGCCTCATCCTTCATTGTTTCTACCAACTGGGCTTTTGCCTCAGCGGCTGTCATTCCAGCAAGGCTCTCAATCCTTTCAATGGCCTCCTGTTTTAGTTTCTCATACTCGTCGCTCTTCCTGTTTACAATCTCCACCTGGTTTTTCAGGTTTTCCTTAATAAGGTCAACCTCTTTCTGTTTCTTTGAAAGCTCAGAATTCTGCTGGTTGATAACAATCTCCTTCTGTTTAATCTTGTTCTCAATCTGCTGTATCTGGCTGTTCTTTTCATTTATGAACTGCTCGTGCTCACTTTTGAGCTGCAGGAATTTCTCCTTTGCCTGGAAAATCTTCTCCTTCTTTATGTTCTCTCCCTCAGTTTCAGCCTCCTTGAGTATCTGTTCCTTCTTTTTCTTCAGCACTACATTGTTAACCATATAGTATGCCGCTAAAAATCCGGCGAGAGCTCCACATAGCGATAAAATTACAATTGTAAGTATGTCCATCTCTTCTATCTTTAGTTATGTATGTTTTTTAGGTTTAAGTTTCTTCGGTTATGAGCATAATAAAAGCCGCTGGATCCGCTGTTTTCAGAAAAATCTTAAAAAATAAGATTTGAGCTCCAGTTGTAGACGCAGACTTCCAACGTCCCGTAAAAACGGAATCCCCCTAAGGGTCACCCAGGCCTGTCTTTATCTGCTGGTCACTCGGTTCTGTTTATAGTGTTGATTTTCGCAAAGAGCTGTAATCCAACGGCTAAATGATAATTTTGCCAATATGTAATATGTCAAAAAAGTCTAATTGTTGCCAGTTATGTACTCTCCCAACTGTTTGTCCAAAACCTTAAGGTCATCCAACAAACCCTCAAACTCCCTATTTTGTTCAAGTCTCACAACTTTTACGGCAAATTGCAATACAGACATTGATAATGCATCCTGCAAATCCCTGTCCTTGAACTTGCTCTTGTAAAACTCCACCATCTCCCTAATCTTGCCCACTGCAATTCTAAGACTCTCCTCTTCAGACGGTTGTATGGTAAGCGGGTACTGCCTTTCGGCTATAGTTACCTTTATCCTGAGTTTTTCTTCTTCCATTATCAGTCGTTTAACATTGATATACACTTGTCAATCTCCCGCACAATCCTTGCAATCTTTTTCTTTGCCTCCTTCACATCCTCGGATGAAGCCTTGAAGGCATCACCCAACTGCATCAGCTCTACTTTCTGCTCTAACTCCTTTATTTTGTTGTTTTTCTCCTCTAAATCAGTTTTATGTTTCTCCAATTCTTCTTTCAATGAGATGTTTTCAGAAAGTGCAAGTTCATATTTTGAGATTATCTGCTCTATATGTCCTTTCAGTTTCTGGATTACTATTTGACTTTCTACGCTCATTTTAAGAAATTTTCCACAGCAAATTTAAAAATATTTTTTGATAATGGAAAAAAGCCCCTGCAAATTTGCAGAGGCTTTATCCCTTATTATTGGTGAGTTCTTATAAAACGTTGATGTCAACAAGTTTATCCATTCCCACCTTAATTGCTTCCTCATTCATTGGAATAAGGTGATGGTGTCTCTCAGGAAGTGATTTTTTCAATCCTTTTACAACACTTTCCATAGATACCACAGGCTTTTTCTGCAGGAATGCACCAAGCACAATCATATTGAAAGCCTTAAGGTTGCCCATCCTTGCACTCTCCTCTGCAGCCTCAATTGAGCAGATGTTTATGTCCTTCCTTTCAGGGTGTCTGGTAATTCCGTTAGGGTCATAGATAAGCAGACCGCCCGGTTTGACCAGATTCTCAAATTTGTCCATAGACTGCTGGTTGAGTATGATTGCAGTGTCGTATTTGCTGAGGATTGGTGAACTAATCTTGTTGTCGCTAAGGATAACGGTAACATTGGCTGTACCACCACGCATCTCAGGACCGTATGATGGCATCCAGGTAACCTCCTGTCCCTGCATAATTCCGGAATAGGCAAGAATTTTACCCATTGAGAGCACTCCCTGTCCTCCAAAACCTGCTATAATCAATTCTTCTTTCATATCAATTCTTTTTATGCGTTAATGGTTTATCTGTCTTTCATATCTCCAAGCGGATAGAATGGGAACATATTCTCCTCCATCCATTTGTTTGCCTTTACAGGAGAGAGTTTCCAGCCTGAGTTGCAGGTTCCAACCACCTCTACAAATGAGGTTCCCTTGCCCATCATTGAATTCTCAAATGCTTTTCTGATGGCTTTCTTGGTTTTCCTCACTGCTGCAGGGTTCTGTGCAGACTGTCTTGTAACGTAGCAGGTTCCCTCCAGTTGTGCAAGAAGTTCGGTAATCTTCATTGGGAATCCGTTCAGTTTTGCATCCCTTCCGTAAGGTGTGGTTGCAGTCACCTGGCCAAGTAGGGTGGTAGGGGCCATCTGGCCGCCTGTCATACCGTAGATTGCATTGTTGATGAAGATAATTACAATGTTCTCTCCTCTGTTGCAGGCGTGCATTACCTCTGCTGTACCTATTGAAGCAAGGTCGCCGTCTCCCTGGTATGTGAATACATATTTGCTTGGATTAAGGCGTTTTGTTGCAGTTGCAAGGGCAGGGGCCCTTCCGTGTGCTGCCTGCTCCCAGTCTATATCTATGTAGTTATATGCAAATACAGAACATCCTACAGGTGAAATGCCTATGGTCTTGTCCTGGATTCCCATCTCCTCAATAACCTCTGCAATTATCTTGTGCACTGTTCCGTGTGTACAGCCAGGGCAATAGTGGAGTATGTTGTCTGTAAGGACAGGAGTCTTGGCATATACCTTGTTTTCCGGTTTAATTATATCTTTTATATCCATAACCCGCTATTTATTAATAGATTTTACAAATGCTTCGTAAATTTCGTCAGGAGAAGGGATCATACCGCCCATTCTTCCGTGGAAGTTTACAGGTACCTTGCCCTCTACGGCAAGTCTTACATCTTCTACCATCTGGCCTGCACTCATCTCAACAGCCATTACGCTCTTCAACTGAGGCAAAAGCTCCTGAATCTGTTTTGTAGGGTATGGGTATAGGGTAATAGGTCTTAGAAGACCAACTTTATATCCGTTTTCGCGGGCAATGTCAACTGCGGTTTCACAGATACGTGCAATACTTCCGTATGCTACAAACAGGTGCTCTGCATCCTCTGTCCTGTAGGTGCTGTAAAGTACCTCCTTTTCCTCAATCTCCTTGTATTTTGCCTGCAATTTTATGTTGTGGGCCTCCTGTACAGGTGATTCAAGTGCAAGTGAGGTTATCACATTGCGTTTTCTGTCTGCAGGTTTTCCTACAACTGCCCAAGGGCACTGCTCAGCAATCTCGGCATCTGTCCTGCGCGGTTTCTGCTCTCCAAGTTCCACTTTCTCCATCATCTGGCCAATAACGCCGTCTGAGAGGATCATTGCAGGAGTCCTGTATTTGAAGGCAAGGTCAAAGCCAAGACCTACAAAATCATACATATCCTGTGCAGATGCCGGTGCAAGTACAATCATCTTGTAGTCGCCGTGTCCGCCACCTTTTACTGCCTGGAAATAGTCTGCCTGGCTTGGCTGGATTGTACCCAGACCAGGACCGCCCCTCATCACGTTTACAATAACGCAAGGGAGTTCCGCTCCTGCAAGGTAACTCAAGCCCTCCGCCATAAGGCTTATTCCCAAACTGCTGGAAGAGGTCATAACTTTTTTTCCTGTACAGGCTCCGCCGTAAACCATATTGATGGATGATGTCTCGCTCTCTGCCTGCAATACAACCATTCCTGTTGTTTCCCAAGGTTTCTCCTCCATAAGAGTCTCCATAACCTCGGACTGTGGAGTGATAGGGTAGCCGAAATAACCGTCTGCACCGCACCTGATGGCGCCGTATGCAATAGCCTCGTTACCCTTCATAAGAATCTTTTCAGCCATATCCTTTATGTTTTTATATTTTCACCCTGTAAACTGTAATTACCGCATCCGGGCAAACTGTTGCACAATTGGTACAACCTATACAATTATCCGGATTCTCCATATACGCAAAGTTGTATCCTTTGCCGTTTACCTCTTTTGACAATGCAATTGTCTGGGTTGGGCAATTTGCTATGCAAACGCTGCATCCCTTGCATTTTTCAGTATCAACTACTATTGCTCCTTTTACTGCCATTGCATTAATATTTAATTGTTTATACTTACTTTCAATCAATTCCAAAGAACCCGAAGCCCCTTTTTATACCCTCAATTGTGGCATCCCATCTGAGGAGGATTCCAATAACAAGCAGTATGCACAGGACAACCATTGCTTTTGCTGTTGGAGTCATTTCTTTGAAATCGGCTACTAAATTAGCAATTTTTCTTTTAATCATTAATGAAAAATCTGTATATTGTTAATAAATCATAATTATTTCTCTATCCTTATCCTTGCATCAACAGCCGTAAGGGAGTTTTTGTTGCCCAGAAGCGGATTTATATCCATCTCTGCAATCTCCGGTGCTGCCATACAGAGGGCGGATACTTTGGCAACAGCCTGGGCGAAAAGTTCCTCATTCACACCTCCGGTTCCGCGTGTACCCTGTATGATTTTGTAACTTCTGAGTCCGGAAATCATCCTGCCGGCCGTGTGTGTACTTACCGGGGCAAGTTCAGATGCCACATCCTTAAGGGCCTCAATGAAGATGCCGCCAAGTCCGCATAGTACCATATGCCCGAATCCGCCTTCCCTCTTTGCACCTATGAAAACCTCTGTACCTTTGAGCATAGGCTGCAGGAGCACAGATGTTGCCTGCGGAATCTGCATCATCCTCTCCAGTTCAGCCACCAGCCTTGCATCATCCTTAATATCCAGGGATACGCCCCCCACATCGGTCTTGTGTACCGGTCCTATCACTTTCATAACTATAGGATATCCTATCTCTTTTGCTGCAGAAAGTGCCTCCTGAGGGGTTGCTGCCACAAACTCCTTTGCCCTTGGGATTCCTGCCGCATCAAGGAGCAGCGAAACTTTACAAGGTTGAAGATAACCATCCTCTGCCGAATCAATTATACTGCGTATCTGTTCCGTGTCAATTTCCGGGAGTTGCGGGTCCTCTTCCGGGGCAGGTGTGCCCAGCATCTCCACAAATGCCTTGCCGAACGCCGCCTCTTCGCTGAAAGAGATTCCACCCATCTGCTGGAATATGGCAATTGCCTCCTCTGCATTTACAACAGAGGTGAGGATAGGGTATATAGGTTTCCTGGTGGTCTTTATCTTCTCCAGCATCAGTTTGTATACATCCGTTACATCTGTAAGTCCCGGACTGCCGAAAATTACCGCCATTGCATCAACCTCGTCAAAATCATTGTTGCAGGCATCAATAATCTCCCCAAGTTGGGCCGCAGTGCCTGTGGCAAGGAAATCAATTGGGTTGGCAACAGATGAGCCGGGGAAGAGTTTTGCAAGGAGTTCATCCGCCTTTCTTCCCGACAGATGTGGTATGTTTATCCCATTGCTGCTCAAAACATCTGTAAGCATCACAGCAGGACCGCCTGCATGGGTTATGATGGCAATGTTTTTCCCCTTTGGCCTTGGCATAGAGAGGATAGAGGCCATATTCACAAGTTCGGTACGGCTGTATACCCTTATGATGCCGGCCTTGCGGAACAGGGCGCTCACAGCAGCATCAGGCGATGCAAGTGCACCGGTATGTGATGATGCTGCACGGCTTCCAGCCTCGCTGTAACCGGCCTTTATGGCTGCAATCCGGGCCCCTTTCCTTACAAGCGAACTTGCGTGTTTGAGGAGCATCTGCGGATTGTTTATGCTCTCTATATATAGCAGTTTCACTGGGGAACTCACCCCAGGTTCATATGTCTCATCCAGATATTTCAGCACATCCTCCACGCCAATCTGGGCACTGTTCCCCACAGAAAATACGTGCGAGAATTTAATGCCGTGCTTCACTGCCGCCTCCATAATGAACACCACAGTGGCACCTGAGCCTGAGATGATGTCAACTCCATCGGGAGAAAGATTGGAAATGGGGTGTGTGAATACACCTGCATAATGGTTTGTGATTGCCCCAATGCAGTTAGGCCCAATGAGTGATGCACCGTATCTGTTCACAGTTTCTGTAATCTGCCTCTCAAGTTCAGCACCCTCAGGGCCGTCTTCGTGGAAACCGGCAGAGAAAATGATTACAGCCCTGCACCCCTTCTCCCTGCACAGAGTTTCAACAGTACCGGGGCATAGCTTTGCCGGGATTGCAAGTATTGCGCAATCTGTTTGCGGAAGATCTTCCACGCTCCTGTATGCCTTAATTCCCTGTACGGTATCATTCTTAGGATTAACCACACGCAGTTCTCCTTTGTAGCCTGTAACAATCAGATTCCTAAGGGCATTTCCCCCCGGTTTTGTAGTGTCATCAGAGCCACCCACAACCACAATGCTGCGCGGAGATATGAGTTCTTTTGTAATCATTCTTTTCCTCTGGTTTTGATTCTAACAAATATAATGAATTTTGGGCAAAGAACGTGTATATTTGTAAATACATTAATTCTTTGTCCTATGAAATATTTTGTAGTTGATGCATTTGCAAATGCCCCGTTTGGGGGGAATCCTGCCGGAGTGGTACTTTTGGGAGGGGAAAGTTTTCCTCCCGACAGTCTTATGGTAAAGGTTGCGGCGGAACTCCGCTATTCGGAGACGGCCTTTGTGCAGCAGAACGGCCCTGCAGAGTTTACTGTAAGGTATTTTACCCCTGCTGCGGAGGTGGATCTGTGCGGGCACGCTACAATTGCAACTTTCTGTGTGCTGAGGGATGAGGGGATTGTGCCTCAGGGTACTGTGTGCATGAACCACACTTTGGCTGGGGACCTGGAGGTTGCTGTGTGGGAGGAGGTTATGATGCAGATGGCCCCGCCGGAGGTTGTCGGGAAGGGGATGGATGTTGAAATGCTCCGCAAAGTGATGTTCCCTGCAGGTTATGCTCCACAGAATGAGGTGGCCGGAGGGGGAGGGGTGCTGGTGCCTGAAATTGTTTCAACAGGTCTTCCCGATATAATTATGCCTGTGGCTTCCCTTGGGGAACTGGAGGCACTTGAACCTGATATGCCGGCCCTTTCTGCCCTGAGCAAGGAACTGGAGGTGGTGGGTGTGCACGCGTTTGCCCTTTCTGATGACGGCTATACTGCCCACGTGCGCAATTTTGCCCCTTTGTACGATATTCCTGAGGAGTCTGCTACCGGTACTGCAAATGCAGCCCTTACATATTATCTTTTGAAAAATGGAGTAATTGGAGAGGGAGCCCGGTGCCGCTTTATGCAGGGTGAGGCAATGCGGCGCCCTTCGGTTGTTGCCACGGAGATGCGCACCAATGGAAGCGTTTATGTAGGGGGCAACAGTTATATTTTGGCAAAAGGGGAGATGTTTCTGTAATCTCCCCCTTTTTTTATCAGATTTCTTCTGTAATGTAATTGCATGGGGCAACCCTTTCCACCTCTTTGTTGAAAGAGAACCAGTGGCGGGTCTTTCCAATTTCAATGTACCAATATTTGTAGCGCGGGTCATTCTCTATAAAAAGAGGATTTGCAGGCCCGTTGCCGTTCATATCCCACCTTATGAACCTTTCTGCCGGCTCTTTTTTAATTGAGAGGCCGTTGCGTACCCATTGAAGGGAGATGAGGGGAGCCTTTTCCGGCGTGTGGGTTTTGCAGAACCTGTAGAGCAGGATTCCCTTGCTCTCAAGGCTCAGCGGCTGGGTGAGTATTTCAGTTCCGGCAAGTTCTTCCACAAGCCTCTCCAGCACCCCTTTCTCTGCGGTTATAATCTCTCTGAATGTCTCCCTCCATTTGGGATCGTTGTACCACAGGTCTATGATTTTTGAGAGGGTCATTGCCCTGCCCAGTTCCTTATATGATATGTGTGGAGTGGAGAGTACCTCATAAGGGGGCGCAGGGGAGTATTTTATTCCAAGTTCAGTTGCATTGTTCCTGAAATATGTTCCGGGGAGGAGTTTCAGGCTCTCCAGCTGAATCTCAGCCGGCCCAATTTCCATAAGGCTTGCAGCATCCTGCAGAAGTTCCTCCCAGGTATACCCCGGAAGCCCTGCAATAAGGTCTGCGTGCACATCAAATGAACTTATCCCTGCAAGGTATTCCAACCCCTTGATTGCGGAGTCTGATGAGCCTGCCCTGGAGCAATTGTCCAGCACCTGTTGCCTGAGCGACTGTATCCCTGCCTCTATATGCAGCAGCCCCTTGGGCATCTCTGCAAGCCTTCTTCTCAGTTTCCCGACAGGTGATTCTGTTATATTTGCAGGTGATTCTGTGTTCCCGACAGGTGATTCTCCTGCCTGTGCGGAAGAAACCTCTCCAGATGAGCAGGATTTCAGGGTGTTGTCTGCCTGTACAGGGGCAGGGGAAGATTTGTCGGGAGGAAAAAGCAGGGCAGGGTGCACCTCCAGATGGAAGTTGAGCCTGCCGGCAAACTCATTGAAGAGTTCCAGCAGTTCCAGGGCCCTCCCGGGGTTGCCGTTGAATGTGCGGTCCAGGACCCTTACCTGGCGGATCCCTTTTGATGCTATGTTCTGCAACCTCCGGCGCAGTTCCGCTATGGGTATGTTCTGTTGCGCCGCTTTCTCTATTCCGCTAACGCAGAAACGGCAATTGTTGAAGCATCCCCTTGAGGTTTCAAGTTGTACGAACTGTTTGTCCCACCTGAACATAGGGGAGATCTCAGGAGGTTGCAGTGCTGTAAATTCCTTTACAGTTATGCTTTTGCTGCTGAAGTAACTGCCGTTTTCAACCCATTCAAATCCCGGAAGCTGTTTCCAGTTGTTGTCTTCATTGAGCAATGAGCGGATAAAAGGCTCAAAAGTCTCTTCCCCTTCACCTTTGAATACTGCCGTAACGTATCTGTGGCTCTCCAGGAACTCCCTGTTGTTGCCAAGGAATTCGGGACCGCCAAGGAATATCCCCTTAATGGGGCACAGGCTGCTTATGCGGCTGAGTGTCTGATTTAGATAGTCTATATTGAAAAGCCAGGCTGTGGCAAATATATACTGCGGCTCCTTTGCCTGGAGTTCTTCCAGAATCTGTGGAATTCCGCTCTTTATGGTTCCGCTTACAACCTGCATATTGCACTCATCCTGTGTCTGTTTTGCAAGATTTGCGTGAAGGGCAGGAAGGGCCAGCGAAGAGTGCGACCAGGAAGCGTTTATATCAAGCCAGACAAAGTTCATCGTGCGTGCGGTTTTTCTGCAATAAATTGCCAAATTACAAAAAATACCCCAAATAGCGTGTGTGGAATCATTATTTTGGTTGTGAAAAGTTTGTTGAGTATCTTTACACTTCAAGAAAATTTATCCGTTATGAGTACTATTCTGCTTAAAGGGATTCTCCTGAATGGAGCGGTGAAGGATATCCTTATAAAAGGAAGCAGGATTGCCTCTATAGGCACTTCCCTTGCTGTACCTGATGCTCCCTGCAAGATTGTGGATTGCACAGGAAAGGCTGCAGTACCGGGTTTTGTGAATATGCATACCCACTCTGCAATGACCCTTACAAGAGGCTATCGGGAAGATGCAAAATTGCAGGATTGGCTGCAGGATATCTGGAAAGTTGAGGCCAGAATGGATGAGGAGGCCATTTATTGGGGTACAAAGTTGGCCTGTCTGGAGATGATGAAGACCGGTACAACCACTTTTTACGACCAGTATTGGATGATTGATTCTGCTGTGCAGGCTGTGCAGGAGATGGGTTTGAGGGGGGAGCATGCTTTTGTGGCCCTTGATTTGAAGGATGAGGGGAAGGATGCTGCAATAAAGGCCGGGATGGAGGCAATGTATGAAAAGTCTTTGGAGTGGGGTGAGAGGTGCAGGATGACTGTGGGGGTTCACGCCCCTTATACCGTTTCAGATTCCATGATCCAGTGGTGCAGCGGTTTTGCCCGTGAAAGGGGGCTTTCATTGCATATCCACGTTTCGGAGACCGAGCAGGAGAATCTGGATTCTCTGGCACTGAACGGCTGCTCTCCGTTTGAGCATCTGCAGAGGCTGGGGGTGCTTGGACCTGAGGTGATTGCTGCCCATTGTGTGTGGCTCAGTGAAAATGATATGGACATTATGGCGGCCAATGGGGTTACTGCTGTGCATAATATAAACTCCAACCTGAAATTGGCGTCGGGAAGCAGATTCCTTTATAATGAACTGAAGGGGAGGGGTGTGAATGTGTGCTTGGGTACAGATGGTTGCGGCTCTTCCAACAATCTGGATATGAGGGAGGCAATGAAGACTGCAGCCTTGTTGCAGAAGGGGTGGAGGAGAGATCCTGAGGCTCTTCCGCTGGGAGAACTTATGGATATGGCCACACTGAACGGTGCCTGTGCCCTTGGGTTGGACTGCGGAGTGCTGGAAGAGGGGCGCCTGGCAGATATTGTTATTGTGGATACAGACAATTATGCATTTGTGCCGGGACTTGATTTCCTTTCAGACTTCATTTATTCTGCCAATTCATCTTGTGTGGAGAGTGTAATCTGCAACGGTGAATTTGTTATGGAGAACAGGGTTGTTCCCGGCGAGAAGGAGATTCTGGAGAATGTGAGGAGGGTTTGTAAAAAGCTATATATCTGATTATTAATTATTTTATATGTCACTCGGTCCCCGAGTGACATTGTACCCGGTGACCGGGTGACATGTTAAAGTTATGGATGAGAGAGTTTTAAGGATAAAAGAGGCGGCTGAATTTATACGTGCGAGGATAGGTTCAGTTAAGCCGTTTGCAGGTATTGTGCTTGGCAGCGGGCTGGGCAAACTGGCAGACAGGATTGCAAATCCGGTGGTTGTGCCGTACAGCGATATTCCACATTTCCCGCTTTCCACAGCCCAGGGGCATAAGGGCAATTTCATTGCCGGTGAACTGGGCGGCAAGTTTGTGGTGGCAATGCAGGGGCGTTTCCATTATTATGAAGGGTATCCTATGGAGTATGTTACACTCCCCATAAGGGTAATGAAGGTGCTTGGAATAGAGTATCTTTTTGTTTCCAATGCGGCTGGCGGAGTGAATTTTGATTATAAGGTGGGTGACCTTATGGTTATCCGCGACCATATAAATCTGCTCCCCAACCCTCTGATTGGCCCTAATATGGAGGAATTCGGACCCCGTTTTCCCGATATGACACGTCCTTATGAGCCAGCCCTCATTGCCTTGGCAGAGAAGATTGCCTCTTCTGCGGGAATACCGTTGCACAAGGGTGTTTATCTGGCCAGCACAGGTCCTACATATGAGACCCCTGCGGAGTACAAGTATTTCAGGGGAATTGGGGCAGATGCCGTTGGAATGTCAACCATTCCTGAAGTGATTGTGGCCCGCCACAGCAGCATTCCTGTTTTTGGAATGTCTGTAATCACCAATGAGGCGCACGATGATTTTGCTCCCGATTTTGTGAATGACGGTGCCGATGTTGTGAAGGCTGCAGATGCCGCTGCAGACAAGATGACTTACATCTTTACAAAAATAATAAACAGCTTATAATTAACTATTTGATATGTCACCCGGTCACCGAGTACAGGTACACTCGGAGACCGGGTACAGTTACGGATATGATTAAGAATTTGATATTTGATTTGGGCGGGGTGCTGGTGAGTCTGGACAGAGAGAAGTGTCTGGGCAATTTTTCAACCCTGCTGGGTTTTGATGATTTTGGAGATTATTTGAATGCATATGCCCAGAAGGGTTTTTTTGCAAAGTTTGAGAATGGTGACATTGATTCAGCACAGTTCAGGGATGAGGTGAGGGCAAGGTGTACCAAGGAGGGGATTACAGATGAACTGATAGATTCCACTTTGGATACATTCCTTACACAGGTTGCTCCTTATAAGGTTAAGATGCTGCTGGATCTTAAGGAGAAGTATAATCTGTTCCTCTTGAGCAACGTAAATCCAATTGCGTGGAGAAAGTGTTGTGAATTGTTCCTTGAGGCCCAGGGTGTTGATATTGAGGATGTGTTTGAGAAACTGTATCTCTCGTTTGAACTCAATGCCTCAAAACCTGGTACAGCCATATATGAAAAGGTGCTGGAGGATTCTGGAGTAGAGCCTTCAGAGACACTGTTTATAGATGATTCGGCCGCAAACATAGAGACCGGCCGCAAGATGGGGTTGAATGTGCTTCTGTATGATGTGGAGAGCAATCTGGAAGATGAAGTGCGTGGGGCTTTAAAGGAGTTGGGAGAGTAATGGTAAAGTTTTTCAGCCTTTCAAGCGGAAGCAACGGAAACTGCTATTATATTGGCAATGGGGATGCCGGCCTGCTCATTGATGCGGGTATAGGCCCCCGTACAATAAAGAAAAGGCTTCTGGAGCACGGCATTGCAATTGAGTCTGTAGATTTCATCCTGGTTACACACGACCATATAGACCACATCAAGGGGCTTGGTATGGTGGCCCAGAAGTTCTATAAGCCTGTATATGCTACTGAGAAACTGCATGCCTCGCTCGACAATCATCCTTGTACAAGGTGCCGCCTGAGCGGATGTGTACGCCGTACTGTTGCAGGTGAGCCATCTTCATACAAAGGGGTGACCTTCATCCCTTTTGTGGTTCCACACGATGCCACCGAAACCGTAGGTTATTTCATAGATTTTTATGGGGTGAAAATAACCTTCCTCACCGATGTGGGGGAGGTTACCGATGATGTGGTGAAATATTGCAGCCTCTCTGATTATGTTGTCTTTGAAAGCAACTACGATCTTGATATGCTCCTGGGCGGTTCATATCCTCCTGAACTTAAAGTGAGGATTATACAGGGGCATGGCCATTTGAGCAACGAACAGGCCGCCTCTGCCGTAAAGAGGTTCTGGCACAAAGGGCTCAAACACATATTTTTGTGCCATTTGAGCGAAAACAACAACACCCCGGCTCTGGCACACTCAAGCATAGCCAAAGCCCTCAAATCACTGGGTGTAGATATAAATTCACAGACCAAAATAACCTGTCTCCCCCGCAGAACCACCTCGGAACTATTTTTTCTGGAAGTCGGTACCCGAGTGTAAAGAAGAACCCGGGGACTGACTTCCAGTAGGGTGTAATTATTGCCTATTGGAATATAAGTTTGCTGGGGTTGTGGCCCCTGGTGCGGAGGAATGTGAAGATGCTGTCCAGTGTGGCGCCGGGGAGGGTTTTCTGGCGGGAGAGGATCCACAGGTATTTTCCGTTCTTGCCGCTTACTACGGAATAGGAGTAGTCCGGAGCAAGGAGGATGATGTTGTAGTCTGAGGCAAACCACCAGAAGAAACTCACCCTCAGGTGGCCTGGAGTGCCCGGGTGGGGCTGGAATGCACTGCCGTATATGGTTCTTGTTTTGCCGTGTGGCGTTGTACCGCTGTTGAGCACCTTTACAGTGCCGTCGGGGAGGAGGGAATAATGTGTATGGACATCTACAAGGCCGCGCTCAAATATGTTGTCATATCTGGCAACCTCGTACCAATCTCCCATATATTTTTTGATGTCAAAATTCTCTACAGTTCTTTTGTGGCTGGTCTTTGGGGTAATGTCACCTGTATACATTGTCTGCTGTTTTCTGTAAAAACAACAGTGATTCCCAATGGTTCAGCCTCTATGCCTCAAAAAGATAATCCAGACAATGGTCATCGTTCTCTTCAAACTCCCTGTCTTCGTGGGTAAACTCCTCTTCAGGGAAGTCAATTACAAAGTCCATATCGGGAAGAAGATAGTCTTCATCTATATTCTCCTCATCAATGCCGTAGATCTCCTTTATTTTGGTAATCATCGCCATCAGATAGACATAGTATGGAGTTTCCGGATAAAAGTCTGCCAATGAGAGTTCTATCTCAAGAAGCATTGTTTCAAACTCAGGGTAGTCATACTCTTCATCCGAGAGATTGTCCAATAGGGCGGCATCAAATTCGCCGTTTTCATCTGTAACCTGAATAAGAGATTTTTTGAGGAATTCCTCAACTTTTTTAATGTTTGACATAGTGCAGCGGTGTTTTGTGTTCCAAATATAACAAATAACATTATATATGGAATGCCATCTTAAAGTTATTTTAATTAACTTTGGGGAAAAGAAACAGAAAATTTTAAATAAATTATAAAAATTATTAATAAATATATTTGCAAATTAAAATTCTTTTCTTACCTTTGCATCAGATAAACGGTTCCGGTTGAACAAAAGGAGGCTGGGATTGTTCAGTAAAAGAAAGTACAAACATTTAAAAAATAAACATTATGGCTAAATTTTATAAATGCCGCCACTGCGGTAACGTTATCGGTAAAGTAGTTGATTCAGGTGTTCCAGTAGTATGCTGTGGAGAGAAAATGGAAGAGTTGGTAGCAAACACTGTAGATGCAAGTGCAGAGAAACATGTTCCAGTTGTAACTAAAATTGATGACTGCACAATTAAAGTTGAGGTTGGAAGCGTAGCACACCCAATGCAGCCTGAGCATCACATTTCATTCATATATGTTGAGACAGAGAACGGTGGAATGAGAATTTCCCTAAAAGACAAACCTGAGGCCACATTCTGCGTTGGAACAGACAAACCAGTGGCAGTTTATGAGTACTGCAACCTTCACGGTTTGTGGAAAACAGAACTATAAGAGATAATACAGGTTAGTTGGATATAAAAGAAAAGGAGTCTTTATGCAAAGACTCCTTTTTACATTTATTTTATAAGTTCGGAAGGGTAGGTGAAATCATTTATTACCCCATCCTTTATCCTTATCCAGCTGCGGAACCCACGAACCCCCTCTGTAAGCTCAATTATACGGGCACCGTTTCCACCCGGAATTCCGTGGTATACAGTGCTTCCACCTGTATATCGGCCGTAGCAAAGCATAATCCCTTTCCATAGAACAGCAAAATCATTTACATGCTCATGCCCTACAAATGTTCCAATAATATCACCCTGCTCAAGCATTGCTGTAAACAGGCCTGTATTTACATCTGGGCTGCTGACCCCTTCCATACGTATTCCATACATAAATACATTCCCCTCTTTTACAGCATAGTCATACTCCGGCAGTGGAATATGGAAAAATGCAAGTGAATTTAATGTATCTCCGCCATTCTCAGCCTTGAACCTCCGGCTGTTCTCTATATACCATTGTATCTGGTCGTGTCCTATCCAGCCGTACCCTTTTACTTTTTTATTTGTAGAGTATGCATTGCTGTCAAACATATACAGTACTGCAGCATCCTTGTCATCCTGCGAGCCTTTTACTGTAAGGATGTAGTTTGTAACACCTTTTATCCCCTCTGTTGTGGAGGTAAGGTTCCCGGGCATATCTTTGATGAATTCATAAAGTTCCTTGCGGTTGAGATTATGCTCATCATCGTGATTGCCGAAAGTTGCCGCAAATGGTATCCCTCTGGAAATAGCAGGTTCAAAAGCCTTTTTCATTCCATCTTCAGCAATACCGCCGTAAATTATGTCTCCGGTATATACTACAAGATCCGGTTTTTCCTCATCAAGAATCTGGTTCATCCTCTCTCCGGCAATATCTGACCTCGGATCCCTGGCAATCCAATGGGTATCCGTAAACTGAACTATCTTGAATTTGCCGTCTTTGTTGAATTTTAGAGGTTTTTCTTGTGCGTATACGAATGCTGCCGTTGTGCAGAGCAGCACCGCAAGAAATGTCCTTAATGTTTTCATGTGCTGTATAGTGTTAGTTTTCAAACTCTTTTCCCATAAACCAGCGTGGAAGGTTGCACCCTATGTAATTGCCCAGTATTGCCCATAGCCAGGCCCACAGAATCCACCATTCCCATTGCCCCTGCAATGCGGCAACCGAATAGTAATAGGCATCAGCAACACAGTGGGGGAGTCCGCAGAGGATGAATACCGGCACACCAAACAGCAGAGGGAGGTAATGCCCCTTCCTGGCCCCATATACCGCCAGAGTCATAATCATACCTGTACCTGCAGAAGTTACCAGCAGCCCAATCCAGGATGCCTTTTCCCTTGCAGCCATTATTCCCGACAAATTCCCGATAACGGCGTCACTTGCAACATATTGGGTAATTGCTGCTGCAATGAGGCAGCCCACAGCATTGCCGGCGAGCATCAGAATCAGTTTTGGGAACTCCCTGTAGGGGAGGAACCCCGATTTTCCTGTATACAGTTGGGCCTTGCACATAACCACACTCAGCAGGCCGAATGCAAAGAGCACAGCGCCGGGGATACCGCCCACACGCAGATATACCAGACCTCCGGTTCCTATGAGCAGACCGGCAAATACAGACATTGATAGAAAGTTTTTCATTGCAAATGATTTATGTTCTTGAGCAAAGTTAAAGTATAATTCATATTTTTGCCAATGAAATTGTCTGTAACGGCATAAATAATCCCATATTATGAATTTTGCAGTGCTCCTTGGTTTTGTTGCCATACTGCTCGTATGTGTTGTAGCCGGCATATCTGTCCTCTATGCCCTCCTTATGGGATATATCCTCTTTGCCGCATATTCACTCTCACGCGGATTTTCTGTAAAAGAACTCGTAAAGATGTCTGTTGAGGGGATAAGGACAGCAAGGAACGTAATAATTACTTTCATACTCATTGGAATACTTACTGCATTATGGAGGCAGGGTGGCACCATCCCTGCAATTGTGGCGTATGCCAGCACCCTTATACATCCTTCAGTTTTTCTTGTAATGACTTTTCTGCTCAATTGCCTCCTTTCGTTCCTCACCGGAACTGCATTCGGCACTGCGGCAACTATGGGTTCAATCTGTATGACAATGGGGCTGGCACTGGGGCTGGATCCTGTGATTATGGGAGGGGCAATTCTGTCGGGAGTATTCTGGGGGGACAGATGCTCGCCTGTGTCTACAAGTGCCCTGCTGGTTTCTGAGGTTACAGGTACAAACCTTTATACCAACATAAAGATTATGATAAAGAGTGCAATGGTACCTTCATTGTGTGCAGTTGCAATTTATGCTGTGATTGGCTGGTTCCTGCAGGGTGATGCTTCTGCCAATGCAGGCATACCTGATGTGGGGGCTCTTTTTGCAACTGAGTTCAGGCTTGGGGCAGTTGCTGTGGTTCCTGCAATTGTAATTCTGGCTTTTGCCCTGGCAAGGGTGAGTGTAAGGTGGACAATGGTGGCAAGCATTATTGCCGCATCGGTTGTTGCGGTTGTGTATCAGGGGATTCCTTTTAAGGATATGTTTGTTTGCGCAGTTACGGGGTACAGTTCCTCCAATGTGGAGATAGCGGCAATGCTCAACGGCGGGGGAGTGGTCTCTATGCTCAAAGTGGCCGGCATTGTATGCATTTCAGCATCGTATTCCGGCATTTTCCAGAAAACCGGACTGCTTGATTCTGTAAAGGGGATTATAGAGAAACTTGTTTCCAAATGCACCACATTCGGTACTGTGGCCCTGATTTCGGTGATTTCCGGTGCAATTTCCTGTAACCAGACACTTGCCATAATGCTTGCAGAGCAGTTGTGCACACATATTGTTCCAAACCGGCAAAAGTTTGCCATTTTCCTGGAGAACAGTGTGGTACTCATTGCCCCAATGATTCCGTGGTCCATAGCAAGTGGAGTGCCCCTTACCTCTGTAGGTGCCCCTGCCGCATCAATCTGCTTTGCATTATACCTTTTCCTTGTGCCGCTGTGGCAGTTCCTTACCCAGAGGAAAGAGGTGGTTTAAACAAAAAACTGTCGGGAAGAAAATTTTTTTCCCGACAGTCTCATTTTTCCGCCCCTTGTGGGGATTATCTTCTTTGCTGCTGTTTTGCTTTCTCAGGGTAGCCTGGGAGTACAGGGATTCTCTCTGAATCCATTGCTGCGTTGAGGGCAAGCCATGCAACCATTACTGCATCTACCTGGAGGTCTGAAAGTGAAAGACGCTCAAAGGTATCCATTACAGTGTGGTAAGTGCGGTCGTACTCAAGTTCATCCTGGATGAACTGGTATGCAGGAAGGCCAAAGCGGGTGAATGACAAGTGGTCTGTACCGCTGGTCTTGCGGAGTGTAAGGGTTGTGAAACCGAGTGACTCAATAGGCTCCATCCAGGTTTTGAAGAATGGAACAGCCATATCATTCTCCTCAAGGTAGATTCCGCGGAAACGGCCTGAACCGTTGTCCATATTCAGGTAAAGTGCAAAGTTCTCATAACCAGGAAGCACTTTGCCTTTCTTTGAATCGAACAGGTAGTTCTCTGCATAGCCTCTTGAGCCGTAAAGGCCCTGCTCCTCACCGCCCCAAAGGGCAATTCTGATGGTACGTTTAGGCTGGATGCCCATCTCTTTGATTATGCGCAATGCCTCCATCATAACAATACAGCCTGATGCGTTGTCTGCTCCGCCTGTACCGCCGTGCCAAGAGTCGAGGTGTGCACCAAGGAGGATAACTTCATTCTTGAGTTTAGGGTCTGTACCCGGAATCTCGGCAACTACGTTGTTTATCTTCTGGTTGTTGGTGAAGACATTCTTAATGTTCAGTTCCATCTCCACTTTTGTACCGTTTGCAATCATTCTTGCCATACGGCCGTGGTCCTCTATTGGGAGTACAATCTCTGGTGTAGGCTCAGGATCGCCCACCTTGTACTGTACACCGCGTGAAGAAGGTACATTGAATGTGCCGCCACCGCTTACTACTGCAAGAACTTTCTCGTCTTTGAGCATCTGTGCCATTGCCTGCTGCAATTCTCTTGCTGCAAGCCAGTTGCCGCCGCTTATCCTGCGTCTCATTGCCCTTGGACGCGGATCTTTCTCCATTTCATCCAACTGCTCCTGGGTATATCTGGTTGCAAGTGGCTCAAAGCTCATCTCGTATGTCTGGGTTGCAGGCATAAGAACAATCTTGCCGGCAAGTTTGCCTTTATATTTTTCAAGATCCTCTTTTGTGTTTGCTTCAAGTACAACACACTCACCTTTTACAAGTCCGTCTGTACTTCCGCTCCAGGCTTTTGGGTTTGCAGCAAAACTGCAGTAATAAGGGGCTGTCATTGCCACATAGTTCATCTGGTTGTCCCAGCCTCCTTTAGGGAAATCGTAAGCAAACTCTATCCTTGCATTCTGGAATCCCATTTCCTTAAGTTTTTCAACTACCATCTGCTCAGACCTCACTTTCATCTGGGAAGCGGCAAGGCGCGGACCAAGTTCATCTGTCATGAACTGTGCAATCTGCTCAATCTGTGAGTTTGAAAAGCCCTCTGCCTTCACTTTGTAGGCAGTCTCATCAGACAAGCGTGTCTGGGCAAACATTGCAGAAACCGAAACTGCGATTGCTGCAATTACTAAAGTGATTTTTTTCATAATTTTTGGACACATATTAGTATTTTGGACAAAAGTAACTACTTTTACCTAAAATTGGACTTATGAAGCTATTATTTGCAGTGGCAATATTGATAAGTTTTATCTCTGTAGACAGGGATTTCAGGTATAAGTGTGACTACAAGGCCAATCACGATACACTTGTTGTTATGCTTGAGACTGCATTCCCGGGCAGGGAGAAGGCGGAAGTCTGCTGGCGTCTTGCCAGAGCATCCCTGATGATGGGAGAACAGGCCCAGACAAAAGAGGAGAAGAGGGAACATTTCAACAGGGGCATTGAATGGGCTGAAAAGGGGCTTGAGGAAGATTCAAGCAGCAAGGAGTGCTATATGTGGCACTGTGCAAATGTGGGGCGCAAATGCCAGACATATTCAATAATGGACCAGGCTGCAGCTGTGCCGGTTATGACAAAAGACCTTACTGCAATATTGGACCGTTTTGGAAACACAGAGTACTCTGAGGCGTGGCAGGCACTTTCTGAACTGTATTACCATCATCCGTTCAAATCAAAGGAGAGTGCAATAAACTATGCCCGCAAGGCTGCGGTATGTATCCCTGCAGGTGAACTTAGAATCTCTACATACACATATCTTGCACAAATCCTTTATGAGAGGGGATGGAGTGCCCGCAAGCGTATGGCTGCTGCAGCTGAAAATGGTGTGGAGTTCAAGAAACAGCACGACTCAAACATTCAGAAGTACTCCTATTTTGACGGAGCGCAGACATATATGCCTTGGAGCATAAAGCCGTTTGTGCAGATGTCAGACAAAGAGGAGGCGGCACTGATTGTAAGTTATGCCAAAGGACTCTACAACTCCAGCAAAGACCTTACCCCAGTAGATAAAAAGGATTACAAGGCACTTGAAGAGTTCTCTGGAAAAATGAAGCAATGATTATGGAAACAGTCAGATACGGATTCAATTACTCACAGGATATAGTAAACCTCCAGACAAAATTCTCTTTATTCAAGCGTGTGGCCAACATTGTTTTCTCCATTACCGTAGAGGAGGGATTCAACCGTGTGCAGATGCGCAAGGCATTTGCCCTTCTTGTGGAGAGGAATGACTGCCTGAGGCTCAAGTTTGTAAAGGAAAAGGGGGAGATGCTGCAGTATTTCAGGGATAAGGCCCCTTTGGGTGAGATTCCTGAACATCTGGTTGGAACATCCGGGCAACTGGAGAAGTTCATCCTCAAATTCCGCAGGAAACCCCTTGCCATTCTAAAAGGTGAAACCCTGAATGTTGCATTTGTTTCGGGGCCGGACGGCCAGGAGCGTATTTTTGTTAAAATAAGCCATATGGTTGCAGATTCATACGGTATAGGTGTATTGGTGAACGACCTTTTTGACGTATATGATTCCCTTCTGAAAGGGGATCCTCTTCCACCGGAACCGGCACAGTTTGAAGAGATACTCAAGAAAGACACACAATACAGGAACAATGCCCAGGCCCTTGAAAAGGACAGGGAGTTTTTCAATGATTACTATAATGTGCGTCATCAGCAGCATCCGGAGTATTGCGGAGTGCACGGCACTTCCAGTGACAGATGGATGAAACTGAAGAAGAAAGGGGCTTTTGCATTGCCTTATTTCTTTGTGAAATGTGATACAAAAGGGTACAAGTTCGTAATTCCGGCAAGTGTTACAGGGAGGGCTCAAGAGTGGTGCAATGAGAACGGCATATCAATGAACACGTTCTTTTTCTATACTTGTGCCATTTCCTGTTCATTGAGGAACAACAGGGCTCCGTACCAGTTGCCTCTGGAACTGCTCAACTGCAGGGCAACTGTGGCAGACCGTAAGGCGGCCGGAACAAAAGTACAGAGTTTGAGCGTGTACACTACAGTGGATTATAAAAAGACATTCAGCGAAAACATTGCGGAACTCTTTGAAGACCAGAATGAACTGTACAGGCATACAAAACTCTCTTACCTTGAGATTCAGGATATTGAGCACAAGTTGTGGAACTACTCAATGATGAGCCAGATAACCAACTTCTCATTCTCGTTCATACCTGTAATGATGCCGGAGGGGGTTACAATGCAGATACATTCCAACGGCAAAGGGGCCTTGCCGGCCTACATTGCCCTTATGCACGATTTGCGCAGCAATGAGATACACGCAATTTACGATGTGCAGACAAAAATGTGCACTGCAGAGCAGTTGATAGATTTCCAGAATACATACATCCGTGTTGTGGAAAGCGTATTGGATTCTCCACACAAGGCATTGGAGGAGTTGTTTTAAAATTTGGAGACAAGATTATGAAATATAAGACAGAGAGGGAATTCCACAAGAATTTTCTCCTTAAGGAGGGGGATTACCGCAGCATAAGGGAGATGCTTGGGAGGATAAACAGAATGATTCCCCAGAAGGTGCTCCTGGCAGAACTTGATGCCGGGAACAATATGGTTGAATATACGGCACAAAACATATACAATGAAGTGATGGCTCTGGGTGAAGGGCTTGTTGCAGAGGGGCTCAAAGGTGCCCATATTGCCATTGTTTCGGAGAACTGCTGCCGCTATGTGATTGCAGACATTTCAATTTCCAGCGGAGTGGGGGTTGTTGTACCGGTAGATGTGAATTCTCCCGACAATCTTATGGCAACCCTGCTGCAGAAGAGTGATGCGGATGCAGTGTTGTGCGGTGCAGACCTGGTGGAACTTATGGAGCAGATGCAGCAGTGCTGTCCCCGCCTGAAGAAGATCATTACACTTGACAGAAAAGTTGCAGGGTACCCGTCTTATGAGGAAATTGTCGGGAAGGGGAAAACTTTGGATGGGGAGTACAGGAATGTGGAACTGGATCTGGATGCCCCTGCAAAGATTCTCTTTACCAGCGGCACAACCGGTGCCAACAAGGGAGTTGTCCTTACAAATGCCAATCTGGCTGCAAATATGGTGAATTGTATGGATTCCATTATGACAGCCGGCGATACCACCTCCATGAGTGTGCTCCCAATGCATCACGCAACTGAGATAAACACCCACATTATGACCCGTATAGGGAGCGGAAGGCTCACCTATGTGAACGGCAATATGCGCAACCTTATGAAGAATATGAAGGTTTTCAAGCCTCACTTGATAACAGTTGTCCCTATGATTGCCAATGCATTTTACAGGAATATACAGGCAGGGGTAAAGAAGGCTGGCATGGAGGAGAAGTTGCAGAAGGGAATAAAACTGAGCAATATGCTCCGCAAGATAGGCATTGACCGCACCCATAAGATGTTTGCAGACCTGTTTGTACCGTTTGGGGGCAATCTGAATATGATTGTATGCGGCGGTTCAATGCTCAATCCGGTTGTGATAAAGGGGATGAATGACCTTGGTGTGCGTATGGAGAACGGCTATGGCATTACAGAATGCGGACCGCTTATCTCCATAAACGGAGACACTTTGTCTGAGCATCTGAGCGTGGGCAAACCTTGCCCGGGCCTGCAGGTGAAGATTGCATCGCCGGATGCGGACGGCATAGGGGATTTGTGTGTGAAGGGTAAAAGTGTGTTCAAGGAGTATTATAAAGATCCCGAAGCCACTGCCGCTGTGTTTGATGAGGAGGGATTCTTCAATACCGGAGACAGTGCAAGGATTGATTCAAAGGGGAGGATATTCCTGGTGGGCAGGAAAAAGAACACCATAGTGCTGGAGAATGGAAAGAATGTGTGTCCGGAGGAGATAGAAAATGTAATTGAAACCAATATGGGGTATGCAGATGAGATTGCAGTTTATCAGGCAGAACTGAAGGTGGGCAATGTTTCACGCAGCGTAATCTGTGCAGGCATATTTATAAAGGATGAACAGGAGAGGGGAAACCGCAGGGCCATAGAGGCTGATATGGAGAGGATAAATGCCCTTCTTCCCGATTATAAAAGGATTGAGTATGTAGAACTCCCTTTATCAGAGTACCGGAAGACTTCTTCCAAAAAGATAATAAGAAAGAATCTTCCGCAGAATTGCTCGGGTGAGGGTATATTGTTGATGTAGTATTGATATGGATGTAAAGAAAGAATTTTTGGGTATCCTGCAGGATTATGTGGATTTTCCGGTAGAGGAGGTTGTTACAGATGTCCCTTTCAAGGCGGCATCGGGAGTGGATTCATTTATGCTTATGGAACTGGTTGGGGCACTTGAAGACCATTTTGGGATTTCCATTCCAAACAGGGACCTTATGGGGCTGAAAACTGCAGATGAGATGATAGGGTATATAGAGAAACGTATTGCCGCATAGTTGAAGTTTTCCATTTTTTGATGATAACGAAAAGGATTTATTCCTAAATTTGTTCCCGTTATGAATGCTAATAAAATGTACAAGGCTCATCCGTGGCACGGAATCAGTCAAGGAGAGTGTTTTCCAGAAGTTGTAAGGGCTTTCATTGAGATTGTCCCTACTGATACAGTAAAGTATGAGGTAGACAAGGAATCGGGATACCTTTCATTGGACAGGCCTCAGAAATTTTCAAACATTGTTCCGTCTCTTTATGGCTTCCTTCCAAAGAGTTATTGCGGACCTAAAATGGCAGAACTTACAAATAAGGCGTTGGTAAGGACAGATGTGGAGGGTGACGGTGATCCGCTTGATATATGTATCCTTACAGAGAAGGATGTTACACACGGAGACATTATTGTAAATGCACGTCCTATTGGCGGTTTGAGACTTCTCGACCACAACCAGGCAGATGACAAGATCATTGCAGTGCTCAGGAGTGATGCCGTTTATGGCCATATGACAGATATTGACCAGGTTCCTATTGACATCATACGCCGTCTTATCCACTATTTCAGCACATACAAGGATATTCCAGGCGAGCATACAAGCCGTATGCAGTTCATTTCAATTTATGGACCGGATGTGGCAAGGGATGTTATCCAGAGATCTCTGGAAGATTATGATGATCTGATTGCCCCTACATTGAAATAATAAAAAGAAATGCCCCTCAAAAGGGGCATTTTTCTTTACAGTATATCTCCGCCGCTTCTTCTCAGGTGGATGAAGGCTTCTGCAGCGGCGCAGTTGCTTTCCATTCCGCGGAAGGTCTGCATTCCCCCGTGCCATTTGTCGTACCACCCTTCAGGGTCCTGGCTCTTGTGGCAGAATGAGGCATCACGTTTTATCTGTGTATATTTAGAGATGTCCACATAGTCTGTTGGGTGGAACAACTGGCTCTGCATTCCGCTCATTACCTCAAAGTAGAAGAGTTCAAACGGATAGCCAAGGTATCTCCAGGCATCGTACACAAGGCAGGAGCAGTTCCTGTGGTCCCTGTGTGAGTCTATAGGCCAGTGGGTAAGGACTATGTCTGGTTTTTCGGAGTCTATGAGATGTTTCATTTCATCGTAGCGCTCTTTGTTTATCTCTGAACTGCCGTCTATCTGGGTCATGAATATTGGCCTCACCCCAAACACCTTGCAGGCTTCGGTTGCCTCGGCTTTCCTTATCTGTGCCGCTTCATCGTGGGTTTTGCCCGGTATTCCGGCTTCTCCTTTTGTCATATATACGCATACAACTTCCCAACCGGCATCTTTCAGTGCTGCCATTGTTCCGCCGCATCCTGTTTCAGGGTCGTCGGGATGGGCACCTATTATCATTGCTTTTTTCCCTGCCGCTTTTCCTGCAGTTGCCGGGTTCTCTGCTCCGGCTGGTGATGATGCGAAAGCGTCAACTCCTAAAATTGAGGCGCCCAATACTGCAGCACCACTTTTCTTCAACATACTTCTTCTGTCCATATCTTTAATTTAAATTTTTGATAAATCGTGTACTGTTGACAGGTATTTTATTTTCCAGGAGGTGTAATTTTAAATTGGTGGACCTCATTCGACGGTTGCGAGTTATTGCACTTGTGCAATGACGAAGCAGAGGAGACTGCGTCGTCCACCAATTTAAGAATTACACCTCTTGTAACCATAAAGAACTATCTCCTGTAACCATCCAGGAATTCAGTTACAAGAGTGAATATTCTGTTGTAGTTTGTACTGTAATAGTTTTCGTAAGTGTCTCTTGGTGAGTGGTAGTTCTTGTTGGTATCGCCGTCTGTCTCCATATACATACTCTGTACACCTTTAAGGGCAAACGGATAATGGTCTGCATAATCATCAAGCGGATTGCGGATAAGTTCTGCAAAAGGATTCTCCATACCGCCGTTTATCTTGTTCAGATACTCCAGTGCCGGTTCTGCATTGTCTGCAATCTGGCAGTTGATGTTGTTTCCGTTGTCTCCAATCATATCAAGTTCCATAAAGAACTCTATGTTCTCCAACGGCAGTACAGGATTGTCTGCATAGAAGAATGAACCAAGCAGGTTGTTCTCCTCCGCATCAAAGAAGATGAACATTATTGAATGCTCAGGCGGGTTGAGTTTGTAATGCCTCATTAAGTTAAGGAGCATTGCTGTTCCCGACGAGTTGTCGTTTGCACCGTAGAAAATCTGGTCACCGCAGATGCCCAGGTGGTCATAATGGCTTGCCATAATGAAGTGTTTCTCAGGATTTTTTGTACCTGGAATCCACGCAATGATGTTGTGGGCATCATTGTCTATCATTTCAGAGGAGCATTTTATTGATACCTTCTTGGCATCCATAGGGAATGAGTTGTCTGTTATGAAAACAGGCATAGGGGTGTTGAAGTGGTTGCGGCTCTTGAAGTAAGGGAGGAGTTCGCTGCTCCTGCAGATAAGTGCCCCAACATTCTTCTGAGGCACAAAGTATGTCTTGTAAACCTCTATCCCTTTATAGGTGAACATCCTGCTGCAGAACAGATCCCAGTCAATCACAACTGCCTTCTTGCTGAAATCGCGTGAAGAGAGGAATTTGTTGAATTTGTCGGGATGGATATATTCGTCGGGAAGATAATATACCTCCAGTTCACCCTCAAATGAAGGGGAGAATTCCTTAAGTGTGTAGTCTATTGTGTGGCGGAGAGGCTTGCCGTCTACTGCTAGTTCCACAGGGCCCCTCTGGGCATTCAATGGGAAGTTGTAGTGCTGCATATAGGCCAATTGCTCCGGTGTGCCATTGCTCCAGCGCCTTGCATCACAAGGTGTTATGAGGCTCTTGAATTCTGGCTGGAGGCTGTGGAGTTCAGGTTTCTGTTTCCCTGCCCAGGATTTTTCAATAATTTCTGCAGGTACAGGGCCAACTCCCAGTTCCTGCAGTTGTCCAATGATATATTCCGCAGCCTTTATGGTTCCGTTGTTGTAATTGCTTCTGCCGTAATATTTTTCAGAAGAGAGTTCTTTTACTACAGCATCATAGTACTCTTCACTTGGGGGAGGAGTCTGCGCTCCGTTTCCACACCCTTGCATCATAATGATACCCATTGCCAGAACAAATAGTTTTTTCATAGTTGTGTTGTGTTGTGTTTCTTGTCTGTGTAAAGTTAGTTAAAATATCTATCTTTGTTACAAACAATCTGCAGTATGGCATACAGGAAATTTGACACCTGCTTTTTTGAGCGTTATGCCCAACTTACCCTCCAGACCATTCTGGGGAGCAGATATGCCTCGCTTGTAAATGTAGACAGACCTGATCTCCAGACTCCCGACAAATCCCTTGGCATTGAGGTTACCCGTGCAATGGAGCCCGACCGCCACAATGCCAACCAGCTCCTTAAGGAACTGGCCGGAATGCAGATACGGGAAGACCAGAGGGAAGATATGCAGAAGATTGTGGACTGCGGATATGGTTATGGTTTGCCGGGACTCCAATATACCGGTTATCTTGAGGATGAATACTGGAAACTGGCCCAGCCGTTGCAGAGGATCATTACAAGCAAGGTGGAGAAGGTGGCCCGCGGTTTTTACGGCAATTTTCAGGAGTTCGGGCTATTTGTATTCTGCAGGGACCTGCTGGATCTTTCCCAGGCAGAGGCGGCTGTGAACTTCACACTACAGCTGCAGGACAACCTTGACATAAGGTTCAATACCCTGTACCTCTCCCAGACAGACACATTGTATGTATGCCGCCTTACAGATAATCTGTTCTATGAAGGAATAAGGAGCCGTATAGACCCTTATGCCATTCCCGACAACCTCAGGCGGGAGTTTTTCTTTAAATCTTTAGGATACTGATTATGGAAAAGATACTTTACACCGGACTCAACTACCCGCAGGTTAAAGAATTCTGTGGGGATATGGTTATGGCCCCATACTTCTGTATGGGCTTCTCAATGCTTTCCCTCATTACAGAAGAGGGGTGCATTACTGTAAATGAGGGGGATACAATTCTGAAAGATGAGAAGGGGAGGTTTTATGTTGAAGGATAGAAAGAAAGGCTGTCTGTTACTGACAGCCTTATTCTTTATAGTACCTCCTCGTACATCAGGTAGTGGCACTCGGCCATTCCCAGTTTCTGGTATACTTTCTGCGCAGGGAAGTTTGTCCTGTCTACATATAGCCTTACCTGAGGGATACCCTCTTCACGTGCCATCTCCTTTATCTTTGCATACATGGCCCTATAAGCACCCATACCCCTGTACTCAGGTACAACATATACGCTCTGTATCCACCAGTACCACTGGTTGTTCCAGTCACTCCACTCTTTTGTGAGCATCAGGCTCCCTATGGTCTTTTCCCCGTCCCTTGCTACAATATAAGTTCCCTTGAAAGGATCTGCCACCGCTGCAGTTACCCCTTTGAGTACCAGTTCGTGGTTAAGTTTTGTACCTTCAGACTCCAGTGCCATATCCACCTGAAACTGGGCTATTGCTTCAATGTCCGATTCGTTTCCTACAAATATTCCGTAGTTGATTTTCTGTTTCTGTTCCATTCTGAATTTTTTCTTAAAGTTACTCATAATACCGTATCTGACAAATTAAAAATTATATTTACCTTTATCCCATATGAACAGCACCATTATAATTCTGCATATTGCCGTCTTCCTTGCAGGGTGGACAGGCATCTTCGGGAGACTCATTTCCCTGAGCGGACTTCCTCTTGTAACTTACCGGATTCTTGTGAGTGTAATTGTACTGCTGGCCGTTCTGGGAGGAATGAAGAAACTCCATTGGGTGGGGATAAGGCCTTTCCTCAAGATAGCAGGTTGTGGCGTTCTGCTTGCCGTACATTGGGTGGCCTTCTTTGCCAGCATCCAGGCTTCAAATGTCTCCATTGGAGTTGCCTGCGTTGCAACTTCCTGTTTCTTTACAGCCTTGTTTGACCCACTTATAAACAAAACAAAAGTATCATTGAGGCAGATTTTACTCAGTTTCATTTCAATTGCCGGAATACTGCTCATCTTTAGCCTTGATGTGAGATACAGGCTTGGAATAGCATTGGGGCTCCTTTGTGCTGCACTCTATTCGCTGTTTTCCATCTTCAATATAAATGTTGCTGCAGAAACCGGTGAGGACAGTTCCACAATGCTGCTGTATGAACTTATGGGGGGCGTAGCGTTTCTTGCCCTGTGCATTCCTCTGTACCAATTGATTTTCCCGGCTGAGGCTGTTGTGCCGCAAGGGAATGATATAATTTCACTATTGCTTCTGGGGTCTGTATTTACAGTTGTCCCTTTCCTGTTCCAGCTCCAGGCCCTACGCAAATTGAATGCGTTTACGGTAAACATAGCCTATAATCTGGAACCGTTGTACAGCATAGCAATAGCTGCAATCCTTTTTGGAGAACTCCAGCAGTTGAACTTTTCATTCTGGGCCGGAATATTCCTGATTGTATTGTCGGTAGCCCTACAGACATATGGTGTAATAAAAACTAAAACAAATAAGATATGAAGATTACTATTATAGGGGCCGGTAATATGGGCGGTGCAATTGCCCGCGGCCTTGCAAAGAGCGGAACTTTTGCTGAAGAAGCAATTACCTGTACTGCCAGAACTGCAGGAACCCTTGAGAAACTGCGCAGCACAAATCCCGGGTTCAATCTGCTTACAGACAATGTTGCTGCCGTGAACGGGGCAGATATAGTGGTATTGGCTGTAAAACCTTGGCTTATGCAGGGATTGATTGAGGAAATCAAGTTCTCTCTGGATCCTCAGAAGCAGATAATTGTTTCTGTAGCGGCAGGTATACCTTGCAGCCAGATAGAGGAGTGGCTTTCAACCGGTATGCCATGGAAGGGGGAATTTTTACCTGCAATATTCAGGGTAATCCCAAATACCGCTGTTGAAGTGCTGGAGAGCATGACCTTTATATCAGCAATAAGGGAGGGGATGCCACAACTGCAGTTGATAAACCACATATTTGCAAAACTTGGCCCTACTATGGTTGTTCCTGAAAGCCAGATTTCAGCCTGCACGGCTCTGGCATCCTGCGGAATTGCATTTGCAATGCGCTATATACACGCATCTGCCCAGGGAGGCGTTGAGATTGGAGTAAGGGCTGCCGATGCGCAGAAGATAATGGAGCATACCATCATTGGGGCGGCAAAGCTCCTGCTGGAAAAAGGAACTCATCCGGCTGCCGAGATTGACAAGGTCACTACCCCAGGTGGAATTACAATACGGGGACTTAATGAGATGGAGCACGCAGGCTTCACCTCCTCGATTATACGCGGGTTAAAGGAGTGCGTGAAGTAAAAAAAAAGAGAGGGTAGCCCCTCTCTTTTTTTTTACTCTACAAATTTCACTTTTGATTCATCCCTTGGTTTGGCATCCGGATTCTCCATCGGATAACCCAAACCTATACAGATTATTGGGTTGTAACCCTCGCTGAAACCGAGCAATTCCAAAGCCTCAGGTGAATTCCTTATATAGCGGATAGGGCTGCCCAGGCATACCGAACCAACTCCAAGAGACCATGCAGAAAGCATCACATTCTCTGAAAGTAGACCGCAATCGATTGCAGAAAAATCGTATGAAGGGTCATTTGCCACAAACACAAGGGTAGGGGCGTTCCTGAAACATCCCTCAACAGCCTCAGGCTTTGCTTCCGGATTGGCCTTTACCATAAGTTCCTTAAGTTTGGCTACAGACTCGGGCTTGTCTACAACCCTCACCTCCCAGGATTGCCTGTTCATTCCGTTAGGTGCGTTTATTCCGCACATAAGGATGGTATCCATTGTCTCCCTTGCCACCGGCTCTGCCTTGTACTGGCGTATGCTGCGGCGGGCCATAATGGTTTCAATAACTTCATTTGTCTTTTTCATTCCTTCCTCCTTTTCATTGTTCTGAGGGGCACAGGATACTGCTGCTGCAACACACAGTGCCAAAGTAATAGTTCCAAAAATCTTCATGGTGCAAAAAATCATTTTCCAAATGTACTAAAATTATCCGTTTTCCCGATAATTGTCTAAATTCACGCAAAAATTAACCAAAACAATAACAGATTATGCGTATTTCAAGATTTTTCCTTGCAATAGCGGCATCTTTGCTGATGCTGCAGGCTTGCGCCCCTTCAATGGAAGAGAAGGCTGCACAGGCAATAAATGAGGTTATGGCAGAGTTCCAGAATGTAGGTATTGCTGCTGTAGCGGTAAAGGACGGCAAGATCATTTACAACGGTTCATTCGGATACAAGAATTATGAGACAAAGGCTCCTCTTCAGGATGATGATGTAATGAGGATTGCCTCAATCTCAAAATCTTTCACAGCAACTTCACTTTTGCAGTTGGTGGACAAGGGAATCATCTCTCTTGATGATGATGTAAGCGACCTTATAGGCTTTAAAATAAGGAACCCTCATCATCCCGACATCCCTATCACTTTAAAAATGGTCCTCTCACACACAGCCAGCATTAAGGACAAAGAGGATTATTTCACATTGGACCATCTTAACCCTGCAGTATACGGCGATTGCATTGAGTCTTACTACGAGTATAAGCCGGGTGAGGGATATAACTACTCCAATATGGGCCTTAACCTTGCAGGTACAATCCTTGAGAAGGTTTCAGGTGTAAGATTTGATGATTATGTAAGGGAGAATGTTATCTGGAAACTTGGCCTTTATGGCGGCCACAATATAGATTCACTGGATGCTTCAAAATTTGCCCTCATCTACAACAAAGAGAACGGTGAGTATGTTGCATCTGAGGGTGCATACAGAAGCAGGGCAGCAGAAATGCCAGGTTATGTAATGGGTTATTCGGCACCACTTTTCTCACCTACAGGTGGTGTTAAGATTTCTGCACTTGATCTTGCAAAATATATGATGATGCATATGAACTATGGTGAGTACAATGGTGTACGTATTATTTCAGAGGAGAGTTCAAAATTGATGCAGACCCCTGTGAGGGTAACAGGTGATCCTGCTGCTGCAGAGTACGCACTTTGCCTTACAGAGTTCAAGGACTATATAGAGGATGAGAAATACAATGTTCCCGGCAATTACCTCATTGGCCATACCGGCGGTGCCTACGGCCTCAACAGCATTATGATATGGAGCCCTGCAGACAACTGGGGTATTGTGGCAATGACAAACGGATTCACTTCTGTTAAAGACAAGAGCTTCCTTAAGAGCATTACCCGTGCGGTATACAACTCCTGCATTAAAGAGTAATATGTAATACACTATGAAAAACTTCTTTAAAAACACTATTGTACAACTGCTCATAGCCGTGGCTTTGGGTATTGTTGCCGGAATGTTCATTGATGGCGCTGCTCTTGGTGTTATTGTAAGCATCAAGCATCTGGCAGGACAGGTAATCTTCTTCCTGGTTCCACTGATTATCCTTGGCTTCATAGCCCCTTCAATTGCACATTTGAGCAGCAATGCATCCAAGATGCTGCTGTTTGCATTCGGCATTGCGTATCTCTCTTCCATTGGAGCCTCTTTCTTTGGGGCTGCGGTAGGGTATAGTGTAATTCCTCATCTGAACATTGTATCTGATGCAAGTTCACTTAAGGAATTGCCTGAGAATATGCTCAAGATAGATATTCCACCGGTAATGAATGTGATGACAGCCCTTGTGCTGGCGGTTATGGTGGGACTGGCTGTGGCCTGGGTAAAATCTGATGAGTTCTCCCGTCTGCTTGACATTTTCCAGAAGATGGTGCTTGAACTTGTAAAGAAAATACTGTTGCCGGTGCTTCCAGTATTCATCTTTGCCAATTTCTGTCTTTTGAGTTATCAGGGTGCCGTTACAACTCAGTTGCCGGTATTCCTTTCAATACTTCTTGTGGTAATTGTATGCCATTATATCTGGCTTGCATTGCTCTATGGAATTGCAGCAATATATTCACGCAAGAACAGTTGGCAGGTGCTCAAGTTCTACGGACCAGCTTACTTTACCGCACTTGGAACTATGTCTTCTGCCGCAACTCTTGGTGTGGCTTTGGATTGTGCCCACAAAAGCCCTGTGCTGCGCAAGGAGATAAGTGATGTTACGGTTCCGCTCTTTGCAAACATACACCTGTGCGGTTCCATCCTAACAGAGACGGTATTTGTAATGACTGTATCACAGTTGCTTTATGGTACAATGCCGGATCCGTTCACTCTGGTATTGTTCATAATGATGCTGGGACTCTTTGCAATTGGTGCCCCTGGCGTTCCTGGCGGTACAGTGCTGGCTTCTTTGGGCCTTATTATTTCTGTGCTTCATTTTGATGAGGCGGGTACAGCCCTTCTCCTTACCATCTTTGCACTTCAGGACAGTTTTGGAACTGCCTGCAATGTTACCGGTGATGGAGCCCTTACCCTCATAACCGATACGTATGAGAAGAAGATAAATTCAACCAGGTAGATTAATATTGAATAAATAAAGAATGCCGGACCTTTGGAGGATCCGGCATTTCTTTTTCTATGCTGTATGATTACAATCCAAGTTTCTTGAGGATGTGTGCAGGTACGGCTGCCTTGTTAACCATTATGTTCATTGTCTTGTATCTTACGTAAGACTCTGATGCATAATTGTTGCCGTTGTATTTGTTTGAAGGGCCCCAGGAGTTCTTTACCATATAGTATTTGGTGCCGTTCTGGTCTTTTGCTATTCCAAAGATGTGCATTGCGTGGTCGTCTGTTGTCTCTTTGTTGTCGTATGCAATCTGGCGCATCTCCTGGGTAATCTTTTTCTCAGGACCAGGTGAGTTGCGGTTGTATAGGGCTGCCTCTTTCTCCTCTCTGCTCACTCCAATCCATTTTGCCTCGTCTGATCCGGCTGCTTTCTGGTTTGCCTCAACATCAGGGATGGTTGGCACATCGCCCCAACTCTTCTCGCTCATATCTGCTGTCCAGCCTACTGTATAGCCGTTCTCAATGGCATAGTCCATTATCTCCACCATTTCATCCAGCGGTGCATTGTAGTATTCAGACCATCTCCAGTTGTCGGGAACATCAAGAACCATTTTCTCATAGAATGGGGTATGGGTGTATGAGGTGATGAGGATGTAGTCATCCGGATTGATGCCAAGAGATTGTGCGTATGTTTTTGGGGTATACTCCTTCCCCTCAAATGTGAATTTCTCCGGGGTTGCTCCAAGGTATGCGGCAACTATGTTGTTGAATCCGTTCACCCACGCTGTTGAGAGTTTCCTGTTGGGGTTTTTGGCTGCTGCCTTTACATATCCGTTCAGTACCTCTGTAAGTTCCCAGTGGATGTGTGCCTTTTCGCCGTAGTTGAGGCCTGGCATAACGCTGTCGGGAACAAGGCCGTCTTCTGCAAATACAGAAAGCACATCGCCAAAGTCGCTGCCAGATGCAAATTTAAGGTGCTCGTCCAACCTTACATATTTGATTGCCCTTCCTGTGTAGGATTTTGACACAACAAACATTTCAGAGATGTTGAGATCCTGTGGGGCACCTTTTTTTATGGCCTCGCTCTCAAGGAAACTGATTCCTGCAAAGCACCAGCAGGTACCGGTTTCGTTCTGGTCCTTCACTTCTGTTACAGGATTTGCCTTTACCGTTGTAAATACATAGCCCTGCGGCTTTTCCTCCGCCTTTTTGCCTTTCTGTGCAAATACAGGCACTGATATTGCTCCGGCAAGAAGCAATAATGAGATGTTTCTTACAATTTTCATAGTATAGTATTTATTGTGTTATTCGTTACAAACTATAAAGTTGGGAAAAAAAAGGGAATTTCCGGCCGGTTTAATTGCTATATTTGCCTGTAACCCTATAATTGTTGTTTTTATGAAGAAGATTTTCTCTTTAATGCTTGTTCTGCTGCTTTCGCTTACAGCAGTTTTTGCAGCCGGTCCGCTTAAAATAATGAGTTATAATGTCCGCAATGCAAAAGGTATGGATAATGCCGTTGATTTCGGACGAGTTGCAAAAGTTATCCTTGAGGCTGCCCCTGATGTGGTTGCTGTGCAGGAGTTGGACAGTATGACCGTCCGTTACGGGAAAAAGTATGTGCTTGGTGAGATTGCGTCACGCGTAAATATGCACCCTACTTATTTCCCGGCAATTGAGTTTGGCGGAGGTAAGTATGGAATAGGCGTTCTTTCAAAAGAGAAACCTTTAAGTTTCAAAGGGTACAGCCTTCCCGGCAGGGAGGAGCAGAGAGCCCTTCTGGTTGCGGAGTTTGAGGATTACCTGTTTGCCTGCACCCACCTTTCCCTCACAGAAGAGGACAGGATGGCCTCGTTGGAAATTATAAAGAAGATTGCAGGAGAGAGCACAAAGCCCCTCTTCCTGGCAGGAGATATGAATGATCTTCCTGGCAGCCCATTCATAAAAGGGTTACAGAAGGATTTCCATCTGCTCAACAACATTGCAGAGATGACATTTCCAGCCCCTCTTCCCGACAGAACCCTGGATTACATTGCCCTTCTGAAAAAAGGTGCCCCCGATTATAAGGTTTTGAAGGCAGAGGTGATTGCGGAGCCTATGGCATCAGACCACAGGCCTGTGATGGTGGAACTGGAGATACAGGAGGAGAAAGGGGAAGTTTTTACCGGTGTGTTTGACGGACTGGAGAGGAGTTATAAATTCTATGCTCCGGAAGGCCTGCAGCAGGGTGCACCGCTTGTATTTGTATTGCACGGGTATGGTGCAAGGATAGAGCATGTGGATGACAAAGGGTTCAGTGAGGCGGCTGAGAAATATGGTTTTGCAGTTTGTTACCCTCAGGGGGCAAAGGACGGGAGGGGAAACCCTTGCTGGAATGTGGGGTATCCTTTCCAGGAGAATATGGAGGTGGATGATGTCTCGTTCCTGTGCAAACTGGCGGAGCAACTACAGAAAGAGTATGGATTGAGTGCAGAGAACACCTTCTGTACAGGTATGTCGAACGGCGGAGAGATGTGTTATCTGATGGCATATTGCGGCCAGGAGACATTCAAGGCTGTGGCACCAATTGCAGGGCTTACGATGGAGTGGATGCCGCAGGAGTACAAGCGTACCAGGAAGATTCCTCTGTTTGAGATACACGGTACAAATGACAAGGTTTCCGAGTGGACAGGTGACCTGCAGAACAAAGGGGGATGGGGTGCCTATATTGCGGTCCCTGATGCTGTGGAGTATTGGGTAAGGCGCAACGGCTGCCGCAATGAGGTGGTGGAGAATCTGCCGCTAAAGGGTGATGGGGCGCACCAGGTGATTGCCCATAGATTTGTCGGGAAGAAAAATGCACCTCAGGTCTGGCTCTATGAGGTGGTGGATGGGGTGCACTCCTGGTTCAATGAGGATATGGATACTGCGGGGGAGATATGGAAATTCTTCAGTATGTATCTGGTTTCTTCCCGATAAATTACTTACCTTTATTCCATAAACATTTTATTGATTGGACCTATGAAAAAATTATTGTTTGCAGTTGCAATGTTGATGGGCTTGTGTTTTACCGCTTATGCCCAGAAGGAACCTATTTATTTTTATACAGAAGAAGGGATGTCATTCAGGATGAGAAACTGGATTGACCGTTCGGCTATGATATTCTATTATGATGGAGACAGTGATGGATCAATGATAATGAAGAACTACAGGAAGGAGGGCAACAAGGAGACTTTTGACCTGTATCCCAATTATGATCTTAACACCAAGTATATAACAATGACCATAATTACAGATCCAAATCTGCAGATTACTCCGGATATGAACCTGAAGACGCAGACTGCTACAGAAAAGGGACCGGATTTTACCACTGTATATGGATTCCTTACAGAGGAGCAGCAAAAGTTATATTCAAAGATGACCGGAGCCAAAAATGGCGGCCCGGACGGCGGCCCGGAGGAAGGCAATGTTGTGGACAAGGCAAAGGAGAAAGGAAAAGCCCTGTTGAACAAAGGAAAGGATCTTTTTAAAAAGAAAAAATAATTTACAGTTTTTCCACTCATACCTTACGGGTTGGGTGGGATTTTTTTGATTATTATGGCAATTAAAATTACACTCCAACCCACTGAAAAGATATTGTTCTGCGGCAGCAAATGGTGGGGGGATCCGGATATGCCGGAAAATATGCAATACCCTACAATTGAGGTAACCCAGGACGGGGAGACATTTGATTACCCCCTTACTTTCATCTGCCAGATTAACTGCGATGACATTGCACCGTTTGACCCTGAGAACAGGCTGCCCCACGAGGGGATGCTCTATTTCTTTGCGGCAATAGACAAATGGATAGGGTATGATTCACCTACTTGCAACGGGGCAGGGGAGTGGTCCAAAGGGCACTTTGTGGTAAAATATGCCAAAAGCATAAACTTTGAGACCTTCCAGACCTGCATGATGGTAGATGACGATGACCAGCCCCTTACAGAACGTGAAATGGAGATGGTTTTCTCTGAGTGTACTCCCGACGAAAAATGCCTGAAACTCCTTGGAACCCCTGCATCTGCAGAGGTGGCTGGGAAGTACCCCGATATGATTAACTTCCTCCAACTTGTTGCGGCAGAAAACTTCCCTGTAGAATTTGAGGGTTGTTTGAATCTGATGATAAAACCTTCAGACTTGGGCTACGGCAACTGGAAAAAGGTTGTGGCGCATCTGGGGTAGGCTGTTGGTGCGCCCAAGGGGCTATTTCTGCACGGGGAAGATTATTTCTGCAAACTCCTTCGGCAGAACAACATTCTGCAATTTTACAGCCTCGGCAAACAGCGGGGCAATCTCCTCTATTGCAAAACCGGCAATACCGCATCCTATTTTAGTTACAAGGAAAGTATATTCCGCATGATTTGAAGCATACTCTATGAACTCATCAACGTATGGCTTTATCTCCTTTACGCCGCCATGCATAGTTGGAATGGCATAAGACTGACCCTGAAGCCCTACACCTTGACCCCAAACGGCTCCGAACTTATTGTATGCCACACGCGCTGCACCCCCACCGTGTGCACCAGCCAAATTACTTCCAAATACAAAAATCTCATTCTCCCCAAGTTCTGTAATCATCTCTGGGGTGTATCTTCTGTTATCCATAATTTCCTTCAATTTATCAATTACCTCTTTATCTGCAGGGAGCCATTTTACAGTATCAAGTGTTTCTGCAGTAAGCCAGCGGGCAGACTTATGCTCTCTGAGTTCAATATTGTCTGTAGCCAAACTGCACAGGTAGCAATGCATCCTCAAATGGAATGACGGGTAATCATAATCAGTTGTACATAGCAACTCCCCAATTGTTATATCTATACCCAGTTCCTCCTGAATTTCCCTTTTAAGGGCAATCTGGTGAGTCTCGCCAGGCTCAATCTTTCCGCCTGGAAACTCCCACAACCCCTCAAACTCACCATAACCCCGCTGTGTGGCCAGGCAAGTACTGCCTTTACGTATAACTGCCGCAACAACCTCAATTGTTTTCATAAGCAATAATCTATTCCAATCCGTTGTAAAAATACAAATTCTTCCCGATAATATTCATTTTTGCTCCTTCAGCCGATGGGTGCAGTTTGTTTATGGTGCAGATATACAATTTCAGACAAAACATCCATTCTTCAAGGGTAAAAAAACACCCCTAAAATGCAAAAATCGCCCATTTCATCGAAGAAATGAGCGATTTTCTATAGCTGTGCGCTAAAAATAATTCACTTCTTGCTCAAGCTCAAGATAACGGTGAAGGTATCGAAGGTAGTCAAGAATTCGGTTTCCAGCTCCTTGATTTGCGCTTCGGTCATCTTCAGGCCTGTGTTTTCCTTTTCGATGAGTTCTACAAAACCACCCATCCAAGCCGCTTGCTTCGGAATGATGATGAAGAGGCGGTCGCCGTCCTCGTCCGGGAAGGTAGTGGCATTTACCTTATATACTTCGCTACCTTCATAGAGATTGAACACAAGGTTGTTGCCATCGAGGGTGTAGTTCTTTACCTTTGCTTCTCCATCGATCGTGTGGTTGAGTTTACCATCAGCAGCGAAGGTAGCATCAGCGAAGAACTTCTTCATCTGCTCTACGATGCGGTCGCCGTGCAATGCTTCTACTGGAATATAGTTCTGACCGTCGAAGAGAATACCTTCGGGAAGTTGAAGAGCGGTCTTGCCTGCTTCAGCATCTACTCTCACTGCAGAGTTCAGATAGGTGTATTTACCGGCAATGTCGAAAGATTCCTTTACGCGATAATTAACACGGTCGCCCGTTGCATCATTCCTCATTTGTATGAACTTATCTGCGGTAACT